>JBEKYD010000312.1:0-8681 GCA_049511335.1 Bryobacteraceae bacterium | reverse complement strand
GCGGACAGGCCCACGAAAATGCCGTGGTTCGGCAACAAACAGCTCCTGATCCGCTTCGCCTAGAGCCGTGAAACCAGCGAAATGTTAGGTCAAGGCAGTACCGTGGAAATCGAGGCTAGCTCCAGCGCTTTACCGGACACTGAATTAATGAAATCCAGAACGTCCTTATTGAACAAGAATTCCGCATGGGCTGTCTCCGCGCGAAATTTATGCACCGACCCATTACTCACGGTGCCGCTGGCAGCAAAGACGCCCGCCAAGAAAGTATCAACCGCTCTGTAAACCTCATACCGTTTGTCGAACAGACTGTACTTCAAGCTCGTTTGTTGAAGATATGCCTGAACCAGCGCGACCCCAACAGCGACCAAAACCGCAACCACTGGAGCGAGGCCCGTCAGCATTGCAAAAAGATCTCTAGGTGGTGGTGTGCAGGGCATAGGGAGATTGTATCAAGGGGGCCGAAGGGGACAGCCTGACGTGGGGGCCGAAGGGGGGGCCGAAGGGGACAGCCTGACGTGAGCCCTTCGCGATCTGCAACTCTTCAATTATCATGCAGATACGAGCCTGCTCGAATGTGTGGCAGATCGCCGTTCGTTTGCTTTCAGCGTGTTCGCGCAGTCGCTGAATCCCAGAACTGGCGAATCAGTCAGACCGCTCCCACAGGTTCGGGAAACCCAGGGCCATCCCGCGCGTTTCCTCTAAACCCGCTCCAGCCGGCGCCGGTTCCACGCACAAGTCCCCACCATTCGCCGGCCCACGAAAAGGACGGTCACAGACTTTCGATATATTTTTTACCCCCACCGTTTCATAGAGCTACAGCCAATCCGCACCTTCCGCGCACCCCGTCGCTTACCTGCTCGCGCGCTATCGTGGAGCCGTAAGTTGGCCCCATGAACGATTCGCATCTTTCCAGTCAACAATTCCAGGTCATCGACGCCCTGTCCAGCGGCGCCAGCCTCACCCAAGCCGCCGCCGCAGCCGGCGTTCACCGCAACACCATCGCCAATTGGCGCAGCAGTTCTCCTCAATTCCAACAGGCCCTTGCCGATCTCGAGTCCGGCTGCGCCCTCATCTTCCGCGAACGCGCTCAACAGCTCGCCGACCTGGCCTTCGATTCCCTCCGCGAAGTCCTCCAAGATCCCAAATCCTCCCCGTCGGTCCGTCTCAAAGCCGCCATTTTCATCATCCAGACCGCCATGCCTTCCTCCCCGTCCAAAACCAGGAAGTCCCCTACTTTCAACAACACCCCTCCGGAGCAACCGCAAAAAGAGCCTTCTGTTGCACAAGAATGCACAACTGAAAATCTGCACAAAAATGCACAAAAGCCGAAACCCTACCGCCGCTCGCAACCCAAAATCGGGCGCAACCAAGCGTGCCCCTGCGGCAGCGGCCGAAAATACAAGCGCTGCTGCCTCGGCAAGTCCCAAACCGCCGCCGCCTAGGAGCGAATCTCAACCCGGACGGCGCCGCTTTGCGGCATAGCGGGACCTTCGACCAGCGCTTCGCTGGCCGGGTCGATATAGTTCAGGCTGGCCCTCTTGCCCCCCGGCCCGGCTTTGCCCCCCGGAAGAAGAGCCGCGAGGACTCTCCGAACTCCTGAGGTCGTGGAAGTTCGGTTGATCCATGTTCGGGTGACCCAGTGGTGGGACAGACCATCGTTTTTGGTGGTCTGTGTCAAGCTCTCGCCAGGCCAGCCGCTCGACAGACGACAAAAAACGATCGTCTGTCCCGTCTGTCCCACCTGGTTTCCCGCGCAGACTCCCCGTGAGTTGGGTCAGCTTATTTTCCTCACTGTCTGGAAAATGGCCGGCGGCGGCATCAGGATCTCGGACTGTCGGCTCAGCAGGCTTGACAGCCAGACTGGGAGCCTGGCCCAGCGTAGCGCGCCACCCGCGCCAAGATAGCAGGAGTGCGTGCGCCACGGCGGCGGTTGTGAAGTTAATCGTGCGCCGTTCCTTATAATTAGTATTCGGTTTCGCGGCGGTTGTCCTGGAATACTTACTGAATTTCCGAAACTGGGTACTTATAATTAGTACCGGGGCAGCAGAAGCTGGCGCACAATCCGTGACCGAAATCAGGAGGGTTACGAAGCCCGATAACATGCCAGAGCGTCGGACAAGGGCACGCATCGGACGCCACCCAACACTCTCGACGAAAGTCCGGCGTCAAACCGAATTTCGCTGTAACGGTGCTGCAATAAATCTACTAGGCATTCTCCTAGTTCCATTCGGCCAACCCGAGTTCTAGTATCAAAAGGAAGAATAATCGACTGATTTCAAATCGTAGGCTGAGGCAGCGCCTTGCGGATCGCCGGATTGCCGATCTCCAAAGCGCTGCCGCGTCAGGGCCCGCGGGGTCACGGTGTGTGAACCCATGAGGCAGGGTGCCTGGGAGTGCCGACCCATGCCGTCAATTACTAGCCACGTTTGCTTCACATCTTCCTGTTGCCCCCGCTTTACGCGGGGCTCGTGATTCCGATTGGAGGGAACGTGGCAGAGAGCCGATCGCAAACCAAAGGATGGGACGGCATGAAGAAGCCGCCCGGACTTGAGCCCGCTCTGAATGTCATTCTGTGTGTCAGCCCCAACGATGAAGACTGCGCTTCTCTGGAGCGCATGCTCAAATTCGACTGGACCGTGGTCGCAAGCGCCGCGGTCGCTTCGGCCCTTGCGGTGTTGCGGGAAATACCCATTCCTATCGTAATTTTCGATTGCGATATCACGCCGGGCACTTGGGGGGAGATGTTGGACCACATCTCGCTTCTTCCGGATCCCCCTCTCCTCATCGTAACTTCCCGCGTGGCGGACGAACGGTTATGGGCGGAAGCCCTGAATCTCGGAGCCTGGGACGTGCTGGCGAAGCCGTTTGACGAAAACGAAGTAAGCCGAATCGTCAGTGTCGCCGGACAACATTGGCAGGATCGTCACGGCGTCCATATCCGCCGCACCAAACAAAGGAAGTCCGCAAAGGGAATCGAACAACTGGCGGCAACGGGAACATAGGCTCTCGTGGAGAGAATAGAATGGAAGCGATTGTTTTGACCGATGATGAGCTGAAGGGTCTCGAAACACGATTCGGACCGGTGGTGCGGCAAATGGGTCCGTGGAATTCCGATGGCACCTTCGGCTATGCGAGCATTTCGATAGTCGCCGTGGAGAAGGCGGCTGAAACGCTCGAGAATCCCAATCGGCTGGTAGCGCTCCGCCGCCTGCGGACGCCAGAGCGGACTAAGACGTTTATGGAATTGTTGGATGACTTCGGCTCCGTTTTGGTTGAGAGAATCGTTGCCGCCGACAGGGAATTCTCGCGTTGGCCTTATCCAGCGGTGTCGCTGCATTCCAAGAAGCCCTGGTAGGTTTCGTCATGCCCCGCCAATCTGCGGTTTCGGGCCGGGTCCTCATCGTCGACGATGACGAGCGGCAGCGGAGCGCCTTGGCCGCCATGCTTTCCGATTGTGATCTTGACACTCAGGTAGCGGCCGACGGGCGGGACGCACTGGAACGGCTCATAGCCTTCCACGCAGACGTCATCGTTTCGGATTTAGTCATGCCGCGCATGGACGGCTTTGAACTGCTCCGGCACCTGAAGGAACGCGGCGACCTCACTCCGGCAATCGCGCTCACCGGCTTCGGCAGCATGGAAAAGGCGCTTTCCGCCGTCCATGACCTCAAGGCATTCTGGTTCCTGGAGAAGCCGGTGGAACCGCGCGCCTTCAAGATCCTGGTGAATCGCGCGATTCGCCACAAAAGAAGTCTGCAGAAAGCCGACGAGTTCAGGCGCGACCTGAGTCTTCGCGGCGTACTCGGGGACCTGGTAGGAACCTCGCCGGCGATGCGGCAGACCTTCTCGCTAATCAGGCAGGTTGCGCCCACCTCGGTGCCCGTATTGATCCGTGGAGAGAGTGGCACCGGAAAGGAACTGGTTGCCCGGGAAATCCATAAGTGCAGCCCCCGCAGCGATGGCCCTTTCGTGGCGATCAATGCGGCCGCCTTACCCGAAACTCTGATTGAGAGCGAATTGTTCGGCCACGACAAAGGCGCATTCACGGGGGCCATGGAGCGCTCGGCCGGCTGCTTCGAACAAGCGCACGGGGGCACTTTGTTTCTCGACGAGATCGGCGAGATGCCGCGGTCCACGCAGCCGAAATTGCTGCGGGTTCTCGAGGACTTGCGGGTGCGGCGGCTGGGCGGCAAGCGCGAAATCGAAGTGGACGCTCGGGTACTTGCCGCGACCAGTCAGGAAATCGGGTCGCATTTGAGAGAAGAACTTTACTATAGGCTGAGCGTATTCCAGATCGTAATCCCGCCCCTGCGTGAGCGCAAGGAAGATATTCCGCCTATCGCCGAGGTCATGCTGCAGAATGTGAACAAGAAACACGGCACGCGCATTACCGGGGTCGATGCCGAAGTGCTGGACCGTTTCCACCGGTACGATTGGCCCGGTAATGTGCGGGAGCTGCGCAACGTTCTGGAGCGAGCCGCCATCATAGCAGGCGAGGGCCTGATCCGGCTCACCAATCTTGCTTGCCCCGCGAACGGTGTAAGCCCCGGCCCGTATGGCCGGCCATCGTCCGGCTATCAGGGTCCCGCAATGCTCCAGCCTGGCCAGCCACTCATAAAAGTCGAGGAGACTTACATCAAGCTCACGCTCGAGCACGTGCACGGCAATCGTAAACTCGCCGCGGAAATGTTAGGGATTAGCCTGCGGACGCTGCAGAATCGGATCGCGGAACTGCGCGAGGAGGCACAGGCGGCAACTCCCGGCTTGTGAAGGTACAGATGGAACAGCCCATTGGAGCTCAACACGATCAAAGGACCATTCTCGTGGTCGACGATGACCCAGCTATCTTGAAATTCGTTTCCAGGTTGCTGGTGGAAGGCGATTACCACGTCCTGACGGCCAGGAGCGGTAAAGCTGCGCTTCAACAATCGAAAGACTACAAAGGCGAGATAGATCTTCTCTTGTCCGACTTCCAAATGCCGGTAATGAGCGGCATCGAGTTAGCCACTCAAATGAGCGTGGATCGGCCGCAGCTCAAGGTATTGATGATGTCCGGATTCGCCGGCGGAACGCTTGTGCTCAATGAAGGCTGGCATTTTCTGGCCAAGCCGTTCGTCCCGGCGCAACTGCGTGCCCTGATTCGGGGCCTCGTCTTCCCCGATAGAGGCTCCAAATCCTCAAATTAGCCACAAGTTGACAATGTAGCGGGACAGCCGCGACGCTGGCCGATCGCAGAAACCCTGCTATATATTTGCAGGCTGAGGCCGCAAAGCCAGCGTCGGCGTCCACGAAAACCCCTGACCGATACGAAAAGGCTGCACCTGTAATGCGAAATCTGCCAACACGGAGCCGGCAAAACCAGCCGGGTGAGGCGCCGGGCAGACTTCCAGAACGGCAGTGCTTCCTCTCATTTGACTCTCCGAGGAGGCCCCTCCGCGCTATGACCATACGTGTGTTCCCGTCCAGGGACGTTTGGCCCTTGTCGTGCCCAATAGTGAGGCAGGGCTCCCGATGATTTTGGTTGTACGCGAGCTTTAGCCAGAGGTGCAATATGTCAAAAACGGCAGTTGGTTTGTTTGAGCATGCGGGCGTGGCGGACCAAGTCGTCCACGACCTCGATGCCAGTGCGTTCCCTCGGAACGAGATCCGCATTCTCGGAGAGCCGCGGGACATTGCGGTCGACGGGGCTATGAGTACCCCACGCACCGACTTCGAGGTCGGTTTGGGTCGGGAGCTCAGGGCAATCGGGGCAAGCGATCAGGAGGCGGGCGCGTATGTCCAAGGAGTGCGGCGTGGAGGCGTCCTCGTTTTCGCGACAGGATCGAACGAACAGGTGGACAACGCGGCTGAGATCATGAACCGCCACGATGCGATGAGAGTTGAAGAACTCGTGGGCAGCGAACCGAATACTGGCAGCAGTATGGTTGGCGAGAGCGGCGAGAGCGCGGCGCCAGTACACGATAGTTTCACCCAAACCGGGCGGACCCGCCAATCTGGCGGCGGCGCCCGCATGTTTGTTTGGTAGGTCGCGCCGGCGCCTCCAGGAAACGCAACCGCCAATTTCAACGCACCGGCCGAGGAAACCGGCCATCTCGCGGACATAAGGGGACCATGGCTCGGCCGGCTGCCGAGAAATCCGCGGGAAAAAGGATTTTACGAAAAGCAGACGCTCAGGACCGGGATGTGCGATTCCCGAATGATCCCATAGCCTTCGCCGTTGTCCCCCAGATGGCTTTGCCCGGGGCTGTGTCCGATGACCAGGACGTCAGCCTCCGTTTGCTCCGCCGCTCGGTTCAACAGCTTCGGAACATTGCCGCTATCGATGATGACTTCGGCGTCGGTGCCCACGTCCTGCTGAAGCTTAGCGATCTCTTTGGTGGCGAAGCCGACGATCATCTCCTTCCACGCAAAGTCGACGTGGGATCCGCCGGGGCCCCAAGTCTCCACTCCGGCCGTGATGTGGACGAGCGTAAGCGCTGCATCGGCAGCCGCGGCAAACTCGGCGGCCAGCGACAGGGTGTGCTGGCTGTGAGGGCTCAAATCCACCGAGCAGAGGACGCGACGGATCGAGAACTCGCGCGCCGGCGCCTCCTCCATATGAGCGCCTGTCCAGACCGGGCAATGGCTTTCGTGCAGCACCTTCGCTGTCACTGAGCCCAGCAGAAAGCGGTAGAACGCCCCATGGCCATGGGTCGACATCACGATCAGGCCGGCGTTGCGGTCGCGAGCTGTCTTCGCGATTTCTTGGGCCGGGTCGCCTCTGACCAGCACGCGTGTGACAACAATCCCATCGAGCTCTGGCCGTAGCGCCCGATCCAGATCCTTCTCAGCCAGTTGGACGATGTGCGCGTGCAAATCCCGCGCGGTGATCTCGTCCCCGCTCTCCAGCGCGCCGACGGGGTAGCTGAGAGGCGGTACGACGTGCAGCAGGATCACCTCCGCATGAAAGAGGCGCGCCAACCAAGCGGCCTGGCGGACGACCTGCTTGGAAGTATCCGTGAACACAACAGGGACAAGAATTTTCCGGATGCTCAGCATCACCCCACCTATCCATTGACGGAACGGAAGACCGACCAGAAGCGGTATCGCCGACAGCCGAACCGTTCCCTTAACATACGAATTCCACTTTCTCACCTCCACGCGGAGATCAGTGGACCGCCAATGGTTGCTAGCACGAGATGCTCCAGAACGGGACCAGTTCGGAGGTGTTAGGCACCTGGGCCGGGGCAGCGGGAGGCCACCGGATTCGAAAGCAATATCTGCACCTGAAAGTGCGGGATTTGCCGACGCCATCTGCGAATGCCCGGTTCCATACCCGTCCGTTGCATAGCTCGCGAAGAAACGAGGAGCGGTTTACCTCTGCGACGCGGGTCTCGCAGGCCGTCAAGGTCAGGCGGTTCTTGGCCTTTTCCTAACATAGCCCCTTGGTCTTCCCCGCTCCACCGCCTCCAAGTGGCGAATCAAGTGCTCATAATCGACTGGAGATTCGCCGTTGCGCTTCCAACTGCATCCAGCTCGTCGAGGGGCCGCTTCCAAATGCAGCAACGGCGCACGGCTGGCGGGTTAAACGGTTTCAAGGCAATGCTCATTCGCCTAAATACCCCGACGATGGCCTGCGCCCCTGAAGCACACCGGATGTCTAAAGAAGCGAATGCCGTGGACCGTGCAGTTGTATCCGCTGGAAGTGTTGTCACGGTCCAGTCGGACGCCTGGAACCTTGTTGGACCGGCCCGTAGTAATTGGCCCGTGTTTCGGACCAAGAGAAAGGTGGTACAGGAATGATCGAGCAACCAACTCAGGTCGAGCAACCAATGCAGGTGGAGAAACCAATACACGCCGATCAGCCAAGGCTGCCTTCAGGCGAAGAGGGTAGAGGCATTGGACATTACGGCATTTTCGCGCGATGGCGCACGCTCAAACTCATCATTCTTGCAACGGCCGCCCTCATTGCTATCCTGGCCGTCATCTCCGGATATGTGCAGAAGGGGCTGTGGATGGGGCAGCTCGGTTACTCGGGCGTCTTCTGGACGCTGTTCTCCCTGCGATGGGAACTGTTTGCCGCTGCCTTCGTTGTCGCGCTGCTATACCTTTGGATCAATCTGCGCTTTGCGGCGAGAAACGGCGCCACTTTTCGAGCGGGTAATTTGACAAGCGAGTCTGCCGTTGCCGCGAAACTCGGCTTTCAGATCTCTCCCGTGGTTTTGAAGGTGGCCATGGCCGCGATCGCCGGCGCCGCCGCCCTAATCTTTGCGGTTATCTTCTATGGGCAATGGGACACGTATCTCCGCTTTCGTTATGGCGGCTCCTTTGGATTGCCCGATCCTCTCTTTGGGGTCGACGCCGGGTTTTATCTGTTCCGCCTACCCTTTTATGAACTCTTGCAGAGCAGCCTGACTGCATTGGCGCTGATCACGCTCCTGGCCGTCCTGGCCTTCTACGCGTACTTCGGGTACCTGCGGTTCAGTCGCGGCGGACGCATGGAGGGCCGAAGCGTGAAGGTCGTTCCACATCTATCCATCCTGTCCTTTGTCCTAGTCGCAAGCTGGGCATGGGGATTTTGCCTGGGACACTATGAACTTCTGTACTCCACCCAGGGAGTAGTTTACGGAGCCGGTTATACGGCGGATCATGTGACCCGCATCGCCCTCTGGATCATGACCGGCGCCGCCGCGGCGCTATGC
>JBEKYD010000311.1:0-8723 GCA_049511335.1 Bryobacteraceae bacterium | reverse complement strand
CGGAGCCGATCCGGCGCCGATTACGGCGGAAGTGAAGAAGATCCTGGCGGGCTATGCGGAGAAAGGCGTGCCGGCGGAGTTGGTGGACGCGGCCAAGAAGGGGGAGATCGCGGGTGCGGAATTTGAGCGGAACTCCATCTCGGATCTGGCGGCAACCTGGTCGGAAGCGCTGGCCGCGGAGGGCCGCCAATCGCCGGAGGACCTGGTCGAAGCGATGAAGAAGGTCACGGTGGCGGACGTAAACCGGGTGGCGAAGAGTTACCTGACCGTCACCAGCGCGATTGTGGCCACGCTGAAACCATCGGCCTCCGGTGAAGCGGTTTCCAGCACGGGTTTCGGCGGCGCGGAGGTGACCACGGCGGCGCCCACCAAGCCGGTGGCGCTGCCGGAGTGGGCGGAAGCCTCGGTGAAGAGCTTGAAAGTGCCGGAGGCGCCCGCCCGTCCCACCGATATGACGCTCGCCAACGGGCTGCGCCTGATCGTCCGAACCGAACGGACCAGCCCGACTGTCACCGTGGCCGGCGCCGTCAAACATGAGGCGGATTTGGAGACTGCGCCGGGCAAGGACGGCGCCGACGATGTGCTGGCCGAGCTGTTTTCTTACGGCACCGAGAGCCGCGACCGGCTGGCGTTCCAGAAGGCTTTGGACGATATCGCCGCTTCCGAGACCGGCGGAGTGAACTTCAATCTGAAAGTGCTGAAACAATATTTCGCGCAGGGCGTGGAGCTGCTAGCGGATAACCAATTGCACCCGGCCATGCCGCCGGATGCCTTCCAGGTGGTACGCGGCCAAGTGGCGCAACTGACCGAGGGCACGCTTGCCAGTCCGGAGTATCGTTTCCATCGCGCCCTGGAACTGGCGCTTCTGCCGAAAAACGATCCAGCAACCCGCGAGACCACACCGCAATCGGTTTCCGCTTTAACGTTGGCCGACGTGAAAGCCTATTACTCGAAGGTGTTTCGCCCCGACATGACCACCATCGCAGTGATTGGCGACATTACGCCCGAGGAAGCCCGGCCGGTGATCGAGAAGTGGTTCGGCGCCTGGAAAAGTGAGGGGGCGAAGCCCGCCGTGACTCTTCCGGCTGTGCCTGCCAACCGGGCCGCCACCATCAACGTGCCGGATCCGACCCAGGTGCAGGACACGGTGGAGCTCGCCGAGGAGGTCGCAGTGAATCGCTTCCATCCCGATTACTACGCTCTGCAGCTCGGCGATCACGTGCTGGGGGGCGGTTTTTACGCGACGCGCCTGTACCGCGATTTGCGGCAGAAAGCCGGGTACGTTTACAACGTGGACAACGTCTTGCGCGCGACCGAAACACGGGCCACCTATTCGGTAACCTATGGCTGCGATGCGCAGAACGTCTCCAAGGCGCGGCTGCTGGTGGAACAGGAACTAGCCGCCATGCGCACCACCGAGGTGAGCGCCGCGGAGCTGGAACAAGCCAAAGCCTTGGTGCTGCGGCAAATCGCCATGAGCGAATCGAGCGAAGACGCGGTGGCCGGCGGTTTCGTGGCGCGGGCGCTGATGGGGCTGCCGCTCGATGAGCCCATCCGCGCGGCGGAACGCTATTACGCACTCACGGCGGAGCAGGTGCGGGCGGCTTTCGAAAAGTGGATTCACCCCGCAGCGCTGGTTCAGGTGGTTCGCGGGCCGGCTCCGAAGTAATGGCGCCGCGCAACTCGACGTTGGGCTACTGAATACAGAAGTGGAGCCTTCGCTTGTCCGCCGTCAATCTAACCAACAGGTATGCGCTTTATAACTTCCTTTCGACCTTCAGCGGGACGCATTACGTCACGCCACGGGCGCTGACGGTGACCCTGGGCTATCATTTTTTGGACCGGAAATGGCGGCCAGGAGGCCTGTCCCACTACGCCTTGGTCAGGCAGATGCGAAGCACGATTTCCCAATCGTCTCCGCGGCAGGCAATGATGGATCGGAGCTGACTTTTCATCAAATGTGCCCGGATGTTTTTGCCATAGACCACGGTTGGCACGCTCAACTGCATGGCTCCCAGACGCTCTTCGAGCCCGTTTTTCACGCTGCCGACGATCATATTCGTGATCTCTCCGATGGCATCGAGGACTTCGTCGTCGACGGAAGACATTTCGGTCATGAGGAACCTCGACGCCAGCAGAGCGGCGGTCGGACCGCTGCAGATCAGGAAGCCGCTCCCCACCCACTTGCCGGTCATGCCGACCACCGAAAGGACGCCGTCGTAAGGCAGGCCGTCCCGTTCCACGGGGGCGTCCGCCAGGGCGATCTGAGACGCCAGCATGGACGAAAACACTTCGTCGGCGGCGGCAAAAACAATGTCCTCGATCGGGCAATTGGCAAGCTCATTCGTCACTGGTAAACTCCTTTCGGCTGGTCACGCATTTCAACTTTTCAGAAGCGATGTGAGCTTGTCGCGAAGCTGATCGGTAGTGAAAGGCTTCCTGACATAGGAGGTCGCGCCAAGGTCGGCAACTTCCTTGACCCGCGCCTGGCTGCCTTCGGTGGTAATCATGATGAAGGGCGTGCTGCGGTACTCGGGGATTTCCCGCACCGACTTGAGAAACTCGACGCCATCCATGTTGGGCATGTTGATGTCGGAAAGGATGGCATCGACGCGATGTTGCTTGAGCAGGTCCAGTCCCTGGCTGCCATCGGCCGCTTCGAAAACCGTTCCCAGCGGCAGCTCGGTTTGGAGCAGAACGCGCTGCAGGATCTTGCGAATCGCGGCGGAGTCGTCCACTATCAAGAGATCGATTGATTCCATATGGTCGGGCCTATCGTTCGGTAAGTTGGGCTTTCCGGGTATCTATACGACATACTGGTCGTTCGAATCGGGCTGAAGGCTGATGACGCCTTCCGCTTGTAATTGCGCCGCCAGGGTCATCACCTGTTGCTGGGCAGCCTGAACATCTTTAATGCGGACGGGGCCCAAGGCTGCGAGGTCTTCCTCGAGCATCTCCGCGGCGCGGGTCGACATCAAGCTCATGATGTGTTTTTTCATTTGCGGCTCGGCGCCTTTGAGCGCCAGGGTGAGGACCTTGCGGTCGGCCCGGGCAAGCAGCATCTTGAGGGACTCCGCGCTGATGTTCACAAGATCGGCGAACACGAACATGAGTTGGCGGATGTTCTGTCCCAACCCGGGATCGTCCGACAAAATCTGCCCCAGCACCTCTTCACTGGAGCTCGCATCCACATGGTTCAACACTTCCGCAACCGCGCGCACCCCGCCGCAGGATTCCAGATTGGATTCGCCGGCGATCCGCAGTTTGGCGCAGATGGACTTGGCCAGCCTGTCGATCACTTCCGGCGAGATCTGCTCGAGCGTCGCCATGCGGCGGATTACCGGCGCGCGGAGCTCGGCGGGAAGCGCGGCCAGAAGGCGCGCAGCCTGAGGAGTGCTGAGGTGACAGAGGACCAGCGCGATGGTCTGCGGATGTTCCCGATGGATGATCTTCGCCATGTGCTCGGGATCGGCCTTTTGGAGAGCTTCAATGCCCGCCATGCTGGTTCCGATCGATTTCACCAGCCGCTCCACCATTCGTTTGCCGGTCTCCGGGCCGAAAGCTCCGAAGATGACCGCTTTGGCGTACTCGATGCCGCCGGTGCGGTAGAGGTCAATGTTCTGGCTGATGCGGAGAAAGTCGTCGATGACGTGGTTACGCTCCGCGTCGCTGATATTGTCCAGCAGGCTCACCTCGCGGGCCACGTCGTGAGCGTCCTCTTCGGACAAGTGGCGAAGAATCTCGGCTCCCGCCTCGTTTCCGACCATAGCCAGTAAAATGGCGGCCTTTCTGATGCCCCGGAGCGGCGGACCGGCGGCGTTCGCCTCCGGAGGCGGGGCGAGCGTGGGAAACACAACGGGACTGGCAGCGGTGGCGCTAGCAGTTGCCATCGGCCCGAACGAGAGCAAGATTCATGCCAAGCGGGTGGAGGCGCCGATTCGCCGGCCAGATTTCCGCTGGGTGCAGCCGGAGATATCGAAAATCAACGGCTGGCGCGATGGGGCCGGGCACTCCGGGCTGTCATGCAATTTCCACCGAACTCGGCCGGTTCGTCAACCGAGGGGTGTCAAAGATTTGACGCGTCAAGTTGCCGGCCAGCGCTGCAAGCGGGCGCTTGGCCGCCTGCGCGGCATTGCGTTGTTCCGAAATTGGAATTTGAACTGCTTGGTGGTGCACGGGAATGCCGGAATTGTCTGCAATCGATCGCTTCGGCCGTCTACCGGTGACGGCGGAAGTGCGAGTTGGCTGGCGCGATCTGACGCTGGACGAGCTGCTGCACCTGGAGGTAGGCAGTGTCATCAATTTGAATCGGCCCGCGGGCGAGACGCTGGAAGTGCGGGTGGGCAACGTTTCGTTGGCTTCGGCGGAAGTTGTGGCCATCGAGGAGCGCCTGGCTGTGCGTATCACGGATTTCGAGCCCGGGGTCGCCGTTGCACGGCCGGAAAGCGAGACGGCGGAATGAGCGCGCCCGATACCGATAATGGCCGTACGTCGATCGCGCAGCAATTCACTCGCGCATGGGAATCGGTGCTGGCGACCATGGCGCCGGCGCCTACGGAGGCGGAGCTCGAGAGTGTTCCAGAAGGAAGCGCCGGGGAGGTGCGAAACGGCTGGTCGTGGTGGGCGCTCGCGTTCGACATAGCTCCCGCGGCGCCGGTCCTGATCGGTGCGCCCGCGTCTTCGTGGCAGGCGCTGGGCAAACTGATCCTTGGGGACGACGGTTCCGCGGATGCCGAAGCCGAAGCGGTATCGAAGGACCTGATCAACCAGTGCGGCAGCGTCATGGCGCAGTGGTTTTCCGGCGAGACCGGCCACCCGGTGGTGTGCCAGGACGCGGTTACGGCAGATCCGGGCGCAAGTGAGCCGCGCTTCGCCATCCATCTGAAATGCCCCGAGACGGGAAGCGCGATCAGGCTGGTAATTAGCGTTCCGCAGGCGCTGGCAGGGAAAGCGGACCCTTTGCCGGCCGCGGCGGCCGCGCCGGGTTCGCCGCTGGCCGCGATCGTTCTGACGGTGGAGGTGGTCCTGGGGAGGGTCACGCTGCAACTGGCCGACGTGCTGAAGTTGACGGTCGGGTCCATGCTCGATCTGGAACATCACGTCGCCGAACCGGTCGAGCTGGTGGTGAACGGGCAGGTGGTCGCCTGGGGCCACATTGTGGTGTGCGCGGGGAACTACGGCGTGAAGATTACCGCCAAGGCGAAAGCGCGGGAGGCCGCATGAAACGGCAGTTGAGCCAAGAGGAAATCGACGACTATTTTCAAAGTTCGGGAGGCGCGGAACGCGGCGCCGAAGCGGCGTGCGTGCCATTCGATTTCCGGCGCCTCGATCGAATCCCAAAGTCGCAGTTGAGCATTATCCACTTCCTGCACGAAACCTTCGTGCGCACCCTTAGCGCCAGTCTTTCGCTTTACCTTCGCACCTATGTTGCCGGAAATCTCATCAGCGTGGAGCAGCTCCCGTACGGGGACTTCGCCGAAAACCTGTCGTCGCCGACCTGCATCGCGTGCTTGAGCATGGAGCCCTACGACGGCTGGTTGTTGGTGGAGGTGAATCAAGCCCTGCTGGCGATCATATTGGATCACGTGCTGGGCGGCAACGGCAAGATGGGAGCGGCGCTGGACCGCGAGGTCACCGACATCGAGCAGGACATGCTCGAGGGATTCTACCGCATCATCGCCCACGATCTGTCGGAGGCCTGGAAGCCAATCGCCCCGCTGCGCTTCGCGGTAGACTCGCTCGAGACCACGCCGCAGCTCTCCAACCGCATCGCGCGGAACGAAGCCGTGGTCGCGGTGGCCATGGAGCTGCGCATCAGCGACAACGCCGGCGTGGTGAATCTTGCCATCCCGTCCATCACGTTGAAAGCCATGCGGCAGCGGTTCGACCAGCAGTTGACGGCGCAAAAAGTCGGCAACCAGGCGACCGCGACGGCCATCAAGAAGAAGTTGGCGCGCGAGCTGATGCTCGACGTCGAATGCGCGCTTTCCGGCGCCAGCATCCGCGTGCGCGACCTGCTGAGCCTGGAGCCCGGCGACGTACTCGACCTGGGAGTGCCACTCGATTCGACCGTTACGGCGCTGGTGAACGGCCACCCGCACTTCGAGGGCGACCTGGTGGCCAACGGGCCCAGAACCGCCATGGTGGTGCGTTCGGTCAACCAGCCGTAGCGCGCGATGCCTGTGATATAGTTCTTAGTAGCACTCCTGTGGGCCTGTGGCGCAGTTGGGAGCGCGCTTCCATGGCATGGAAGAGGTCGTGAGTTCGAATCTCACCAGGTCCACCAAAACATCCCCCAACACTTCAAACACTTACGCGGATTGCTTGCGCTCTTCCTCGTTGTGGAAGAGGTCGCAAGGTCCAAAGCAAGGTCCAAACACGGTCCAAAAGTCTGTTTTCCACAGATGCTCGCGTGGTATGGATCGGACCGCGTTTCCTCCCCGCCTAATCGCACTGATTCGACGACCAGTTGGTATGCGTGGTAGCGATGGTAAGCGTTTCGACGCTCGTGTGCCGTTGGGCAGACATTTTTCCCTTTTCTCGCGCTATATAGGGTTTTTTCATCCCATCCACACCACGCGGTAGGCATGGTGTGGATGGTGTGGGTCTTTCGGCTTCCTGTGGTCTCCACGGCGACCGTTGCGCTCCGCGGCGCGCGCTGGAATCGCCATCGACATCGACGACGGTTTCCTTCTGGCCCACGCCGCGCGCCCGTTGCCCCACGAACGCGCCTCGGCGGTCCGGTGGTAGTACGAGGCCACCCGCGCCGACAACGCGCCCCAGCGTCCCGTGTGCGATACAGCCGGCAAAGCCACCCAACGGGCGGCTTTCCGCTTCTGCGGTGTGCTTGGTACGGATGGTAAGCGCCCATTTGATTTCTGTTGTCTCGACGGCGATTCATGCGCGTGGCAACGCATGCGAAATCGCAAGAAAAACATTGACGGGCGTTTGCGTTTCTGTGAGACTTGCAGTAGTAGCGTGTCGCGAGGTGCCGGGATACCTCGATTCAAAACTCTTTCCCGCATCCGCATGGGCATCGTGTTTCTACAAGCCTAAGCCCCCAAAAATCTACAGCGGAAAAACGAGCGAGCAGATGGTGACCCTATGCCCATTCCGCTCTACTCGCATGATTTCGCCGTTCTCGATTTCATCAACGAGAAACGTGCGCTCCGGCTGGAGAACGCCGGCCTCGCCAAGCTGGTGCGCCACAAAGGGCATCTCAATCGCGTAGTCCTGTATCGCCGTCCAGGCGATGCACATCCGACCACCGTCCGGCAGTACATGGGCACCGGCTACTCGTTCGAGCAACCGCTCAGCGACGGCCACCACTGCTGGAAACTCCGTCCGCTTCAAGGCGGGCGCGCGGAATCGTTGCTCGCGCCTCCCGAGGTGCGGCCGATCTTCCTGCGCGTCCTGCTCGACTGCATGGCCCCGGCGGCGTGAAGCCGCAGCCCACCGACGATCTCATACTTGCGGACTTCGAGTTTTAGCCAAGGACATGAGTGAACCACTGTTTCGAGCGCAAACAAATCGTCGTGTCGGGCCTTGGACAGCAAGCGCCGCGCCAGCGAGCCGCCACGCAAACCTCATAGGTACTTCCGGGCGCGCGGCGGCGGCGCGTTGAAGAGTAGCGCAGTTTCGCTAGCGCCAGGCGCGAAAAGAGGCGGTCGGGCGGTCAGGCGCGCCCGAGGCGGCGGGTGGGCCACGAGGCCAACCCGGAACCAGACGGCGCTACACGGGCCACCGGGGCGCGAAAGGGCGGCCACCTCCGCGCGACCAACGACATGTCAACGCTTCCGGCGACCATAACGCCCGCCATGGCGCGGCGCATCGAAATCTGGCCGACCGCCCGGCTGGTGCCGTACGCAAGGAACGCGCGGACCCACTCACCGGAGCAGGTCGCGCAGATCGCGGCGTCCATCGTGGAGTTTGGATTCACCAATCCGATCCTGGTCGATTCCCTGGACGGGATCATCGCCGGCCACGGCCGCCTGCTGGCCGCCCGCAAGTTGGGTCTTGCGGAGGTTCCGGTGGTGGTGCTGGACCACCTCAGCGAGACTCAACGGCGGGCATACATCATCGCGGACAACCGGCTGGCCATGAACGCCGGATGGGATGAGAAGGTGCTGGCCCACGAACTCGCCGAACTGGAGCACGAGGGCATGGACCTCGCGCTGGTGGGTTTCAGCGACGCCGAACTGGAGGCGCTGCTCGCGGATAACGAAGCGCCGCCGTCGGATGTGCAGGATGACGTCCCGGAGCCGCCCGCCCAGCCAGTAACCCGGCCCGGAGATGTGTGGTTGATCGGAAGCCACCGTCTGATCTGTGGCGATTGCCGGGACTTCGCCGTCGTCGAGAGACTGATGGCTGGCGTGCGCGCGAACGTGTGCATCACGTCGCCGCCGTACGCCACGCAGCGCGAGTACGATCCCGCGAGCGGCTTCAAGCCGATCCCGCCGGAGGAGTACGCCGAGTGGTATCGGGATGTGGCCGCAAACATCGAGGCTGTCCTCGCGGAAGATGGCTCCTACCTCCTGAACATCAAGGAGCACGCCGACGACGGGGAGCGCGACTTGTACGTGAAGGATCTCGTCATCGCCCACCGGCGGCAGTGGGGCTGGCGGTTTGTGGACGAGTTCTGCTGGCGCAAGACCGACAACGGCGTGCCTGGCGGTTGGGGAAACCGCTTCAAGAACGCCTGGGAACCAGTGTTCCATTTCTGC
>JBEKYD010000310.1:0-10222 GCA_049511335.1 Bryobacteraceae bacterium | reverse complement strand
TTTTACAGGTGTTTGAACGGCCTAACGTCCAAATGGAAGCAGGCCTCGACCCTAACCAACTGAATCTGTTCGACTTTTAACGGGACAGCTGTGGGACAGACCATCGTTCTTCGTGGTCTGTCAGGTCGCCCTGATGCGGGCACGGCGATTCCTTCGCCAAGCTACAACAGCCTGACAGACGACAAAAAACGATCGTCTGTCCCACCTGGTTTCCCGCGCCGATTCCCCTTCAGTTGGGTCACCTTGTTTTCCTCACTGCCTGAAAAATGGCCGGCGAGATCAGGAGTTCGAGATTCCTCTCGGCCTTCAAAAAGTCGGCTCGAAAGCCGACTCTGCAGGCCTGGAGGCTTGCGCCACGGGGAATTAATCGCCGCCCTGGGCCGTGGCCACGGGTACCAGCGTGGCATTCAGAGTGATGTTGGTGTGGAACAGCTTCGACACCGGGCATCCCGCTTTGGCCGCGGCGGTAGCCTTCCGGAAGGCATCTTCGGTGGCGCCGGGTATGGTCGCCTTCAGTTCCAGATGGCTCTCGGTAATCGCGAAGCCGCCCTCTTTTTGCTCCAGCGAGATGGTGCAGGTAGTTTCCAAACTGTCGGCCTTCAGGCCGGCCTCTCCCAGTTGCGCCGAAAGCGCCATGGTGAAGCAACCGGCGTGAGCCGCGGCGAGTAACTCTTCGGGGTTGGTGCCCTTAGCGTCCCCAAACCGGGTGTGGAACGAGTACGGAGTCTGGGAAAGAGTGCCGCTGGCAACCGTAACGGTCCCCGAACCGCCCTTCAGATCTCCCTGCCACTTCGCGCTTCCCGTTCGTTTCATAACTGGTACCTCCAGATGAACGATGTCCGGCGCGCCGGGTTCGATTCGCCGGATTCGAACATGCGGCCCCGCGATGTGCCCTGGTTCACACTCCCGCCGGTTCAAGCGTCGCGCGCCGCGACGATTCTTTGGGGCGGGCCGCTAGGCCAGGCCTTTGGCCCGCGCGCCGGAGGGCAACTCAATGGATCGCAGCCGGGAGGCCGCTCCCTCGCCCCGCGTCCGGCAGCGCTGTCCACCAGTCCGAGCGAAATCCTTTGCGGATCACCGCGTGTTCCCCGGGAAATGTAAACACGCCGGCCGGCGCTTCCGACTCGTCCGGCATCAGAACTTTTACCGCCGGCCTCCGGAACCCGCCCCTTGCTTCCGCCCACAGGCGCGTCCAATCCCGATTCCCGGCAAACGGGACCTTTTCTCCATCGATCTCGAGGGCCCGCGGCGCCAACACCACCAGCACTTGCTTCGGAAGGATGTGAATGCTCTGTACTCGCAGCAGCCGCCCCTCCACCATCGAACCGCTGCGAGCGATTACCTTCGACTTCCGGTCGCGCAGCGGCTGGACCAGCCTGGCGCGAAACAAATCGCCGGCGGCCGCCCGGGCCGTATCGATCGGCTCCACGAGATCCATCGTGAATCGCAGCCCGCCGGGCGCGCCAGGGCCGGCGGCGCGCTGTAACTGATGGTCGACTCCCCTTGATACTCACGGCAGTTCGCGAAACTCGCGTTGTTTTCGGTTTCAATCCCGTCCGGCGCCACGAAACGCGTCTGGCTAAGCGTCGGCAGAAGCAACAGTGCGTTTCCAATGGCGACCTTGCCGAAGTCCAAGGTCTTGTCGATCTCGCAAGCCCCGCTCTCCGCCGGCAGTTCGGCCGTCTTCACCCTGATCCTGACCACGTCGTTGGTCGCGGGGTTCACCCAGACGCTGCCGCTGTACGCGGTCTTCACGAAGCTGCCCTGCACGCTGACTTCGTCGTTGCTGTTCGCCTTGGCTACCTCGAACGAGTATTCCATCAGGTCCTTGCCATCGATAACTTTGTGCCCCTCAAAATGGAAATCCTTTACGTCTTCCAGGAAGACTACGTCCAGCAAGGCCGCAAACGCTCCCGAATCGATGGGGCCCTCCTTCACCACCTTGTAAATGCCCGCATCCTCGAAATGGCTCGCCCCCACCCAGGAGTACATTTCGCCTCCCCGCGCCAGTGTCACATCCAGGCGAAGCCGGTCCGAGTACAGCGGCCGCAGAACCATATCCAGGGTTGGATGCTTCCTCAGTTCCAGCAGTGTCGAGCATGGCCGCTCGAGCGTGGACGCCGCCGGCCGGTAAAAGTCCCGCTCGACGGTTTCCACACACGTGTAACTCACGCTGCGAGTCACCGCTTCCCTCACCTTGGCGACGACTTGCTTCATGACTTCCGCAGGATCGCGAACGGAATCGGCGCCCAGGCCCATCGAGGACGCCACCGCCAGCAAGCCAAACGCCCTAAGCACCGTCGTAATCAGTGCGCAACCGTTACCCATTCGGTCCGAAACCCGCCCTCCAACTCCGTCATCTGACCGGGAAACCGGTAGACCCCGTAGCGTTCTTCGTTGGGCCGTGGAAGATAGACCCGCATTCGCAGCGTGCCACGCGGAACCGGCTGAAGCTCGGCCTTCCGCCGGCTCGGGTTCAGCTCCAGCGGCACCTTAAAGCCGCCCAGCTCCATGGTCTCCCACCGCAGCACAATCGTCCGCTCATCGGCGCTCGAGTGGCGCACCTCCACCCGCATCAGGCGCCCCTCCACCTTCGCGCCTTCGGGCGCCAGAGTTTTTCCCTGCTCATCCAGCACCGGCTTGGCGAGCCGCCCCACGATCCGGTCTCCGGCGGCGGCATATTCAAAGCGAACCGGCTCGGCCAGATCCACCGTGAGGGGCAGCCCCGCCGGCAGCGCCATCGGGTGTACGGCGTTTGCCGGCGCCGCCGTTCCCGCCGGCGCCGGCTCTTCTCCGAAAGTCAACGTGGATTGGCCCCGGAACTCCCGGCACGATGTAAACGTCAGCCGGTTCTCAGCCTCCGTGCCATCTCTCGCAATGAACCTTTGTCGCGTGAATTTCGGCAGCAGGTATTCGAAATTGCCCAGCGGCACCAATCCGTATTCCTGCGTGGTGTCGACTTCGCAGGAGCTCGTCGCCGGGGGCAGTTCTTCCGTGCGTACGCTGAATCGAACCAGGTCGGCCGTTTCCGGATCCACCAACACCCTGCCGGTATAGCCCGTCACGATCCAGTCGTTGTGCGCCTTCACCTGGTAATGACTTTCGTCTTGCGGCACGTCAAACGAGTACGCCAACAGGCGCCGCCCATTCATCATGGTAGCCCCTTCGAATCGGAAGCCAGGGTCGCGCTTTTCGAAAACGCTGAGCAGCATGGTCCCGAACGGGCCCGTACCCATCGCACCTTCCGGAACCAGCTCGTCCACCTCGCCCTCTTCGAACTTCCGTGCGCCTACCCACGAATAGATCTCCTGGTTTGCCGCCAATCCCACGTCGAGACGCAGCCAGTCGGTGGTGTCCAGCCGGAGCGGAACGTCACCTTGTTTTCTCCTCGCCAGCAACGTGTCGCACGATGCGCCGGCGCCTTTTACAACGGGCACGTACACGTTCCGCTCAATGGTTTCTACGCAGGTGTGGTTGGGAATTTTCTGGCCATTCGCCAGGACTCGGTCGCGCAGTTGCGTGAGCACCTGAACGGGATCGACTTGTTCGTCCGCCTCGGCGCCCGGTAAGGCGGGCACGTCGTCGGCAAGGTCGGGATCGCTCGAGCCTAGCAGGAACGGCCTCTGCGGCAGCGGATCGTCGAACCTCGGGACGGTGCCATCAGCCGGCGCGCCCACCGCCACGGCCTTCGGGATTTCGCCGGCCATCCGGCGGATGGCGCCCGCCAAGTCATGCGGATTTTGGATCGCAATCGTTTCTCCCTTCAGCCGCCGGAGCAACTGTTCCATCCCATCCGGAGCGGCGGCCAACGGGGAACGATCGTCCGGCCGGGAGTCGGGCGAGGGAAACCGCCGGCCCATCCCTACTCCGCCCCCGTTCATCCTCGCCTGCCGCCCCCGCTGCGGATTGAGTAGCGGCCTTTGGGTAGGCTGCTGGTATTCCAGGTAAAACCACCGTGGCCCGCCCGTGCCGCTGAGCGCGCCGTCTAATGAAGCGTCGGCAATTCCATCGGCTGTCCATGCCGTGCGCGGCCCCAGCAAGATCGCTGCGCTGGCAGGTTGCGGGTCCCGCAGCTCCTTCAACACCAAATCGCTCACCACGTCCGTCTTCCGCCCGCTCTGCAGCTTTCGATAATCCACCGCCGCGACCTGAAGCTGATCGAACGCCGCCGAAAGCTGGTTCAAATCGTCCGGCCCGAATCCATTCTTATCCAGCAGCACCACCTGCTGATCGGCGTTGAACGCCACCAGTCGCACCCGCTTCGCCGGCAATTGCTCGAGGAGTGAGCCAATCGAGTCCCGCAGCATCGCGGCCGTCTCCGCTTCCAGCTTGGCTGCCCGCGGGTTGAGCGGCGCCGCATTCAGCAAAATGGTCAACCGCTCGATTCGGCTTGCGCTCGCCGGTTCTTCGGCCGCGCGCGGCCGCGCCGGTACAGCTTCGGCTACCTCACCCGGCCGCATCGCCGCCCGTAATTCGCGCTCCCTGCCCGTGAGCTTGGCCTGAATCCGCCACTTGCTCGAACACGCCCGGTTGGCCTCGTCTTCCACCAGCGCCTCGACCCCGTATGTTCCCTCGCCAACCCAAAAGGTCCCGGTGAATTCGCCATCGCCCGTGGCTTCGGGGATCTCCGGCAACCCCTCGTCACTGCCCAGGTACACCGCCTTGCCGCCTTCCGGAGTCACGCGCACGAGCACCCTCAGCCCGTGACCGCTCCCCCGCAACTGCGCCAGCGGAACATCCAGCACATAGCCCGTCTGCAGTCGCAGACTATAGTTGAGCGCCGGCTGGACCGGGCTGATTTCGCAGCGCAGGCGCGCCGCCACGGCCGCCCCCGCGAAAGCCTTCCGCGCCTGATCCACCTGGTCCGGCGAAAGCAACACCTGCCCCGGCGCCGCCATCCACGCCACCAGCGCCACACCCGCGATCCGCCCTACTCCGCCGATCTTCATCCGTCCCCCGCTCCGTAATTCGGCGCCTCCATTCTACCGTCCGCCAATGGCGCGGTACATCCCCCAGACGAGCTAAGTCGTGTCGATATTTCAACGATTTGTGGGGCAGGCCGTTTGGCCTGCCCAGGGCAGGATGGTATCCTGCCGCCGATTGTCAATCGGCGCTGGCGGGCCGCGGATAAGGCGCCGAAGGCGGCTTACCCACCCGCGGCAGGTTGCCAACCCGCCCGCTCCCAGTGACACTCGTACCCGCTTTGGTAGCGGCCACACTGCTCTGCGGCGCAGGTCGTTCAACCTGCGGATCGATTGTGGGCCGCCCTCTGGGCCGGGTCCAGCCGGGCGTTAGCCCGGCCGTTGCAACCTGGGGACGGCGCGAGCGTTTGCCTCCCTGAGCCCCCGGTGCGGGGCAGCCCTTATCTGGGATTGACTACCGGGAAGCATCCCGGCTGTCCCCGCAGCCCCGCAGCCTACGCAAATCCAGGAATAGCGCGCTTCCCGGCCAGTTCACGTGAGCGACTCACAGGAGCAATCCGCGCCCGCACCCGGCGCACTTTTCCCAGATTCGGTAGATTTATCGCTCTCCCAAGGCCGGTCGCGGTCCCGCGATGACATAATGCGCCGAGTTGCTGACAAAGATCGAGCCGAATAAGCTGGCCGGGAGAAGTCCGTCTTCCGGCGCGGCGGGATTGGTGGCAACCGCGGCCATAGCGGGGCGATAGGACCTGGCGCCAATCCGCACCCTGACGGCTTGCACCATCGACACCTTACCCGCTCCTGACGCCGTCCGAATGGTCTCGCCGGGAGCCGAGGACACAGGCGTATGGAACAAGACCAGGGCCTGGGTGCCGGAATCCAGCACGAGGTCGCCATAGCTTGTCTCGATGGCCATGCGGCCATCGATCACCCGTGCCGGGATGCGCGTCCCGTCCGGGGCGGCGGCGCTGAATACCAAGCGCCGGCCGCGGAAATCCAGCAGGTAATCGAAGCGCGAGAGAAACTCCTGTCCGAGAACTCCCTGGATGTCGGGCGCCAGCGCGTGGACGCCATCCAGACTGGTGAACAGGAGTTCCTGATCGGCAGCCGTAGCTTCCCCCAGTGTGACCTCCGCCACTCGCCCGCCCGGCACCCGCGTGGTGCCTGAAGCGGTGGCCAACACCACCTGGTATGAGGGTACCAAGCCTAGCCTGCGCGCCAACGCCGCTTCCACTTGGTTGGTTTGCGCCCCGGTGTCCAGCAGGAAACGGAAGGGACCCTGGCCATTGAGGAAGACTCGGCTGGCAACCGGCCTTCCGCCCAGGATTTCCAGCTTGACGGAGGGCTGTTCGGCCGGAAAAGTGCGTCCCGCGAGCGGCGCCGCCGCTATAATAATGAGGCTGAAGATTTGTTGGTGTGTCATGCGGGCATGGTGCGGCCCGCTGCCATCTCAAGTCGTGATCGGGCTCGGATGTTGTTCGGATGGCCCGTGAGGAAATCATGAGGATCTCGCCGGAACTTCCGTACCGCTTCGACGATGTGGTCGTAGATCCGTCGAATCTACGACTTACAGTCGGAGGCGTGGTTCGGCCCGTAGAGCCGAAAAGTTTTCGTCTGCTACAGTTCCTGATCGAAAACCGCGACCGGGCGGTGTCCAAAGACGAGATTTTCCAGGCCGTCTGGCCCGATGTGACGGTCACCGACAACGCCCTCACACGGGCGGTGGCTCAGGTGCGCAAGGCTCTCGGCGACGACCCCAAGGAGCCTCGATACATCGAGACGGTCCCCACCGTGGGATACCGGTTCCTGGGGGCTGTGACAACCGATGCGCCGAGCAACGCTTTGGAAGTGCCGCCCGTAGCCGGACGTCCAGCGAAAGCGAGGCGGCATCTCGCCCTGGCCGCACTGGTGGTGGTGATCCTGGGCGGCGCCGCCGTCTGGCGCTTCCTGCCGCGCGCCACAGGCCCCAGCAGCCTGTCGAGCGTCCAACTCACTTCGGGCGAGGGCCTGGACACCTGCGCCGCGTTTTCGCCCGCCGGGAACCTAGTTGCCTACGCTTCCGACCGCGGTGGCCCGTTTGAAATCTACGTCCGCTCGCTCGACTCCTCGGCGCGCGAGCTGCAGCTCACCAGCAACGGCAACCAGAACCTCTTCCCGGCCTTTTCACCCGACGGACAGCACGTGGCCTTTAGCGCCATGCGCGAGCGCGGGATCTATCGCGTGCCGGTGCTCGGCGGATCCCCCCGCCGGCTGACGGATTTCGGAGCGCAGCCGGTCTGGTCGCCGGACGGCAAATGGATCGTGTTCCGGTCGGAGGCCTCGGCGTCGCTGGCCCCCTGGGATTACTATTCCATTAAGAATACGGCCGAATCGAGTCTCTGGCTGGTCGCCGCCGACGGGGGCGAACTACGCCAGGTCACCGGCCGCAACCATCCTAAAGGCGGCGGCCAGGGCTTTCCTTCGTGGAGCCCGGACGGGAAAGAAGTCCGCTTCGTCAACGACCTGGGGAACGGCGAGTGCAGCATGTGGAGCTACCGCATCGGAGATGGTTTGTTGCGGATGCTTTTCTCCGGCGGTTTCTTGCGGCTCGGCAGCGCCACCTTTGCACGCGACGGCCGAAACCTGTACTACGTCAGCGCCCAGTACAACGGCGACATAGCCATCTGGCGGCAGCCTCTCGACCCGAATACTCTGCAGCCGGCGGGAGCGCCGGTGGTGCTCTATCAGCCGAGTGTCGGTGTGCCGCGCGACCTTTCGCTTGCGCCGGACGGAAAACACCTGGCTTACAGCGCGATCCTTTCCGAAAGCAAACTCATGAAGCTGGGCATGTCGGGGGATTCGCCCGACGGCCGCGAGCCAGAGCCGCTCACCCATGAGGTCAGCTTTCGCGCCAGCAACCCACGCATTTCGCCCGATGGCAGGCTCCTGGCGTACACCCGGGCTGCCAAGGGACGCCCGGCGAGAACGTTAGTGATGTCATTTGCGGACGGTCAAGCGACTCCGATCGGCTCCGAATCGGAGCCGCAGTACGGGCCGCAGTTCAGCCGGGACGGCAGATTCGTGTTCTATTGGGCCTGGAATGACTTCAAAAGCGTGCGACTGGCCGACGGCGCAGTCCAGACCCTGGCCGAGGAACCGCCTGGGAGCTCGTTTGCGACGGTCTCCCCGGATGGCGCCGAGGTGGCGTTCAACGATATTTCTGGGAGCGTGCATCACACCTGGAAGCTGAATTTCAAGAGCGGAGTCAAGACCCAGCTCACCTTTGGACCATCCAGCATCGGGTACCCGGTGTACTCGCGGGATGGGGCATGGTTGGCCGTGCAAGTGGAGAAGCCACACGGGATGTGGCAGCTAGGCCTGATGCCCGCGTCCGGCGGCCCGGTGCGGATCATTAAGGACGGGGGTGTCAACTACGCATGCAGCTTCTCGCCGGATGACAGCAAGATCCTCTATGCCGGTCTGGTAGACGGTGTCTGGAACATCTACTGGATTTCCATCCGCACGCACGAGATCCGGCGACTGACCGACTACCACAACTCACGGATTTACGTCCGCTACCCCGACTGGGCGCTGACGGGCGACAAGATCGTCTACGAATTCAACGAATCCAAGGGCAACGTCTACCTGGCGGAGCTGCACTAGTGGAAATCCGGTTAAATCCGGGACGGTTAAATCCGGGAAATCCGGGACAGTAACCCCTGCGCCGGGTTTCGGCCAAGCTGGTTTCCAAGAACTGGGCGCAGGGGTTACTGTCCCTCCACCTCATGAAGCCTACCCGCCCTAAGAACATGCGCCACCGAGTGCCGGCGGTCAAGACGGAAATTGGGGTTCTTCGATAGTACTCGGTAGCTTGCATTCGATGGGACGCCGGCGCATAATCTGTGCGATGGGCTTGAGCCGAGGATGGACGAATACCGTGGACAACGGTGTCGCCAACGCGAGTTGGGATGCCTATGACGCGACGATTCAGACCGAGGTCCAAGTCTACAACACGAGATTCGCTGGTTCCGGTTACACCGCGGTCGATTGGAAGTTATGCAAAGCCATTCTTTGGGTAGAAAGCGGAGGGCCAACGTCGCCCGCCTGGACGAAGCGGGTGATGCAGATCGGCAACCCTGGCGATCCGGCCTACGGCACACTTAAAGGTGGGGGCTCCACCGTATCCTTGATCGTGAGCACCTCTCTGGCGTCGGATTTGCAACACAAGAGCATTGACGACCCCCAACTTAATATTCGCGCGGCCATCGCTTTCCTCTTCCTTCGGATGGCACAGTTCGAAGACAAATCGGTGATTGATCCGGCTGAGACCGCCGATCACACTTACACGGTTGTACCTGGCGACAACCTCTCTGCAATTGGCCGGAAGGTGGGGACCACGGTGGAGGTGCTGAAGGCGATGAACCCCGGCGCGGATAAGATGATCAAACCCGGGCAGGTCCTGAAATACAGAAAGGCGGCGGTTCGCACCGTGATCGTCGGATGGCGCGCCTTTAATACGGCCAATATCGCCCAGCGCTATAACGGCAATGGCGATCCTAACTATGCGGAGAAGCTCAATTACGTGCTGGACCTTTTCACGAAACTCAAGCGGCCCTAAGCTTGCGCTATTGACGGCGCTGGGGCTTTTGTGCGGCTCACCAGCGGAGGCTCAGTCGCGCACGGAGCTTTACCAGGCGCTGCACAATTCCGCAACCCTCGATCCTGATCGGCAGTTGGTTCACCTTTCGCACGCCTGCACCCTCAAAATCGACGGCGCATCCTTTCCCGTCGTCGATCTGCAGGAGATAGTTAGAGGCGTTTCGACTCCGCGAGGGGTAAATCGAATTGTCATCCTTGACGCTAATTTGAAGCCGATCAAAACCATCGGCTACAGTACCGAGCGCCCCCTGTTCTGTATCGATAACCGGCTTTATGTGTTTGGCGATATCACGATCGGCAACACCCTGCCCGAGGGTAACGTGCTTACCTTCTCCAATAAGGGCCAGCAGGTTGCGGTGAGCCATGTGGAAGCCAACGACTATCCGATTGCGCCCACGCGCAACCGCAAGGGACCGCCGCAATAGCCGAGTGTTGAGATCGCGCTTGTATCGTAGCCGGTGACGGCGACTCTCCCACCTCGGGTCGGGCTTCATCGTCAACGGTTTGGGGAGAAACCGGGTCGGGGGGAACCGGGTCAGCCCGAACTTGCAGCTTTTCGACCCGCCGAAAAAGTCACAACCGGCTCCGTCCCCTTTTCCTGTTTCTCGGCGCAGGGGGACGGCGCAGGGGGACGGCGCAGGGGGACGGCGCAGGGGGACGGC
>JBEKYD010000309.1:0-8883 GCA_049511335.1 Bryobacteraceae bacterium | reverse complement strand
GAGTTGACATCGCTGAACCCTGCGAAGACCTCGCCGGTATTGGTATCGATGCGGCTGGTGTAGAACGGAACCGTATAGGTCTGCGCTGTCGCCAGGCTTGCGTTCAAGATGTCGTAGGTCTTGGTGGTAGTGGCGGGCGCCAGATTGGTATCCAGGAAAATGGGCAGGTGCTCGCCGCGGCTCACCACGTACGCCAGCGAACCGCTGAGGTCGCCCGGCAACTGGCGCTCGAAGGTGACGTCGCCTTCGTGCGTCCGCGGGTTGACCCAGTCGGGCGTCATGCCGCGCGTCACCTGCGTGGCCGATGGAGGCGTGAACGTAGTCACCTGGGGCGTCAGTGCACCGGCAAACGGCGCAGCCATGGCCGGGCCGGGCGGGGTCCAGATGACATTGGGGAATGACAGGGATGGGCATGTCGTTGGGCTACAGCTAAACGTTTGCTGGTAGACGCCGTTCTCCACGCGGGTGGCGTAATAGGTAGAGTTGGTGGTCTTGGCGAAAAAGATGCCGTAACCGGTGCGCAGCACGGTTTTCGGTGTCACCTGCCAGGCCACGCCGATCCGGGGCGCAAACTGGTCCTTGGGAATATTGATAGTGGACGTATAAAGCGTAGTGAGCGGCGTAAGCGTGTTGGGCTGCGGCGGCTGCGGGATCGTAAACACGTCGTAACGCAGGCCCATGTTCAGCGTCAGGCGGGAATTCGCCTTCCAACTGTCTTCGAAGAAGCCGGCATAGTCTTTGTCGTAAAAATCGTCTTTGCCGACATGAGTGACCGGGTCGTTGACCTGCGTGAAGGTGGTAAAGTGGCGACCCGTCAGGCCGTCGCCCGCATTGATCCCGTACGCGTCCAGGATCCAGCTATTGAACGCGGTCTGCGCCGATCCCGAGTAGCTGTAATTGCCGGTTCCGTTGTACAGGTTGATCATCACTTCGTGGATGATGTTCACATCGATGCCTGTCTTGAACGTATGCCGGCCGTGGACTTTGGAAAGCGTGTCTGAAATCTGGATGCGGTGCTCATCGGGTTCGGCCGTGCGCGGCAGGGCGTAATTCTCGCCGTAGATCATCAGGTTCGAGCTGCCGCCCGAGCCTCCCACGTTGACATACGGCGCGGCTCCGTCGGCGCCCGCCACCTCCAGGTCGCGACCCCACTGAAAGCGGAGATTATTTACCGCCGAATTGGAAATGGTGGAATCCCAGGTCGCCACAAAAATGCGCTCGTGGAGGGCATAGCTGCCGTTGGTGCTCAAGGAACTGTCGTTATACGACGGGCTGGCGCTGTACGCGTTGGGCGCGCGGTAATTCATGAAATCGAAGGACGAGCTTAGGTGGTTATTAGCCGACGCCTGGTAATCGATCCTTCCGAAGCCTACGTCCTGGTTGGTGTCGCGCGGGAAGCTGCCGGTTTCGCCGGATAGAAAGGCGTTGGCATTGGCGCACTGCGTGGCCGTAACCTGCGCCGGGCAGGAAAGGGCGTGCACGCCCCCGATGAACACGTTGGTGGTGTAGGCCACGGGGTCGACTTTGCGCGAGCCGTCATAGGTCGCGAAGTAAAACAGCCTGTCTGCCAGAATCGGCCCGCCCACACTGGCCCCAAACTGCTGCCATTGATGGATGGGCTGAGTGTAATTGCCCTGTGACTTCGGGTACGGGTCGAGCGCGTTGAAGTCGGGATAGCGCAGATAATAGAACAAGTCCCCGTGGACCGCATTGGTGCCGGACTTCGTTACGGCGTTGACCACGCCGCCAGCCGCCTGGCCCAGTTCCGCGCTGTAATTGCTGGCGCTCACCTGGTATTCCTTGATGGAATCCATACTGTAGACGTAGCTGCCCATCATGGCGCGCCCGCGGGCTTCCGAGAAAAATGCCTGGTTGTTGTTGGCGCCATCCACGGTATTGCTGTTGTACAGCCCGGAGATACCGCGGTAGGACACCAGACCGGACGTGCCATCGGTGGTCACGTTCGGCGTGAGCAGCACGAAACTATCCCATCGCCGGCCGGCGATCGGCAAGTTGCTGACTGCGGAGTCGCTGATTACCTGAGAGACCTCAGTCTTTTCCGGGTCCACCACTGGTGCAGCGCCGGTCACCGTGACCTGCTGCTGCGTAACCTGGACCGATAACGTGAGGTTGATCGCCAGAGTCTGCCCTACCTGTAGCGTGAGCTCTGTGCGCAGAACCTGGTCGAATCCGGTTTTGCCGGCTCGGACTTCATAATGCCCCGGCTGGAGGAACGCCGCATTGTAGATGCCGGCATCGTTGGTCTCGGTCTTTCGCTCAATGCCGGTATCCGTGTTGCGAATGTCTACCGCGGCCCCTGGCACAACCGCACCTGACGCGTCGGTGATCGTGCCGGTGATCGTCGCGGAACCCGCGAGTTGGCCGAAAGCGACGCTCGCGAATCCAATCAAAAAGGCCGGTATGAGAAGCCAATACCGCCTGCCCCGTAAAGCGTTAGCTTGATGTGAGGAAACGTTCATAACCGAAGATATCACTGGATCGGTTTCCTGTCGATAACAGATTATGAATATCTCATATTTGGTTGATCTGCGTAGAGTTGCACACCGGAAAGAGCGCGCGTGTGGAGGCGTGTTTCGCTATCTCAGCTTAATGACAAATCCGAGCTTTCGCGCAACAACGGGGCCGCGCAATTCGCGTAAGGCGGCGGCGGCGATCCAGCGGGCGGACCTAGAATTCTGGCGGCGGATGGCCTCGGCCGCTCGAACCGCCTTGGCGTGCAAGCGGCGATTCCGTTTTCCGATCTGCCGCAACGCCCAGTTGACCGCCTTCTTCACCATGTTGCGCTCGTCGGATGCGGCCGCGGCAATCAAGGGGAAAAAGGCCTCAAACTGCGCGTCGGGCGCGTCTTTCGCCTTTACCGCCAAGCCCGCCATCAGGGCGAATCCGGCCCGGCGGACGAATTCGGCCTGCTCGTTCGCCCATCGAGCGGCTTTGTCGAACGCGGCAGGCGTATAGCGAAGCAGGTTGTGACACAGCCCATCGCAGACGTCCCAGGAATCCAGATCGCGCACCCAGCGCTCCATCTGGCGGTCCGTTACCAGGGCGGGATCGTCCACCAAAGGCGCCAGCACGCGAGCCTCGTGAATACCGGTAGCCCACAGTCCCAGCGCCAGACGGTGGTCGCGCCCCAATCTCTTGGCCATGCTCCGCAATAGTTGCACACTGACGCCCAGCGTGCCCTCGGCGCTAATTCCGTATCGCGCCATGCCGGCGACATTTGCCGGGTTGGCGTGGGACTGAAGCTCCGCCACTACCTGCGCGACATCGATTCGGTGTGACATAGACCTTGGATTCAGCATATCCCGTGATCGCCACCACGCTATTCAGGGTTGTCCGGAAATATTTGCCACACAAAGGCCATCCCGCCCTCTCCAGTCTGGTCTACCCCGCCGGCCAGCTTCGCTATAATGAAAACCTCGGGAGTATCGCTCGACTCGATGGACATTAAGAAGAAGCTGCAAGACGAGATCACCACGCTCGAATACGAACTGCACGTCGAGTTGCCCAAGGAGATTCTCAAAGCCCGGGCTCACGGCGATCTGAGCGAGAATGCCGAGTACCACGCCGCCAAGGACCGGCAAGGCTTCGTCAACGCCCGCTTGAATCAGTTGAAGAAGCGATTGTCGGAAATCGCCATGGTGGATTTTTCCAAGATCCCGCATGATCGGGTCGGGCTGGGATCGAAGGTCACCGTGCTCGACACCAAACGCGAGGAAGAAATCGCATATAATTTGGTAACCAGCGAAGAGGCCGATGCCGCGAACGGCAAGATTTCTACTACTTCACCCATCGGCCGCGCATTGCTGGGGAAGGAAGTCGGCGACGTGGTGCGGGTGCAAAGCCCGGGCGGCTCGAAGGAACTGGAAATCCTGACGCTGGCCACCATACACGACTTGGCCGAATGACGTTATGACGCTTACGGGTGGAATCGGCAAATTCTTCGGCGCCATCATCAACCGCATCGTGAGATGGCTGGCGTTGAGCCGCATCCATCCCAACGTGCTGACGTTCCTGGGCTTGGTCATCAACATCTGGGCGGCGTGCCTGTTTGCGGCGGGCAGCTTTCTCTGGGCCGGCGTGGTAGTGATCGGGGCCGGCCTTTTCGATATGGTGGATGGCCGCGTGGCGCGCGCCACCGACCAGGTGACACGCTTCGGCGGGTTCTTCGATTCGGTAATCGACCGCTACTCCGATCTGGCGCTGTTCATGGGCCTGCTCGTCTACTACGCCACCATCAACCGCTTCTTCTATATCGTTCTGACGGCGGTGGTAATGACCGGCTCGGTGATGATCAGCTACACCCGGGCACGCGCGGAAAACGCCATTCCCAAATGCAAGGTGGGTTTCCTGGAGCGTCCCGAGCGCGTGGTGTTGATCATCATCGGCGCGTTGTTCAACCGCATGGCCCCCGTGCTCTGGGTCATCGCCGTGCTCTCCAACCTGACTGTAGTGCACCGCATGATCTACACCTGGCAGGAAGCCAAGCGCCTGGAAGACGCGCAACTGCGCGCCGTTCCGCCGAGCGAAGCCCCGCGCGCCGCGTCCGTAGCGAAGCGGGAAGTCTAAGGCCAAGCGGGAAATCTAAGCCGCGATAGAATCGAGAATAGAGTCGCCGATGGGCCCGTAGCTCAGGTGGATAGAGCACCTGCCTTCTAAGCAGGGGGTCGCTGGTTCGAGTCCAGCCGGGCCTACCAATGTTTTCAATGACATACAGGCGTTCTTTGACTGCAGCCGAAACCCGCTGTAGATGATTTTGTAGCTGTGGTTTCCCTCAAGATCCGCCCTGCTCAACAATCTTGGGAGCGCCTCTGTCATCCCGCCATAATGGCGGAATGACAGAGGCCCTAGCCTGAAATTCAGCCGCAAGACCGACCCCCTGCGCCCAAGGCGGGTGTAGGCCGGAATGCACATTCCGCGTAAGCGCTTGCAGGTTAAGGACTTCCACTTACAGCGTCTACACTGCAGAAATCGGCCTGTAGTCGATTTTGTAGCTGTGGCGGTCCTCAAGATTCAACAACCGGGTACATCAAAGCCGGCAACTTGATTTTGAGCCCGATGTTCCGGAGAGTGTAAATTAAATTCTTCGCCCGGGGACAACAGTAACGGCACCAAGTACCTGCAGACCTACGCCGACCAGGTATGGACCGACAATTTGCTTTCATTGCCTGAGTGTAGATAAATCGGGACACGACAAACACGGCTGGTGCGTCGAGCCCCCGGGGTCGACGAAACCAGACGATCCATCTACGCCGGGCGTGCTGGGAGGCCATCGTCAGACGGCTCCTTCGTGAGAACACGCTGGGCCGATCTGGGCGGGAGCGCCGAGCAAAAGTTCACTAGACCGGCAAGCTAAGGACGTTTTACCATCGACCGAACCATGGTCGAGTCGGTCGCTCTAGTATAGTCAACTCCATCAGTTCCAAGCCGTTTGGTGATGAGGTACTTTATGACGCCTCCGTTCGAGCTGAGAACGTGCTCTGTCGTGGTGACGTTGGAAAACTTGAATATTATGTCAGACCCCGATATTACATAGCGACCCGGGATTGTGCCCTTAACGCTCATTTCATCTACGGTCCCATCTTGCATGAAGTGAACTGTGGCAATGCCGTCTGACCACGCCCCAATTAGTTCACGGGCCAGGGCCGACTGAATCGGCGATGCATCTCCCGATGTCGAATGGATGGCAAAGATCCCGATCCCGGCAGCAATCGCAGAGACTCCAATTACGATGCTTCGACTGACAACCTCAGATCTTACTTTTTTGGGCTGACAGAGGCCGGCTATCGCCTGGACTGGAATCATGAGCACGCCAAATTCAAGCCTGATGCCGATTCCAAGGATAGTCCCGACGAACCATCCCATTCCCCTGGCAAGCCACGCAAGCTCACCAGAGATCCCGGAGGTCATGTATTTGGCGAATCTCTTTCCGGCCCCAAAAGCGGCTCGGATCTGCATAAGCGCGTACAAGCCTGAGCCCGCGTACCAGGCGTGCCCGCACACCGGATCCTTCAGTCTGCCGAGAAACCTCCACTCGAACCAGTCCACGTCGCCGCATTTGGGATAAGCGAGCCTAATGGCGACCTTATCGTCAAATGGGTTTAGTTCTGCGTTGGCGTGTGGCCTCGCGGGTGATGGCGCGGACGACGCCACCAGCCCTTTACCGCCGCACGTTTGGCACAGGCCGGTCCCATGGCACACCGGGCACGGACGCTTGCCTCCCGCAATGTCATCCGCTATGGTCCCAACCTTGCCGCTACCGTAACAATTTCGGCACTTGCCATTGCGGGGGGTCAAGACCCCACCGCCGGCACAATCTGGGCACTGTCTCACAAGAATTCCTCGGCGGGCGATTATACCGCCATTTCAACCTCGTCGAATACAATAAGGACTTGGTCTATCCACAACACCAAAACAGGCGCATCTGCAACACGCCAACCGCGGGTCAAGTTTCTATTGGTCACAGGTTTATGCAACCTTTGATGCCTTTAAACTGGGCTAAACAGCCGGAATTGCGCAGTAACGGGCCACGCGTTGAAACTAGACGATTCCTCCACCACTCCCAGATGTCTGCTGCTGCGGCTGCGACCACAACATCATATCGCTTATTTCCGCAAAACAGAGAATGTTCCGTGTGGCGGACGTTCCGGCCGATCCGTCCTGCATTACGCTTGACTCTTTCTACTCTGCCGCTCAGCGAATGCACCACACTCAAGTACCTCTACTAACTCCCCCATGTATTGGACATACGACAAAACTAGCTATATACTTTAGAAGCAATTCATAAGCTCCACTAGCCATGCGTATTTCACCCGGATGGAAAATGTGTTTTATAATCTTGCTCGCGGTAACAACCCTGCTGTGCATGACCCTTTATCGCCTCAAGAGCAGTCCCGGCGAGCCTCATGCTGATCTACCAGCGCATTCGCTCGGATGGTATGGCAATTAATCACAACCCCCGTGACCATCAACCGTAGTGTGGTTTTCCATCGACTTATCCCTTACTTTCTGCTACTCTGCGTCTTAGTTGCAAGCGCTTTTACTTACCTGGCATCTCAATCCTCCACGCCCGCCCAGGCAGCCTGGTATAACACCGGCGGTACGTGGACCAACAGGAAGACTATTACCATAGACCATACTAAAGTCAGCAATGTAGCCACAACGACGTATTCCAATTTCCCAGTGCTTATAAGCCTTACTGATTCGAGTTTACAAGCCAACGCCTCATCCACCGGCGCCGACATTCTGTTTACCGCCTCTGACGGTTTAACCAAGCTTAACTATGAGCGGGAATATTATGCTTCATCCACCGGCCAACTGATTGCCTGGGTGCAAATCCCGACGCTTTCCGCTACCAGCGACACCACTATATATATGTATTACGGCAACGCCTCGGCCACCGACCAGCAAAATGCCACCAGCACTTGGGACAGCAACTATTTAGGTGTCTGGCACTTCCCGAACGGTACAACTCTAAGCGTCAACGACTCCACATCCAACTCCAACAACGGGACCAACAACGGTGCAACGGCGACAACGGGGAAAATAGACGGAGGTATTAATTTTTACTCGGCAAACAGCCAATATGTAAATGATGGCACTATAAATTTAAGCGGTTCAGCTATCACCATTGAAGGTTGGGTAAATGCTACGGCTTTTCAGTCTTCTTATCCTTATATCTCAATGATAGCTGGAGAAGAAACTGCCGGCGCTGGAGGCTCAGCTTTTCTTAGGTTTGGCGATGCCAGCTTAGCGGATAATACCGAACAGTTTGTATTAAATATTGGGGGTGGCCAAGTCAAACTCAACGGGGCCGTATCATTTTCTACCAGCACGTGGTACTTCGTTGTCGGTACTTATGACGGTTCCAATATGCGACTTTATGTAAACGGCACCCAAGATACCAGTCAAGCCCAAACCGGGTCTTTTACAGCAGACACTACATTTTATGTAAGCAATTCAACACAAGGAGCAAGGTATTTTGACGGCAGCATGGACGAAGTCCGTGTCTCCAACAGCGCCCGCTCCGCCGCTTGGATACAAACCGAATACAACAACCAGAGCTCGCCACAAACTTTTTACGCGGTGGGCGGGCTGCAGACGCAAAATCGCGCTAAGGCCGGCGTGGCCATAAGTGGCCGGGGAGCCTCCGGCGTGGGCTGGTACAGCACCGGCGGCACCTGGACCAACCGCAGGACAATCACAATTGACCATACTAAAGTCAGCAGCATAGCTACTACGACTTATTCCAATTTCCCCATGCTGTTTTCCACCACGGACCCGGGATTCAGGACCGTGAGCAATGGCGGCAAGGTGGCCAGTTCTACGGGCGCCGACATCCTGTTTACCGCCTCTGACGGCTTAACCAAGCTGAACTATGAGCGGGATAGTTATTCTTCTTCCACCGGCCAGCTGATTGCCTGGGTGCAAATCCCGACACTTTCCGCTACCAACGATACCGTTATATACATGTATTACGGCAACAGTAGTGCCATCGACCAGCAAAACGCCAGCGGAACATGGGACAGCAACTACGTCGGCGTATGGCATTTTCCGAACGGCACAACTCTTTATACGAATGATTCTACAACCAACGGGTATAGTTTAACCAATAATGGCACTGTAACCGCAACTACCGGACAGATAGACGGTGGCGCTTCTTTTAGCGGTAGCAATTATTTAACCCACAGTGATACCACCGCGCTTAGACTTGCGACAGCTTTCACTGTGTCAGCGTGGGCAAGCCCTACTACCTGGATCCGGCGCATTCCGGGCGGGGGTTTTGGTCGCAGTGCTGGGTTGACAGGGCGTTCGGCAGCTTCCTGACGTTTCGGGATAACCTAACTTTTGGTGAGGTAATCCCGA
>JBEKYD010000308.1:0-8920 GCA_049511335.1 Bryobacteraceae bacterium | reverse complement strand
TTGATTCACCCTCTCAGGTAATCACGAATGAAATCGTTTTGAGCTGCTTTCCTTGCAAGTATATGAAAACTAGCTGGTTCTCGAAGCTGAGAAAAATTTAACGGGACAGGTGTGGGACAGACCATCGCTTTCTAAGGAACATCGGCGGAAGTGCTTTGCTTGCAACGTCGCTGGTTCCTTCACGTCTTGGCGCGGCGCACTGCCCCGCAACCAGCTTATGTGGTCTGTCACCGCCTCGCGAAACTAACCTACCCTTCTCACAGTGACCCACGAAACCGCGCGGACCGCGGCCCGACGAGTTTTCTCCACGCAAACGCGCCTGGATGTCCCCATTTGTGGGGCGGCCGCCCCCCGCGGGCCCCCCGTGGCGCGGGCCTCCAGGCCAGGTTTCCAGGCCAGGTGGCGCCGGCTTTAGCCGGTGATGTGATGCACCGTACTCCGCCCTTGAGAAAACTAAGTGACATTGGGCACTCCTGCCTGCAGCGCCCCGACTCATCGGGGCGCCGCTGGTGGGACAGACGATCATTCTTCGTCGTCTGTCGGGCGGTTGGCCTGGCGAGCGCTTGACAGACCACGGACAACGATGGTCTCTCCCACTTCTGACCGCTCGGCCACAGGTAGACCAGGCCCGAACTCCGGCTCAACCTTAAATTCCACGACCTCAGGAGTTCGGAGTCCCGCACGGCAGGCCCGGCCCCACTTGCTTGTGAGGAATACGGGCTAAATCCGCAAAACCGGTCAAGCAGACCTCTCACGGCCATCCTATACTCTCATTGGAGGTAAGCATGATTGCCTGGAAACGGGCCGCGCTGCTTGGGCTGGCAAGCTGGCTCATCCCCTTCGTCATCTCTTTTTTCCTCTTCCCGCTGAAGAAATCGAACGCGCCGCTGTTCGAGACATTGATGACCCTCATCGTCCTCCTCACCGCTGGCGCGCTGTTTCAGCGATACTTCCGGGGTCGCATGGTTTCGGTCCGCGAAGCGGTATTGGCCGGCCTGCTGTGGCTTGGCGTCAACTTGGTGATGGATTACCCAATGTTTGCCTATGGCCGGATGAAGATGCAGGCCTGGGCATATTACTCCGAAATCGGGCTGGGCTATCTCATCTACCCGGCGTTCGGATTCTGGGCATCGTGGCTTGCACGCCCATGAAGCCGTCGACGGAGCAGGATTACCACGAGCGAATCGTTCGCACACTCGCATATATCCAGCGGCACCTGGACGACGAACTGGAACTGGAGAATCTGGCGGCCGTCGCGGCCTTTTCCCGGTTCCACTTCCACCGCGTTTTCCGAGGCTTGGTCGGGGAATCGCTACAGGAGCATATCCGCCGGTTGCGGCTGGAACGTGCGGCCCAAAGGCTAAAACAGGGCGATGGTCCGATCATCGGCATCGCGTTTGAAGCGGGATTCGAGACGCACGAATCGTTTACGAGGGCATTTGGAACTATGTTTGGAGTACCCCCATCCGGTTACCGGGCGGCACATAAGTCAGCGCCGGAATCCGCTTCCGGCACGCACCTGGACGACGTCTCCGGGTACCACCCGCCGAATTACGAAGCGCCTCTGGCGGTCGAGTTGGAAGAGCAGCCATCCATGAAGCTGGTGTTTCTTCGCCACGTCGGTCCCTACTCGCAGGTGGGCGCCACGTGGGGACGGCTGATGAACTGGGCCGGCATGCGCGGTCTGTTGGGCCCGCAAACGCGGACGATCGGAATCGTTTACGACGATCCAGACATCACGCCCGCCGATAAGATCCGCTACGATGCCGCAGTGGTGGTGAACCGCCCCGTGCAACCTGAGGGCGAGTTCGGCGTGACGGAGATTCCGGCCGGCAAGCATGCCGTGTTCACCCACCGCGGACCTTACGACGGCCTGGGGAGAACGTACCAGCGATTCTTCGGAGGCTGGCTGCCATCGAGCGGCAGCGAGCTCCGCGATGCCGAGGCCTTCGAGGAGTACCTCAACTCGCCCATGAACACCAAACCCGAAGACCTGCTGACGCGAATTCACGTCCCCGTGCGCGATTAGCTCGAGCTGCGTTTAAACTAGCCAAGCGGCCCGGCCCGCTTTCCCCAACCTGGCGTAAACGGCGTCTTACGGGATCTACCTCCCGTTTGCGATCGCATGCATCACTTTCCGCGCCATAGTGCGCCAAACCGCGCCATTCCGCCTTCGGCGCGGCTTGGCGCGTTTCGTTTGGCCGCCTGGACCGTATTAGAGGCTATAGGCGGAAACGCCGGAAAGGGATGTCAAAATGAAAAACCTATTCTCCAGTAAAACCACATTGGCGGCACTCAGCCTCGCCCTCCTGTCGCTGGCGGCGCCCGCGGTCGCTCAAACGTCGCTCACGTTCCATGCTCCATTCGCGTTCGCTGCCGGCAGCCAGTATTTCGCCCCCGGCGAATACAACTTGACCGTCGATAGCGGCCGGATGCAACTCCTCATCGATTCCCCAACCAGCACGGCGACGTCGATTGTGCGTTTGGCGCAGGGCGGCGCCACCAGGCCCGCGGCCACAGCCGATGGCGGTATGGTTCGTTTCGAGAAATTGGGTGACCGCTACTTCCTGGTCGGCGTGTGGCGAAACGGTTCGGTCAGTGGGGATGCCATCGCCGCTTCCCGCAAGCTGGTGGAATCCGCGAAGGCCGAAGCAGGCCCAGAAGCCGCCGGTTCCTATGTCGACCTGCGGTGACCCCGCGCCACCTCGCAAGGCGTGAAAAGATTATAGCCACGGATGAACACAGATAAACACGGATAAAGAACCAGTTGTTCTATCCGTGTTTATCTGTGTTCATCCGTGGCTATAATCTGATTCCTCCCTAGTTCCTCACAGTCGCGGCTCGGAACATGCGCGAGCCCGAACCTTCGACATACGCGTCGTGCGGTCCGCCACTCTAAACCGGCGCGAGAATTAGCCGAGCCGCGACCGTTAGGGAGCGGTTGATCGTATTTCCGAAACCGAATCCTTAGTCACTTCATACTTTGCAGCAGTTTCTGAAACCGGTCGTCCGCTCTCAGTGGATTCAGGTTGCTGTCGTGTTCATACCAACCCCTCTGCGTTAAACCGCCGCGGGCCGCCTTCTCGAGGCAGTCCAGCGCCGGCTCCGTCGACCCCAAAAGCGAGAAGATCGAGCCAACGCCATAGAGGAGCATCGGGTCGTCCGGCCGGATCGCGAGCGCCCGCTCCGCCAGTTGCCAGCCCCGCGTCCGGTCGCCTAGAGCCGCCAGCCCGATCGCCGCCATGTACATCGCCCGCGCGTCGTCGGGATTGGCTTCGAAGTGGCGCTCCGCAATCCCGATTCCTCTCTTGCGGAGAGCAGTGGCGTGCTCGTGCCGCCCCAGGTCGTGCTCGATCTGAGCCAGGAGCAGGGGCGACTGAAAATCGTCCGGCCGCGATTCCATCGCCTTCGCGTAAGCATCCGCCGCCTCCTCCAGCCGCCCGAGCACGAACGCGTGGCGGGCGCGAAAATAATGAGCTTCGAAGAGCTCGGGATCGAGGCGCACGGCCCGGGCGAAGGCGCGGTCGGCTTCGCCGATCTGTCCGCCGAGCGAGAGGGAAAGCCCTCGCGAGGCCTGTGCCTGGGCCGAGTACGGGTCCATCTCCTGCGCCTTCGCACTGGCCCAATCGGCTTGCTCCCACACTTCTTCGCGCCGCTCGGAGTACAGGTACAGATAAGACCAACAGTCGGCCAGGCCCGCATACGCCTGCGCGTAATTGGGGTCGAGCACGATCGCCCGCAGGAACATTCGGATGGCGAGCTCCATGGCTCGAGGGCTGTATTCGTAGTAGTGTTTCCGCCCGCGCAGATGGTAGTCATAGGCGCTCACGTCGGTGGTCGGCGGAGTCCGCAGCTCCCGTTCTTCTCCGGCCGTGAGCTTCACCTTTAGCGCCGCCGCCACGCTGGCCGCGATCTCGTCCTGAACTTCGAAGATATCGCCAAATAGCCGATCGAACCGCTCCGTCCAGATTTGAAACCCGCTGGCGGCGTCGACCAGTTGGACCGCGATGCGCAGCCAGCCGCCGGATTTGCGAACGCTCCCTTGGAGCAGCGATTTCACTCCCAGTTGCCGGCCGATTTCGCGGTTGTCGACCCCCGGCGTCCGGAACCGGAACGAGGACGTGCGAGAAGCCGTTTTCAGCCCGGCGATCCGGCTCAATACGTTAATGATTTCTTCGGCGATGCCGTCGCAAAAGTAGGTTTGATCTTCCTGTGGGCTCATGTCCGCGAAGGGCAGCACCGCGACCGAGGGCGTCGAGACCGCCGGCGCCGCGTCGTTCCCGGCGCGGCGCCGCGCGAACCAGCGGTCGAGTTCCGACTTGTAGGCATAGGCGGATCCCAGCTTCTCATGCCGCTGCCGATGCACCGGCAGCCCTTCCGCCCGCTCCCATCGCTGCACCGTGCGAGTCCCGCGCCGCAGGTAGGCGGCGATCTCTTTCCAGGAATCCAGGCGGCTATTTTCCGGACCGAAGTCGAATGGGCGCAATACTGGCGAGGCTTTGGGATCGGTCATGGCGCAGACAGCCGCTCTAAATCTTCTGACGAAGGGACGCCCGGAATGTTCCGTAAATTCGGCTCCGGCCGCCGGCCATGTGGAACTTTGAATGTCGCGGCGCGCACATTTCGGTTCCAGTCGCAAGCGAAAATGCCGGTCAAAGACCGTGAAATTTCCTCGGTTCTCAGCCGATAAGACTGTTGTGGCGTGGTTTGCCAAAATCGTTGCCTTGGGTTGCGGGGTGCTGGCCTCCTACGCCGCTACCAACGTCCAGCCGCTCCGCGGCTATGCAGTCGACGTGTGGAAGAGCGACAACGGGCTGCCGCAAAACACGGCCGCGACCATCGCCCAATCCGCCGACGGCTTCCTGTGGATCGGTACCCAGGCGGGCCTGGCCCGGTTTGACGGGTCGCGTTTCGAGGTCCTGACCAGGCAAAACACGCCGGGGCTCATCGATTCCGAGGTGCGGCGGCTCCTCGCGGCTGCCGACGGATCGCTTTGGATTTCCACGGGAGGCGGTCTGTGCCGCATGGAAAGCGGCAAAATCGCTGCCCAGGGCCCGAGGGAACGCCTGCCGATCAGGCCCCGGGTGCTGTTTGAGGACAGCCGCCGGCAGATCTACGTCGGGGGCAGGACAGGTCTGTATCTCTGGCAGAATGGCGGAAATCTCATTCCCGTCACCGGGTTGCCCGACAAGAGCGTCACCGCCATGGCGGAAGGTAGCGGCGGGCGGCTCTGGGTGGCCACCGAGAGGGGACTTTGTGAGCTCCGCGGTTCGCGATGCTTCGCCGATGCCGTGCCGGGCCCGCTCAAAGAGTTCGATACCTATGCCCTCCTTGCCGATCGCGGGGGCGGACTCTGGCTCGGCGGCGCCGGGCGGGTGCTGCACTGGCGAGGCGACCGGTTGCGCGTGCTGGCTGCCCCGGAGGGGATACCGGACGCCCGCATCACGGCGATCGCCGGCGATGAACGCGGGGTCTGGATCGCGACATCGGGCGGCGGCATTGTCCGGTGCGCGGAGGGCCGCGTGTCGAGCCTCACCACCCGCCAGGGGTTATCGAACGACGTGGTCGACAGCTTATATCTCGATCGCGGCGGGACGCTCTGGGCGGGAACGCACGCGGGCGGATTAAACCGGATCCGCGAACAGGCATTCCACATGATCCGTCCCACCGATGATCGCGCCGAGGATGCCGCCGCGGTGCTGGAGGCGCGCGATGGATCGCTTTGGGTCGGCACACCGAACGGCGCCTTGCACTTCGAACAGGGCCGTTGGACGAGGTATACCGAGCGCGACGGTCTGTCCGGCGCCATGGTCTCGGCGCTGTGGGAGGACCGGCAGGGAACTGTTTGGCTGGGCACTACCCGCGGGGGCCTCGACCGTTTCGATGGCCGGCGCTTCGAAACCATTCCGCTCGGAACCGCTCCTTCCCCTGTGAACGCCATTCAGCGTGATACGGATGGGACGCTCTGGATCGGAACGGAGGGGGGACTGGTCCGGTTTCGGAACGGCGCGGCGCAGATTCTGACCCAGGCGCAGGGCCTGCCGGCGGACCATATCACGTCACTGATCCCGGCTCGCGGCGGCGGTTATTGGGTGGGCACCGACAATGGTTTCTGCCGCTTGCAAAACGGGCGATTGACGAGCTTTGGCACGCGCGAAAGCGGATCGTTTCCAGTGGGGACGGTCAGCGGCCTGTACGAAGATGCCCAGGGCTCCTTGTGGATTGCCACCCTCGGTTTCGGCGTATTCCGGTTCGCCGGCGGCCGGCTCACGGGCTACGACAGCCGCAGCGGCCTTCCCGACAACACCATTTATTCCATCCGGGAAGACGGCGGCGAGAACTTATGGATGAGCTCCAACCACGGCCTCATTCGAGTGCCCAAGCGGGATTTGGAATCCGCGGCCGGCAGTGCCGGGCCGATCGACGCGACGGTCTATGGAACGGCCGACGGGCTGGACAGTCCCGAATGCTACGGCGGCCTGGAGCCAACCTCGTGGAAAAGGCACGACGGGAGCCTGCTGTTTGCCTGTATCGGCGGGGTGGTCGCATTCGACCCCAGGGTGCTGGCGCGTGACGCACATGCGCCGCCGGTGTACCTTGGCAACGTCCGCATCGATGGAAGACCGGTGGATCGCGTTCCCGGCGGTTTATCGGTTCCACCCGGCGCCGTGAATCTGGAGTTTTCCTATACCGCCATCGATCTCCATTCCTACCGCGGCGTACGGTTTCGCTACAAGCTGGACGGCTTCGATCGCGACTGGGTGGAAGCGGACTCGCGCCGCGCCGCCTACTACACCAATCTGCCGCCCGGGGCGTACCGGTTCCGTGTAATCGCGCGCAGCTCCGAAGGGGTCTGGAATCGCGATGGCGCGGCATTCGACTTTCACCTCCAACCGCACATCTACCAGACCGGGCTGTTCTACCTCATCTGCTTGGTGAATGGTGCGGCATTGTTCCATTCCCTGGTTCGATTTCGATTGCGCCGATCGGCCTATCGGCAGCTACGCCTGGAGCGCCTGGTGGCGGAGCGCACGCTCGAGTTGGAAGACGCCAGAAAGGTGGCCGAAAGGGCCAATCGGGCCAAAAGCGACTTTCTGGCCAACATGAGCCACGAGATTCGCACTCCCATGAACGGCGTGATCGGGATGGTGGATTTGGTGCTCACTGGCGACGTGGCGCCGGAACAACGCGAATGCCTGGAGATGGCCAGCGGCTCGGCGCAAAATCTGTTGACCATTATTAACGACCTGCTGGACTTTTCCAAGATCGAGGCCGGCAAAATGGACCTGAGTCCGATCGTGTTCAGCCTGCCCGAAATGGTGGAAGAGGCCATACGGACCGTCGCCGTGGAGGCTCATAAGAAGGGATTGGAACTGGTGTGCGACATCGCCGCGGACGTTCCGGTCAGGGTGGAAGCGGATGCCTTGCGGCTGCGCCAGGTTCTGATCAACCTGCTGGCGAATGCGGTGAAATTCACGGCGGCGGGTGAGGTCGTGCTGAGCGTGGAAGTCGAGTCCGAAGGCGGCACGGATCCGCTCCTGTGCTTTTCCGTGCGCGACACGGGCATCGGCATGTCGGCGGAGCAGCAGGAACGGATCTTCAAAGCATTCGCGCAGGCCGAAAGTTCGACTTCCCGGATGTATGGCGGCACGGGCCTAGGGTTGGTCATCTCGCGGCGTCTGGTGGAAATGATGCGCGGCGAGATCCGGGTGGCCAGCGCCGTGGGAACGGGTAGCGATTTCCAGTTCAGCGTGCGAGTGAAGAGATGTCCGGAGGGCGAGCGGGACCCCGCGCCACTCCGCCTGGACGGCGCCGCGGTCCTGCTGGTAGACGACAACCGGAGCAGCCGCCTCGCACTGGGCGGATTGCTGCGGTCGATGGGAATCGAACCGATCCTGGCGGCCGATCGTGAGTCGGCTCTCGGCGCCGTCCGGGAGCGAGTCGTCCGGCTGGTATTGGTCGACTCGGGAATGGCGGACACCAACGCCGTCGACTTGGCGCGAGAGCTTGGAAGCGGAGCCGCGAGCGACGCACGCATCGTCCTGTTGGCGCCCGCGGGCTCCAGTATGTTGTACCGGGAGCGAGGTTTCGATGGCTGCGTCACGAAACCCGTCCGGCGGGCCGATTTGCGTAACGCCGTGCGCAACGCCCTTCAGAGTGACGAAGCGACTCAGCCGGGGTCCGTGGAGACGCCGTCGGGGGCGGTCGAGGACAACCGGCGCGCGCGGCTGAAGATTCTGCTGGCGGAAGACAATCTCGTCAATCAGAGGCTCGCCGTCCGGCTGCTCGAGAGGCACGGCCACCAAGTCGTGGCGCGGTGGAATGGCCGGGAGGCGCTCGAATCTCTGGAACAGCGGGAGTTCGACATGGTGTTGATGGATGTCGAGATGCCGGAGATGGACGGATTCGAAGCGGCCGCTGCCGTGCGCCGGCGCGAGATCGCGACCGGCAAGCATATACCGATTGTCGCCATGACCGCGCACGCCAGCAAGGACGACGAGGAGAGATGCCTCCAGGCCGGCATGGACGCATACCTGTCGAAGCCGATTCAAGCGGAGAAGGTGCTGGCGACGATCGAAGCGGTATGGTTGAGATGCGAGCAGCGAAGTTCCGAACCCGCGATCGTGAGTGAGCCGGCTCCGCGGGTGTGACGGAGCTCAAGAGTGGAACGCCAGAAGCTCCACCGGGGCGCCGTTGTCGACAATCATCGCGACCGTCACTCCCTCGGATGGGGAGTTCGGCGGCGTGAGAATCTGCTTGCCTCTCAGCGCGGCCGCCAGGTCGTCCACTTCAAAGGCGACGTGCGGCATGGTCTTGACCAGCTCGGGGTAGGGCGCATCCGCGTCGAAGCGCATCCACTGAATGCCATAGGGGCTGGATTCGAATCCCGATACGTACACCTTGAGATGGGCCAAATACC
>JBEKYD010000307.1:0-8992 GCA_049511335.1 Bryobacteraceae bacterium | reverse complement strand
CCGAACACCACTTCAAAGGCGCCGAGATGGCGCGCTTCGGGCACCGTTTCGCGCGAGTCGAGCAGCAGGGCGTCAGGGCCCATTTCCCGGCCGGCCTGCTCCATGGCCGCCTGGAACGACGGGGCGAAGAACGACTTCACGTAATTACGGGGCTTGTCATTACTCGGCATGTTATTGAATCACTCCCAGCGATACGATTTTGACTTCCATGGGCAGCTCATTATGGGCGATGAAAAACAGGTTGCGGATACTCGGCTCGACCATTTGGCGCAGGAAATAGCGGGAGCCGGAGCTGACCACGGCAACCACCGGCGTCTCCGGGTTGCCAACCTTCTGGGTAATCCTCTGCAAAAGGTCGCGGATGGCCGAGGGAGAGAGGCTGGCATGGCTATTCTGTTCTCCGTGTTGCACGCTCGATTCCACCATCTGCTCCAGCGCCGGGTCGAGCAGGTAGGCGGGCAACTCGCCGTTGGCGCCCAGGTACGGTTTCACCAAGGTGCGGCGGAGGGTCTGGCGCACGTACTCAGTGAGCAGAACGGCATTCCGGGTGGTGACAGCGGCTTCGGTCAGGGCTTCCACGATGGTCACGGCATCGCGAATCGTTACGCGCTCGCGCAGCAGGTTTTGCAGAACGCGCTGCACGGTCGCCAGGGGCAGCAGTTTCGGGATCAGTTCTTCGACCAGCTTGGGCTGCTCGACGGAGACGCGGTCCAGGAACCGTTTGGAATCGCCGCGGGAGAACAACTCCTGGGAATAGCGGCGCACCAGTTCGGTGAGATGCGTGCCGAGGACGCTGACGGCATCGACCACGGTGCAGCCGGCGCGGCGGGCGGCATCGGCCTGATCGCCCGGAACCCACCAACCGATCATGCCAAAGGCCGGCTCCCTGGTCTCTTTGCCTCCCGGAGGGGGCGGAATCTTGCCGGCGGGAATGGCCAGCTCGCAGCCCGCCAGCAATTCATAGCGCGCGATTTCCGCGCCCTTGAGCGAGATGACGTACTCGTTGACCTTGAGCGCCACGTTGTCGACCACGCGCACCGGCCCGAGCACGAAACCCAATTCGGTGGCCAGTTGGCGGCGAATGGCGGCGATACGCTTGATGAGCGGCGATTCCTGGCCGCCGGCCACGAATTTGACCAGGCCGAGGCCCATTTCGATGGCGAGGGGTTCGACTTTGAGCAGACTATCGACATTCTCCTTGGCCGTGGCGGGCTTAGGCGCGGCTTGGGCCTTTTGCAAAGCGAGCTGTCTGCCGCGCAGGCGCCAGGCGGCGGTTCCGATGCCGGAGCCCATGACCAGGAACGGAACGGTGGGCAGGCCGGGAAACAACGAGAGGACGATCAAAACGCCGCCGGCCAGGAACAGCGGCTGCGGGTTGCCGAATAACTCTTTGGCGAAGTCGGTGCCGAGGCGCTCATCGGAGCTGGCGCGGGTCACGATCAAGCCGCCGGAGATGGAGATCATCAGCGCGGGGATGACGGTAACCAGGCCGTCGCCGATGGTCAGGATGGTATAGGTCTCGATGGCGTGCTGCAAATCCATGCCGTGCTGGAGGACGCCGATCAGGAATCCGGCGATGATGTTGATGCCGGTGATCAGGATGGCGGCCACGGCGTCGCGCTGGGTGAAGCGCGAAGCGCCGTCCATGGCGCCATAGAATTCGGCCTCCCGGGCCAGGTTTTTGCGCCGCGCGCGGGCTTCGTTTTCGTCGATCAGGCCGGAGCTCAAATCGGAGTCGATGGACATCTGCTTGCCCGGCAGGGCATCCAGGGTGAAGCGCGCGGTTACTTCGGAAATGCGCACCGCGCCATGGTTGATGACCACGTATTGAATGGCGATCAGGACCAGGAAGATCACGGCGCCGATGATGTAGTTGCCGCCCACCACGAAGTTGCCGAAGGCTTGAATGACCTCGCCGGCCGCGCCGGTGCCGGTGTTGCCGTTCATCAGGATCAGGCGGGTGGAGGATATGTTCAAGGCCAGGCGGAAGAGCGTGAGCAGCAGCAGGGTGGTGGGGAATACGCTGAACTCCACCGGCTTGCGGATGTACATGGCCACCATCATCACCACCACGGACATCATGATGTCGGTGACGATGAGCACATCCAGCACGAAGCGGGGCATGGGAGTAATGAGGGCGATGACGATCCCCAGAACGGCTATGGGCACCCCCAGTTCTTTCCAGTTGGCGGCGACCAGCCCCGGAATTTGCTTCCAGGGGGCGGGCGCCGCTATCGCTCGTGATTGTGCCAAGTTCGGTTGCTCCTGAGACTCGTTGCCATTCAGTTATCAGTTATCAGTTGTCAGTTATCAGTTTTCAGCCAGAACGGTTGCGCTGACCGCTGAATGCCGCTTGCTGAACCCTCCTCATGCAGTCCGCCTTCCATTCATCAGCTTGAAGACGTAGGCGAGGACCTCGGCCACGGCACGATAGAAATCGGCTGGAATTTCCTGGCCGATTTCGACGGCTTTGTACAGGGCCTGCGCCAGCGGCGGATTTTCGATCAAAGGCACCTGGTGGTCGATGGCTTTCTGGCGGATGCGTAGCGCCAGATAATTTCGGCCCTTGGCGACCACTCTGGGGGCGCCGGGCGAGTTCAGGTCGTACTTCAGGGCCACGGCGTAGTGGGTGGGATTGACGATTACGGCGGTGGCGTTGGGCACCTCGTGCATCATGCGGCGGCGCGCAAAGTCGCGGCGCAGCTTGCGGATGCGCTGCTTCATGAGCGGGTTGCCTTCCACCTCTTTGAATTCGTCGCGGATTTCCTGCTTGCTCATCTTCAGATCCTGCCGGTAGCGGCGTTTCTGGCGCACCAGGTCCACCGCGCCGAAGACCACGAAGACAAACGAAGCCTTCCATAGAAGGGCTTGAATGGAGCCGGCGACGTGGGCTGCGCCGAACGGCACGCTGCCGAGGGGGAGGGAGAGAAAACCCTGGAAGTCGTCTTTCACCAGGAAGTACACGGCGGCTCCGAATGCCGGGATCATGATGGCGGCCTGCAGCAGAGCCGGCAGGTTCTGGCGCGGCATTTGCTTCAGCTTGGTTACGGGGTTCAGGCGCTCGAAGCTGGGCGCCAACTTTTTCACGCTGATTCCCATGCGCGTGACGCCGAGCTGCACCGCGATGGTGATGCCAATCAGGACCGCTCCGAGCACGGCGAGGGGCATCATGGTATGCGCCAGCAGATCCAGGCTGAGAGAGACGATCTCGGCGGAGCCAAGGCGGGGGTCGAGCGCGTGCTGAAACAATACCGCCATGCTTTTGCGTATGGCTCCGATCCAATCCATGCCCCAGACATGGATGAGAGCGACAAAAGCCAGAAACTGCAGGGCGCCGACGAAAGTCCGGGCGGTAGGGAAATTGCCCTCTTCACGGGCTTTCTTGATGCGCCGCTGGGTGGGCTGCTCGGTTTTTTGGCTGGTGTCGGCCATCGGCTACCGTGCGATCAAGGTTTGGGCGGCGCGCAAGGTGGCGTCGGCGCCGGCGCGGATGAGCACCGGGAAAAGCAAGGCCAGCCATCCGAGCAGGGCCAGGCCCACGATCATCTTCACCGGGAAGGCTATCGTGATGAGGTGCAGTTGGGCGTTGACCCTTCCCAGTAGCGCCAGCGAAATGTCGATCATGGCCAGGACCGCGATGACGGGGAGGGCCAGGCGAAGTCCGGTGGCGAACATGTTCGAGCCCAAAGCCAGCACCTGGCCGGCGGCGGCGCGGCCGACGGCGAAAGAACCGGCCGGGCAGGTTTCCAGGCTGCGCGCGAAGATGCGCAGGATCTCGCGGTCGAGCCCGCTGGCGAAGAACAACAAACCGGCCGCGACCTGAGCGAAGACAATCAAAATGGAGGAGTCCACCTGGGTGTTGGGATCGATGGTGCTCGCGAACCCGTAGCCCATTTGCAAGCCCATTGCCTGCGCCCCCACGGAGAAGGCTTCGGTGAGAAATGCGACCGACAATCCGATGCCGACTCCCAACGCGGTCTCCACCAGAATCCAAAGAACGAACAGCCCCGCCGAGGGATTCTGGGCCACATGCGGCCATTCGGGAAACAGGGCGATGGCGATGCCCAGAGACAGGATGATTCGAGCGGGGCTGAGGACGCTGGTTACGCCGGGCAGAGGCACGAACACGAAAACCCCGCTCACGCGGACCAGAGTGAGCAGAAATCCCAGCAGAGTGGAGGTGGAGAGCACCAGTTCACCGCGCATAGCGGCTGAGGTCTCCCAGGGTGGCGACGGTATAGACCGTGATCTTATTGAGCATCCACGGCAACGAAACCATCAGCGCCGCCAGGAAGGCGAGCAGGCGGGGAATGGCGCTGAAGGCGTTGTCCTGAATGGAAGTGAGGATCTGAACGAGACTCATCACAATCCCGGCCACGAACCCCACCGCCAGCAGAGGCGCGCTGATCCAAAAGGCAGTCATAATCGCCTGCCGAACGATCTGAATGGCAAATTCCGGCGTCATGCGTAGAAACCTTTCATCAAGGAACCGATCACCAGGTTCCAGCCGTCGGCCAGAACGAACAGCAGGATCTTGAAGGGCGCGGAGATCATCACCGGCGGCAACTGCACCATGCCGATGGAGAGGGTGACGGAGGCCACCACCAGATCGATGATCAGAAACGGGAGGAAGAGGATGGCGCCGATCTGAAACCCGGCTTTCAACTCGGACAGAATGTAGGCCGGAATGAGGATTTTCAGGTCCAGGTCGGCGGCGGTGCGGGGTTGCGGGGCGTGCGAAATCTCGACGAAAAGTTTGACGTCCTTCTCGCGCGCGAAGCGTGTCAGGAACGCCTTCAGCGGCTTGGCGCCGGCTTCGAAGGCTTGGCCGGCGGAGAGCTGGTTATTCTGCATCGGCTCCCACCCCTGGTGATACATATCAACGGCCACCGGCGAAATGATCAGGATCGTCAGAAAGAGGGCGATTCCCACCAGCACCTGGTTGGATGGCGTGGTCTGGGTGCCCAGCGCCTGGCGCAAGAAATGAAGCACGATGGCGATGCGGAGGAACGGGGTGATCGACATGATCACCGCGGGCAGCAGGGTGAGCAGCGTCAGCAGGATGACAATCTGCATGGGGACGCCGAGCGACGAGCCGCTTTGGTCCATGTTCATGCCCAGCAGAGAGGACTGCGCGGGGGCGGCCGGCGTTGGCCACGCCGCGGCAAGCAGGAGAACAAAAAAGCGGGCGGAGCCTGAACTGGTCCGCGTTATGATTCGCGACATGGTTGGTGTCATGGGTTGTCCGTGCGGTGGCTGGCCGGCAGGATCTCCCGAGTGTCCCCGCTCACGCCGTTGTCGAGCAGGGAGCAGCCGCCCGGCGAAACGGCGATGAGCAGGGTTCGTCCGGCAACGCTAACCAGATGAAGGGAATGTTGCGCGGTCAGCGGCAGGCGTTCGATCGATTGCATTTGGCGGTTCGCCAGACGGCCAAAACCCCGGCCGGTAAAACTGGCTGCTCCTTTGCCGCGGAGCCAGTACAACGTGCCGGCGAGCAGGCCGAGCACGAACAGAACCGTTACCACCTGTTGAATTGCTTCCATTGCGATTCGCTCCCGGCAATCGGCCATCGGCTGAGCGCGGCCGGTTGCCGAAGGCCGGCCGCTCGAAACTCGATGGGCGTTTGCCGGCCGTTCGGTTGCTACGATCGGATCAGATTTGCCGTATCCTGCATCAACTGGTCGGAGATGGTGATCACCTTGGACGCCGCCTGATAGCTGTTCTGGTAGGCCAGCAGATTGGTGAATTCGGTTGCCATGTCGACCGTGGAGCTTTCGAGCGATTCGCCTTCGATCTTTCCCAACGAGCCCGAGCCGGCCACTCCCAGAACCGGCGCGGCGGTGGCGCCGGACACTTGCAGATCGTTGTTGCCCACCTGGTTCAGAGTGTTGGGATTGGCAATACTGGCCAGCGCCAGTTGCGCGACGACCACATTCTGGCCGTTCGAATACGAGGCTGAGACGGTGCCGCCGGCGCCTATAGTCATACCCGTGAGCTCGCCCGCCGCAAAACCGTCTTGCGAGGTGCTGTTGACCGCGGAAGCGGCGGCGTATTGGGTGATCTGGGGGGTTCCGACGGTGTTGTAGAGGTTCCAATTCACACTCAAGTCGGCGGCGCCATCGGCCAGGCCGGTAACTGAGAGAGTGATGGGGCTGCCCGCCGCCGGGTCGGTGAGTTTCCCGCTACTGCTGAAAGTGAGTGTGCCGGTAGTGACGGAGGTGGTGGTGCCCGGCGCGCCTCCGCCGGTAAGCGCCGAATTCGGAATGGTTACGGTGTAGTCCCAAGTGTTGGCCGTGGTGGTGTCCTGGGTGAAGCTCACGGTCAGCATCTGCGCGTTTCCCAGCGAATCGTAAACCTGGATCGGGGCGTTAAAGGTGTTGGCTGTGCCCGAAGAGGTGGCGTCCAGGTTCACGTTCAGGCTCAAGTTGGCCGTTGCCGTAGCCGCGCTGGTGGAGTCGGTGGCAACCTGGATGGCGCTGGTGGGGCCGCTGGCGGTTACCAGGCCGCCGTTGGCCAGCCAGCCCTGCACGTAGTTTCCGTTGGCGTCCACCAGGTAACCGCTGGCGTTGGTTTGGAAGGAACCGTCGCGGGTGTAGAGCGTCTGATTGGCGGCATTGTTGAGCACGAAGAATCCGTTGCCCTCAATGGCGGCGTCGGTGGAGACGGCAGTGCTGGTGATCGCGCCTTGCGTGTAGTTGGTTTCGGTGGATATGGGCAGCACGCCTTCGCCGACCTGCGACCCTTCAGCGACGCCGCCCAGCGACTCCGCCATCATGTCGGCGAAGCTAACCTGAGTGGCTTTGAATCCGGTAGTGTCGAGATTGGCAAGGTTGTTGCCCGTGACGTCGAGGGCGGCCGTGTCGGCCGTCAGTGCGGAAAGCGCTGCGGTAAATGCGGGAAACATGGCGTATCGGTTCTCCTAAATAATTCCTTCTACTAAGACCCTGAAGTCGAATTGCTGCCGGATGTCGAGGAGTCCGCGCTGGCAGCCGCGGCGGCTTGAGAGTGGTAGTTCTCGATGTCCGACCGGATTCCCATCACCTGTTCGAGCTCACTGAACTGTGCCAATTGCGAAACGAACTGGGTGCTATCGGCGGGATTCAGCGGGTCCTGGTTTTTCAACTGCGCTACCAGCAACTGCAAAAACATCTGCTCGGTGGGCGGAGCTGTCAAACTATTGGAGTTGGAGTTCGAGTTCGAGTTCGACCCGGACGAAGAGCCCAGCGGGTTAATTCCGGATGCCATAAGGTTCTCCTGTTGGATTCTGGTTGTTGAGGCGCGCTTCCAACTCGTCTACCCAAGCTGGGCGGCGCGACGGATTTTGTTGTCTTTGGCCGCTCTCCTGGCGCGAGCCGCCGTTGCCGGGTTGCGAATCGTCGCGCTGGGAGTTCTCCGAAGAGTTTTTGGTTTCGAGCACGGCGCCCGAGTGAGAGTCGGGGCCGCCGGGCCGCCATGCCTCGGCGTGATACCCGCTCTCCTGCAACCGGCCCACCAGATCCGACAGGCCCTGTTGCAGTCCGTGAGAAAGATCCGAATCGCCGGTGCGGACGGCCACTTGCAACTCACCGGGTTGATGCACCATGCGGATTTCTACTTTCTGCGCGCCAGGCGCTCCGACCTGAAGCGAGATGTTCTGCAGGGGCGCGGCCGCGGGTTTGGGGGCTACTGGAGCGGTCGCTTCCACCGGTCGTGAGGAGAGCGTCGCCGCGGTCTGAGGCGTGGCAGCGGTTGGGTCGTTTTGGCGGAAGGCCGGGACCGGTGCAGCGGCGAGCGACGCGGCAGCGCTGGAGGAAGCCGCTGCCGGCGCGGCGTCCGGCGTATTGGGCGCGGCGCCCGAAGCATTCGCGTGGGACGAGGATGGGGCGGGCGAAGATCCGGTGGACGAGGATGCACTCGAAGAGGATGCCTTGGAAAAGGGTGCAGTGGAGGAGGGCGGGTTGGAAGGGGATGAGGTGGCAGGCGAAACCGCCGGGGATGGTTCGGCGGCGGCGGCGCGCTTCCCTACCGGAGCGGCAGTCTCGGACGACTGTGGCTGGGCCGGTAGCGATTCTGTCGCGGTTTCGGCCACGGCTTTTACCGGTTGTACGCGTGCGGCGAAGGTCAGGTCTTCGGCAGAGCTGGGTTGGGAATCCGCGGCCGGCGTTGCGTCAGCGGTACGCTTTACGGGCTCGGAGGCGCTGCCGGATTGGGCTGCGGTGTTGGGCGCAATTTTGGACACAAGCTCGGACGAAGCGCCCTTCCAAGAGATGGGCGCGGCGTTGTCGCCTGGAAGCGGAGCCGGCTGGGGAACAGCGTTGTCCGAGCCGCGGTCCTCTTTGGGGTCGCCAGAAGGCAAGGAGAATTGCAACGGCAAAACCGCTGGCGTGGTCAGCAAGGTTGGAGCCGCGATCGCGATTGCGTCCCGATTGCCGTCCTTCGATGGTTGCTTGACGGTGTTCGGCCGGCGGGTGGTGGCGACGGTCGAACTCGGACCGGGAGTGGTCAGTGGCTTTGCCAATGAATTGCTGCCGCCGGAATCGTCCAGAGTCGCGGTCACGAGCGCGGTCACGAAGATGGCAGGCTGGGATTCCGCCTGGCCAGACGAGAGTGATGACGAGGGCGCCGAGCCGGAAGGCTGAGACGTTTGCTGTGCCGGTGGGTTGGGCGATGCGGTGACCGCTGGCTTTACTGTCAGGCTGCCGCCGGCATCGTTCAGAGTTGCGGCGATCAGCGCGGCCATGAAGCCGGATGGCTGGGATTCCGCCTGCTCGGAAAGCGGTAGTGACGATGGCGAGCTGGAAAGCTGCGAGGTTTCCTGTGTCGCCGGGTTGGACGATGCCGCGGCGCCGAAAGAACTCTGAGCGGACGTCGCGCGGCTGTACGCGGCGCCGCTCACCGGCGCGCCGCGCGGCGCGACTTGGGCCGCCAAAGAGACCGGTGCGGAACGAATCGTCACGGCGGAGCAAAAGGCAGATCAAGCGCCACTGGAGGTTTTGCGTATTTTCAAGCGGAT
>JBEKYD010000306.1:0-9023 GCA_049511335.1 Bryobacteraceae bacterium | reverse complement strand
ATATTTATTTCTTCTCCAACTCGAAAGATACTCCGGTGGATACCCAGGTGGTTTTGCGAGGGAACAAAAAGCTCGAGCTTTGGGACCCGCACACAGGCGAGCGCCAGGGGGTGGAATGCGGGCACACCGAAGTGGGAGGGCAGGCGGTAACTTCGGTGCAGGTTTCGTTGAAGCCGGTATCGGCGGTATTTTTGATTGGGGAGTGACGGGCCTTTCCGAGCCGCGACCGTCAGGGACCGGCAAAAAAACGATTCGAGCCGCCGATGAACGCAGATGAACACCGATAGCTTCATGGTTTTCTTTATCGGCGTTCATCGGCGTTCATCGGCGGCTGTATTCCTTTACAAGTTCTCAGGGACCCTGGAGTTTGTTGGCATACAGCGCATCACCATCGCCGCATGAGCCGGATTCCTCGCGCCACCCGTACTGTGAACCCGTAAAGCTCGTTCGAGGCCTGAACTGGAACAAACCCCGCCCGTTTGCGTTAATAAAGGAGAAGGAACATCGTCCTTATGGATATGACGGCACGAATTCTCACTGCAATGGCGCTGGCTGCTGGGTTTTGCCCGACTCTGCCGGCGGTCGATCCCCGGCTCCTCAACCTGGTCATGCCCGACGCCGTTGTGCTGGCGGGCGTGAATGTCACCCAGGCGGAAGCTACTCCCTTTGGCCAGTGGGTGCTGGGGCAACTAGGCACCAACGATCCCAAAATGCAGCAACTGGCGACCCTGACCGGTTTCGATCCTCGCAAGGACGTCAACGAACTGCTGGTGGCCTCGAACGGAGCGGCCAAAACCGGGCTGGCGCTGGCTACCGGAACGTTCGATGTTGCCGCCATCACCGCCGCCGCCACCGCGCACGGAGGGGTGACTGAAACCTATAGTGGCGTCACCATTCTGGAGGACCCGAAACAGACCCATGGCATCGCCTTTCCGAGCGGCGCCGTGGTCGTGGCCGGAGACTTGGCGGACGTAAAGGCGGCGATCGACCACCAGTCCGCGGCTTCCACCTTGCCGGCGGCCCTGGCGGTCCAAGCCAATCAATTGAGCGGCGCCAACGATGCCTGGTTTATCTGCAACGTGGCTCCGGCCTCGCTCCACCCGGCGGCTCCGGCCGCGGGAACCGCCGCCGGTCTCGAGAACGCCGTGAAGTCCATTCAATCCGCTTCTGGCGGAGTGAAATTCGGAACCGTGGTGACGGCCGGAGTTACGGCCCAGGCGGATAACGCTCAGGACGCTTCCACCCTGGCCAGCCTGTTGCAACTGTTGGTCAACATGGCCCAAATGCAGTCCGGCGCCAACCCGGCGGCCGCCACGCTGGTCTCAGGGCTGACGATCAAAGCCACAGGATCTACGATCGTCCTCACCTTGAGCCTGCCCGAAGACCAGTTTCAGCAATTGCTCACGCCCGGCGCGAACGGTTCCAAACACCGCACGATGCACAAGATGTAGAGAGTGTTCGCGCCGCTGCTCTCAGGCCGGTGCGATGCGTTTGTACAGCGCGACACTGGCCACAAACACCGCAATCGCCCCGATGTAAGCCGTGCCCGCATTTTCAACGGCTTTATCGGGGCCGTGCTGTTCGCACCATGCTGGAGCGCCCTTGGGGTACTTCTCTTTGTCGTAGACGTAAACGCCCTTGACGCGAAGTGCGGCCGCCACGCTCTTTAGAGTGCGGGTGGCTTTCCGGTCGCATTCCGCGCACGCGGCGTCCACTCCGACCAATGGAACCAAGGGAACATCCTTGTTGAGTATGGTGAAGAAGGTGAAAACAGGGGCCAGGATTGTCACCAGTGTCAGGACCAGGCTGCAACGAGCCGGCGCGATGATGGACCACGCCACATCCTACATATCGGCTCCGCCCGGTTGATTTTAGAGCCGAAATCCGGAGGCAGAGCCGCGACCGTGAGGAGCTGTGAAAAATCCAAATCTGAGCCACCGATGAACACAGATAAACACAGAAAAACCGTGAAGAATTAAATTGGTTTTATCTGTGTTTATCGGTGTTCATCGGTGGCCATTTCTTCACGGGTTGTGAGGGCGCCGATCCCGAGGATCGCTGCGGAATTGGAAGGCGCCTTACGGAAAACGTGGATTGCCGGGAATCTCGTCGGATGAAAGACTAGATCGCGATCCAGAACCATTTCGACGTGGGTGCCGGGGGGCAGTACTACGTCCTGATTGCGGGATAACAGTACGCCGGCCAGAGCGCCAATCCCGCCTCCGATTCCGGCCCCTGGCAACCCCCGGGTAATCGCACCAATCGTCGCTCCCATGCCCGCCCCCTCCATGACGGTGCGCCCATCGGCGGACTTTCCGTTTCCGGGCACCTGGCCCTCGTTTCCCGGCGGCCGGGCATGAAAATCGCGCGAAACGCCGTTGGGCAGAATCAGCGAGTCGAAGCGGAGGAACAACTCGCCTTTTCCGGAGACTTTGCCCGCCGGCTTGGTATGGGTGATCGTCCCCTGCACGTCGCTACCGCGCGGAATCACCACGCGCCCGTCCACGGCAACGGGAGTGGCAGTGCGCAGATAGACCCGGTCGCCGTCCTTGGCCTTTTTCGTGCTGATCCCGCCTACGGTTGCGAGCAAGACACGTGTGCCGTTTGGAACCGTGACATCGGGCGGTATGCCCGGTCCCGGCCGCGGCGCCAGTCTCGGTCTCGGCAGGTCGGCGGCCATTTCGGACGAACCCGGCTCCGCGGTGCGAGTGGCCGGCATGGTTGGTTGGCCTTCCCGCCGAAACACCAGCGTCCCTTCCACTTGGCCGGTGGCGCGAACGATTTGCCGCGCGATGGTCAGGGTGTTGCGGTCGCGCGAAAGCTGCCAGCGGTCCATCACCGTGTAATCCGGCGGACCCGAAACCTGGGTGTTGATCAGCAACGCGGCGCCCTCCCACTTGGCAATCGAGCTCCTCAATTCCTCGCCGATGCGCTTCCGTGCTTCGCTGCCGTCGAGCGCGTAAGACCATTGGGCCGATCCCGTGGAGCACAAGATACCGGCCTCACTTTGCGAGATACTCAGAGCCGGCTCCGCTCCTCCCAACGCACCGACCCGGCTCGCGGCGGGGTCCAGCACCCATTTCCCGGAAAAGTCCCGATCCGGATCGGCGGCGTAAGCGATGATCGTGAGGGCGGACGCGATCGACAACGCTTTCCCAGCAAAGGACCTGGGCATGGTCCGAAGATACCACAGCCGGAGACGGCATGCGACCATTTGAGGACCCGGGAGTCCGGAATGCCGGCATCCATCGCCGGGAGAGAGCTTGCGTTCGGAGTTCCCCCATGTTAGCCTACTCTCGCCGTTAGAGGTTGCTAGGCCTTGTGATAGCTCGGCCAGGTAGTGCCGAGTTGGAAAATGTCCGGAACCGAAGGGAACTACCAATGGAAGACCCACTCGGAATCCGTAATCCGAATTCGGCTGACCCCGCGCTTGACTTTAGATTGGTCCGAAGGGAGTTATCCGAAGGCACAACGCCCGGTTTAGGCGATCTGCGCGACCGGCTCATCCGCCGCCTCAGGTACTTGATTGCGAATGGCCAGGCGACGGAACGCGGATTGGCTCGTTCCATAGGCGTGTCACAGCCTCATCTGCACAACGCCTTGAAGGGAAAGCGCCGGATGTCGGTTGAATTAGCCGACTCGATTCTGCGCAACCTCCGGCTGGGTGTTTACGATCTGCTAGACGAATCCTGGCAAAATCAGGCCGACCGCGAGTTAGCGGCCTACGCCGAGGAACAAAGACGAATCAGCGAGCAATGTCATCGCTTGCTACCTCGGCACATGTTGAACGGGTTCGCGCATTGTAAGATGCTCTATAATGGCCGGAACCGGCCGGTCGACTTTGTGACTCTGGAAGTAAACCCCGCATTCGAACAAATTACCGGCTTGCGAGAGGTTGTGGGAAAACCGGTATCCCAAGTGATTCCGGGAATTCTCGAAGCCATGCCTGAATTCTTCGAGATCCAGGGCCGAGTCGCATGGACCGGAGAGCCCGAGAAGTTTGAAGTCGATTTCAGGCAGATCAACCGACGGTTGTCGGTCTCGGTCTACAGCCCGGAGAAGAGTTACTTTGTCGCGGTATTTGCCGACATAACGGACGGGAAACAGTATAAGTAAAAACCCGCTTCTATGAAACCTCGTAAAGCTTATGCATTCGACGATGTCATGCTCGTCCCGCGCTACAGCGAGATGAACTCCCGCGGCGACGCCGATCTCTCCACGTCGGTCGCCGGCGTCCCGCTTCGCATTCCCATCATCGCCGCCAACATGTCTTCGGTCTGCGAAGAAACCATGAGCATCGCGTTGGGCGAAATGGGCGGTCTTGGGATCATCCACCGCATGTGTTCGGTGGAGCGCGAAGCCAAGATGGTCAAGGCCGTTCATGACGCCGGCCAGCAGGTCGGCTTCTCCATTGGCGTGGGCTCGGACTGGCGCGACCGCATGGAGGCTTGCCGCAGGTTCGCGTCCATCGTCTGTCTCGACGTCGCCCACGGCCACCACCGCCGCGTTGTCGAGTTGCTCGCCGAGTATTTTCAAGCCTATCAGGATTGCCCCATCGTCGTCGGCCAGATTGCCACCGCCAAAGCTGCCGGCATGTTCATCCAGGGGATTCCCGAAAAGTACCACCGCACGGTGGCTTTCAAAACCTCCATCGGGGGCGGAAGTCTTTGCACTACCCGCATCATGACCGGTTTCGGCGTGCCCACCCTGCAGGCCATTTCGGATATCCACGAAGCCCACGGACACGCCATCTCGATCATCGGCGATGGCGGAATCAAGAACTCCGGCGACATCGTGAAATCGCTCGCCGCGGGTGCCGACGCCGTCATGCTCGGCCACCTTCTTGCCGGCACCGACGAAGCGCCCGGCAACATCATCAAAGCGAACGACGTCCTCTATAAGGTCTATCGCGGCTCGGCTTCCTTCGGCGACAAAGCTCTTCGGGGCGAAGAGACCCGTAACGTCGAAGGCGAAGAAGCGCTGGTGCCGTACAAGGGCTCGGTCCAGCGCGTCGTCTCAGGTTTGCTGGATGGGGTGCGTTCGGGCTTTTCGTACGGAGGCGCCTCCAGCATCCACGAATTGCAGGAGCACGCCGAGTTCGTGGAGATCACCGCCCACGGTTTCGCCGAAAGTCTGCCGCATGGAAAGTGACAAACGGGCACAGAGGCGCGAGCACGGCAAAGACTGAGCCCCAGTTACCGGTGCGCAATGCGCTGTTCCGCTTCCATAATGTTTCTCAAAATATCGTTGATTCGGGTCAGGTGGCCTTCGCCTTTCGATTTAAGCCAGGCGAGCACTCTCGGTTCGAGACGCACGCTCACGGGCACCTTCGGCCGAATGTCACGCAACGGCACCATCTGAGCCAACTGCTCATCCGTCAGATGGGGAATGTCCTCGAAGTCGATGTCGGAATCGTCCCCGGCCGCCTGCTTCGCGGCCTGGCGCCGAAGGGTTTGCCGTTCCTCTTCACTCCATTTCTTGTTCTTGATATCGTCGGACGTCATTCTTTTCAGCCTTGCGGGCCGAGATAACACGGGTGATTTCTTCGCCATCGGTCTCCTCCATGTAAACGTGGACAACCAGCAAAACGACCGCGGCATCGGGCTCAATCCGAGTTGCTCCGATCGCGTGCCAGCGCTGTTCTCCCGTCTCGTCGATGCGGTCGGGACGCACGAGGCAGCGTTCGTCTTCGAAGGCCAGCGCCGCTATCTCGAATGAGACTCCATGCTTCTCTTTGTTCAGCCGGTTCTTTGCTTCGTCCCACTCGTAGCACATCTGTATATACAACAGTAGCACGAGTTCGCCGCCATCGGAAACCGCCCCGCCGCGGCTTCGAGTGCCCTCGTCTTTGCCAAGGGTCGGCTCCGGCGGGAGTGGTGAGGTCGCACTCGGGCGTGGCACGTGTGTCGCCCCGAGCTCTACTCGATCCGTAGCGGATTCAGCTAAACTGAAGGAAGTATGACCACGGAAGAACGCTTCGCCCGCATCGAGCACGTCACCGCAGGCCTTGCCGAGCAGCGCGAGAAGGACCGCGAGGAGTACAAGGCCCTATGGCGCGACACCCAGCGCCAAATCGACGCCCTAGCCACAACGACCCGCGAGCGTATCGACCAGGTCGCGGACACCATCGCGATGATGGCAGCTGAGAATCGCGCCGAACACCAGCGCCTGCGCCAGTCCGACGCCGAGCTCGACGCCCGCGTGGCAGCGCTGGTATCGGCCATCGGTCAGTTCATCGCCAGCCAGCCGTCACGCCAGTAGGCCCGCGCCACGCCGTCGCGGCCTACGCCGTGAGCGTAACGTATCACCGGGGCAAGTGACCGTGAGCCGTTATGCGCCTGCAGCCTGGACGGGGAATCCGACGCGGGGGTTACTGTCCCGGTTTTCCCCGCTCCGGTTTTCCGCCGCGCTCTACGCCCGGGGCCCCCACATAAGGTAGCCTCACCTGGAAACCGGGATGGGAGGACGCAAACATGTCCCTGAGAAGCTGAACTCTCGACGCAAGGTGACCGTGGTCACCCTTAGCGACACTCAACAGGCTGCGGTTTACGCCGCCGCACGCCCACAACTCCAAGTCCGACGGCGAGGAGTGACCATTGATGTAGAAGGAGATAACTTCTCTCCACCAATCGTCTCCCTTTAGGAAGCTCATGAGGGCGCGCCCCTGCCGTATGCCCGTAGGGTCGTTGAGGTCTCGGGCGGCCAAGTACTCCTGGAAGGACAGATGGGCAAAAAGGTACGACGTGCCGCTCTGCACGAGAAGGCCCTGGTGCAGTAACTCCGCAACGAAGACAGTCAGATCAATGGCTCCAGGGCTCGTGATTCCCTCGATCGTCATCTGGAGTTCCTCGGTGGTGGCCTCGCGTCTGCCCTGGGAGTGCAACCTCCCGGCCAACACCTGCATGACCTTCAGTTTTAGCTCGCTCTCATAAACGAAGGCTCGCTCCACGCTCTTGGCGCGGTCCCATCCGTGTGCCAATAGTTCTAGAAACATCTGATACAGGCGGTACCGGTTTTGCGGGATTTTCTGGGTTTTGTTAAAAACGGATACGATCAGCTGAAGAAGCAATGGAACCTTGAGCACCTCGGTGAGGGTGCCGCAATCGGCGATCTGCCTCCAGAACTCCTTAATCTCGTCACGACGGTCCGCTAACAGTTTCGCCACCAATTGGTGGGCCTCAGCCAGCGTTATGGCGCCGATGCGAAATCTGGGGTATATGGCCATCATGGCATTGAAAGCGGAGTCGCGCGCAGTAATTATGAATTGGATCGGAAAGCCGACGTCAAGACCGGCCGCCGCTCGCGCCAGCAGGGCGTTTTTCTTCTTTCGCGTTCTTAGTTCGTCGAGCCCGTCCAGGTAGACGCGTATTCTCGACAGGCGATGCTCTTTGGCCTGGCGGCTAGACAGGAAGTCGCGAACCTCCGGGGTCAACAGCTCGATGTCCCCCACCTCGACCTCGTTGAAACGATGGAGCGGTACGTAGACCGGGAACACAGTGCCTCCGGCCTCCAACATCGCTTTCGCGTCGTTAATGGCATTCCACTTGCAAAAGGTGGTCTTGCCGTATCCGGGCGGGGCCGTGACTGCAAAGCTCCTATCTTGCGACGTAAGGTCCGCCTGTGACGCGGCTATTGGGGTCATTTCCCTGCTGGAGTGAAAGAGATGAGGGCACCTACCGATTATCTCTTGTGCGCGAAGTACATAACTCAGAGGCGCATAAGAAAACAGGTCAACGTAGGCTTTGCAATCGACGTGCAGCGTACCCCAAGCGTCCTTGGCTCTCCTCATGAGCTCATCGAATTCCCTGGCGCATGCGGAAACTGCCTCGCGCAATGTCGGCAGGTCAAAGTCCGCCGCATAGGAAGCTGGGACCGCGACTTCTATAGTCGATCGGTCGACAAGGCTACCGACCGCCCCTCCCCTGGATATGTAGCGCGAGGCTTCCTCTTCCCACCAGCCGGGTAGGCTCTTTGCCAGCTTAGAAAGCCGGAGCCCCTGCCGGGGCCACTCCAGTGAGGCAGCCGTAGTGATCCAACTCTCGCTATGGAATAGCAGGGACGAGACCCGGTACAGCTTTGTCAGCTCCTGTTCCAGCGCATGGCGCGACAAGCTGTAGTCGAGAGGCAACCTGATATTCGATAGCGCCCCAGTGTGTGCGGTCGTGAACTGAGCAGCGAAGCGGGGCTCCACGTATGTGTTTACGAAGGAAGCGTAGATCGTTGAGAGAAGTGTTTCGGACCTCGCGACTGCCGACAGGGGTGATTCCGATTCTAGATGGGAGATGAGCGTGCGGAGATACGAGTTAAAAACATCCCCTTTGAATGTGATGTAGCTTGGGTAGTGGTCTCGGAACAGGTCTAGTAAATGGCTGCCGCACAGGAACTCGAACCGTCCATGAAGCTCAATCAGTTCCCCCTCGACTGAGAGAATGGCTTCGCGTGAAACTTCGTAGGGGGTTATGACGTACACCATGTGCACAGGGACCAGGGTGCCATCGGTGTCGCGGAACGGGTTCTTTAAGGCTTGGCGCACCTGGTTCATCACGGTCGCGGCGCTCTTCCTGCTCTCATAAGCGCTGCCGCCAATTGGGTGATTCTTGACGACGCAGGCAATAAGTATCGGATGGCCTGGTAACAGGTCCCTTCTGAAGACGATGTCCTTGCCGTGCTCAAGCGCGCCCTGAAGAATCTGAACCCGGAGCGTCCCAGGGATCTTGCTGAAGAGATCGACCAGGGCAATCTGTAAGTCATGCTCGGTAGCGAAGAGCTTCGCGAATTGGTCGAGATCTGTCGGCACTTTGACCCCGCGTTCGGCACGTTATTCTAGCACTGCGCGGATGAGCGGGCACGCCAGTCCGCCGCCCATCGGCCCCAAAAGGGCCCGCGGTTCTAGCCCCGTTCTGAGCTAGCCTCGATTTCCACGGTACTGCCTTGACCTAACATTTCGCTGGTTTCACGGCTCTAGGCGAAGCGGATCAGGAGCTGTTTGTTGCCGAACCACGGCATTTTCGTGGGCCTGTCCG
>JBEKYD010000305.1:0-9028 GCA_049511335.1 Bryobacteraceae bacterium | reverse complement strand
AAAGTCACTATGAGAAAATCCTATGGGTTCCGAACCTTCCGAGTCACCGAACTGGCGCTCTATCATTCACTTGGCAAACTGCCCGAGCCGGAACTCACCCACAGATTCTTCTGACGAATCAGTTATTATACCGATGGCGATGCGTCGCTCCAAGCCGAACGGGTGGCTCTGAACATCGACCATCGAACAGCGGGCTCCTACCTCGCCGAGCACTGGACGCTTCCAGAGTCATTCGGCGAAATCTGCGAGCATCATCATGACCCGATCCGTAAGCGCGATCCCGAACTCCTGCAGACAGTCAAACTCGCCTGCCGCATGGCGACCGTTCTGGGCTTCTCAGCGGTCCGCTTCCTCACCACGGACACGTTCGCCGATCTGCTGGGATCGCTGCCGGGTCATTTATCGACCGTGCCTTTCCCGTCCGCCGAAGAATTGCGTGACCATGTGGAAGAAGCCTTGAAGATACTTGGCCAATAGAAACGGCCAAACCCAGGTCGCGATTCAAAAGTATGACTTAAGTAACTTGTTTCGCTTGACTTCGGTTAATGTTGACCCTGCCGGCAAACCGTGGGAGAATCGGCCGTGGTATAAGATTTTCAGGGCTGAAACTATGATAGTCTGCATGAAAATGTCTGATATCTGGGCTAAGTTCGGGCAGGTTATTACCCGATGCTTAGGGGTGTTTGCCTGGTTCGCCCTTGAAGCGATGTTTCTTGCTGGTGCGGCGGGAATAGCGTTCGCCGCGCCACCCGACCGGATCATCCGTCCGATAAATCCCGGACAGACGCGCGTTCTTCACGGTAACTTGCACCGCCTGGCTCAGCCCGAATTCGACCTAGGACCGGTCGAACCGGAAACTCCGGTGAATTTCGTGACTCTTGTGTTCAAGCCTACACCGGCGCAGCAGGCCGAGCTCAATCGGCTGCTTTCCGGCCAGCAAAATCCGTCATCGCCGTTGTTCCATCAATGGCTAGCACCGGAAGAATTCGGTAATCGTTTTGGCTTGAGTTCCGCCGATATCTCGAAAGTAATTGCCTGGCTAGCTTCCGAAGGCTTCACTATGAATGAAGCGGCGCGGGGCCGGAATTGGATCGCCTTCAGCGGAACGGCGGCACAGATGACGACTTCCCTTCATACCCCTATCCATCGGTTCCTAGTCAATGGAAAAGTCCATTTCGCCAATGCCGCGGAGCCGTCCGTGCCTGATGCGCTCGGTGATGTAGTCGGCGGATTTCTGGGCTTGGACGATTTCACGCTGGAACCGTTCGTCACTCCCACATCGCCTCAATATACCGCCGGATCCTCTCATTACATGGTGCCGGGAGACTTCGCCACGATCTATGATCTGACATCCCTGTATCAGGCTGGCATGGATGGAACGGGCCAAAGGATTGCGGTAGTGGGTCAATCTGAAGTGCTGCTGACAGACATTATTTCGTTCCGCAACCGCTATGGGCTGCCTCCGAACAATCCGTATTTCATTTTGTACGGTGGTACTTCACCGGGCTATAATTCGGCCCAGCTCGAAGGCAACCTCGATCTGGAATGGGCCGGAGCCATCGCACCCAAAGCCACGATCGACTATGTTTACGGAGCCAATGCGATGACCGCAATTGTGCAGGCCGTAAATATGAACGTGGCTCCCGTCATCAGCATCAGCTACGGTGATTGCGAAATCGATTACCCTTTGTCCTACTTCCGCTCCATAACCCAGCAGGCGAACGCGCAGGGGATTACGCTGCTCAGTGCATCGGGCGATTCCGGCGCGGCGGGGTGCGATCCCCAGGCCGCGGCGCCGTTCGCCGCTCTCGGTCGCATGGTAGATTTCCCCGCGGTCTTGCCGGAGGTCACGGGGGTCGGCGGCACCGAGTTTGTCGAGGGAAACGGTACCTACTGGGCGAGCACGAACTCGTCCACTCTTGCCTCGGCCCTTTCCTACATCCCGGAGGCGGCTTGGAACGAATCCTCCAATTCGCTGAATTCGGGCGGCGGTGGCGCAAGCATTTTCTACTCACAGCCATCCTGGCAAACCGGTCCCGGCGTTCCGAACGACAACGTTCGGCACGTCCCTGACTTGGCGCTGAGCGCCGCGGTTCACGATGGCTATTACATCTTGTATACAGGCATGAGTGGCGCCGTCGGTGGGACTTCGGCCTCGACGCCGTCCATGGCCGGCATCATCGCGTTGCTCAACCAGTACCAGGTCAGCAAAAGCTTTCAGAAGCAAGCCGGCCTGGGGAACATCAACCCGCAACTCTACCGGCTGGCGCAAGCGGCGCCTACCGCGTTTCACGACATCACGGCCGGCAGTAATATCGTGCCGTGCGCCCAAGGTAGTCCTGACTGCCCGACCGGGTCCTTCGGCTATTCGGCCGGCCCGGGATACGATATGGCTACTGGCCTTGGTTCGGTGGACGCTTACAACCTGGTTACCCAATGGAACACCGCAACACAAGCCGTTACGGTGGTACTTTCACTCAGTGCGACCAACGTCACCATGAGTGACACCATCACACTCACGGCTGAAGTAAGTCCCGCTTCGGGGTCCGGCACTCCCACCGGTACGGTGGCCTTTGCCGCGGGTACTGTCCCGCTCGGCTCGGTTGTCCTCCCTGGAGGCAGCTCGCCGCAGTCGGTCTCGCTGTCATTCCCTGCTTATGTGTTTGCAGGTGTCGGCATCTTCACCGTCTCGGCCCAGTATTCGGGAGATGCGGCTTTCAGCGGCGGAGGCGCCACCAAGGCCGTTCAGGTCGTAGTTCCAACCAATGCCGCCGGCATCGTCATTTCCTGGCCCAACACGGTGTGGGCGGCTTCTCCGGACGCTCAGGGATTAAGTTGGCCGACCACCATCACGATCAGTGAGATCGCGGGAGTTCCCGCACTTATCACCGGTCTTACTATCGACGGAAGTGCTCAGAACCTCTCGGATTACTTTCCCTCACCCAACATTGCGCCCAAAAGTTCCTTCAGCACCAGTTTCGTTTTTCGGAACTTGACCGTTCCCCTGGCTCGTGTGTTCGTAGTGACAGGAACCGATGCCAATCGGAATCCCTGGTCGCGCACATTTACCGTGAATTACAATCCACCGCTGACCCCGGGGGCGGACTTCCGCCTTTCCGCCTCGCCCCTCGTCGTCACCCAGAACACCGCTGCAGATTCTTCCTGCCAGTGGCAGGTGCTACTTCATGTCGACGACGTGATGGGCGGCATCGAAGACACCATCACCGGTCTCCACGCCGGCAACGTCGACATGACGTCGCAGATTCCCTCCATTTTTGGGACACCCCGGTTAAATTCCTGGGCTTCACTGCAGGGCAAGCTCTGCTTCGGCGGAATTGTGCCCCCGGCCAGCGAGGTTGTCGAAGTGGATGTCGACGGCAGTTTGACTCAACAAATTGTGGTTTCCTTTGCCGGGCCCCCGGCCAATCCCACCAAGATCACCTCCGCTCCGACAGCCGTCAATCTGACCGCACATGACGCCACAACCCCCGCCAGCGCTACGCTTTCCATCGGCATCGCCGATAAGACGCAGCCGTGGACGCTTTCCATCTACCCTGCCAATCGGACAAGCGCCTGGTTGACGGCCTCGCAGTATACTGGTACGGGCCCCGCTCAAATCGCCCTGACGGCTTCGGGGACCGGTTTTGAACCAGGCGCCTACTGGGCCACAGTGGTCATCCAGTCGCCGAACGCTGTGCCACAAATCGTCAACGTACCGGTGATGTTTGTACTGGGAGGGAACACTTCCGGAACAGCAATCACCGCCGCGGTCAATTCGGGTTCGTTCCAGCCTACCGCGAGCCCTGGCATGTTGCTCTCCGTATTCGGATCGAACCTGTCCAACTCCACCGCGACCGCGCCGGCCAGTACGGTGGCGCCATACTCTCTGGGCGGAGTCACGGCAACTGTCAATGATATCGCTGCGCCGCTGTTCTACGTTTCCCCCAACCAGCTCAATATCCAAGTGCCGCAAGAAGTTGGCGCCGGTCCAGCGGTGCTGGGCATCAACAACAATGGCGCAGTCGCGGGGTTCCCAATCCAAGTCGGTGCGTCCGCGCCAGCCATCTTCACCGATGGCAACGGCAACGTGGTTCCGAACGCCACAGTTACACAGGGAGGATACGGCACCATTTTCTTCACCGGCGCCGGAGAGATATCGAATCTGCCATTGACCGGCCAAGCCCCGTCGGTCACTACCCCGGTGAGCAGTCTCGGGAAGCCATGTCTGCCACTTTCCATCACGGTCGGCGGAGCACCGGCGCTCATCCAGTTCGATGGTCAGGCTCCGGGTAAATTCGGTACCACCCAGGTGAATTTCATCGTGCCGCCGGAAACTTCCGTAGGAGACACGCTGGTTATTGTCACGGTGGGAGGCGTCGCGAGCCCGCCCGCTCACATCAATGTAGCCGCCCCGCAGCCTGTGCAGTGACAGGATGCACAGCGGCTAAGAGTCTGGCGATGCCGCAGTCACCAGCGTGGCTGCTACTGATGCCCACGTTCCCGTGCCGCCGAAGACTCGATACTGGATTCCTGCGCTGGCGCTTGGCCTGGTAACGCTGTTGGGCGGCTTCGTCCTGGCGCGAGTTCTGGCGCCGCCTCCGCCCGCGGACGTCTTCTAGTACCGCTACATCCCGTTCACCACGGAAGAGGAGAACCCGTTCAATCCCACGATTTCACCGGATGGCAAGAGCGTCGCGTACAACGCTCCGGTGCAAGGCATCACCCAGGTTTTCGCGCGGAAACTGGATTCCACGGCGCCGGTTCAACTCACGCGCGGAGCCGCCGATTCGCGATTTCCGTTCTGGTCGCCCGATCAATCGCGGATCTACTACGTCTCCGAAGATCCTTCCGGCCGTGGGGTGTGGTCGGTGGGCGTGGCGCCGCTTGAAGTCCAGCACCGGCTCACCGCGCCTGACGCGACGATCTTCTACCACCTCAACCAGGACCTCACCCTCAACGAAGTCACGGTCGGCACGAGCTTTGAGCGCGTACACCTCGCCCTCCACGCAAGTGGCATCATCGACCACGACCTGAGTCAAGCCGAGATCGCCCAGTTCCGAAAGCTCACGTACCTCAAACGGTGAACACGCCGCCCACTAGACCCCTTCCCTTCTCGCACCTGGATTGCCTCACGTTAGATCGACCCGATTGGCTCGCAAGTAGTCGCGTAGCGTTTACCGACGGCTACGCGCCGCCGCCGACTGCTCCGGGCGGTTGACGCGCCACTCGGACAGAGCAGCGTTATTACGTGTTATCGGTAGCTATTCCCAGAGCGGGATTATCGCACCGAGAGCACCGGCCAACCGAGAGAAATTCCAAAAACCGGAACCGGTACGTGAGATTCCTGATGATTATCGCTGTCCCCGGCTCGCATCAGCCTGCCCGCGGCAGATGTCCGCGCCATTCTCCCGCAGATACCGCTCGGTCTCCACGGCGTTGAGGCCTTTAGGCATCCTGCCGAGATTCACGACGGCCAAGGTAGGGCCCGTGGGCAGAAACCCGCATTCACGGAGGATCTCTATGCACCTGTCCTCATCAAGGGCGATTCGGCACTTTCAAACACGCATTTCCATATGCAAAATATGCAAAAGTCCACATCTGCTTTGTTTTCTTAGGAGTCGCGGCGGCTTCGCGGCACGCACCCGAATATGCAAAATATGCAAAAGTCCTTGAAGCCTACCCCCAGGCTCGAACCAGCGTGGATTGACAAGCAGAAGTCGCCGCGGCAACCTGATTCAGTCGCGGTCGAGACTGTTTGAAATGTGAGGCGTAAAGATGTGGAGTCTCGTTGGACATTCCCGCTCGGAACAATTATCATCAGCGTAGAGGCTCGTTTCCAGGCCGGCGCCACGGGCGCAGTTTCCGAAAGATCCCTCAACCAAACGAGGTGAGGTATGCTTTCGCAGGAAACGGCGACCCAAAGCCTTCAAATTCTTTTTTGGCACATCGACCGCTTCATTTTCTACGCTCGGAACCCGCGGAAGAATGACGCCGCAGTGGATCGCATGTGCGCCTCGATCCGCGAGTTCGGCTTCAAAATTCCATGTCTGGCCCGCAGCGACGGGAGCCTAGTGGACGGGCATTTACGCTTGAAGGCCGCGCGCAAGCTGGGTTCGTGGCCTGGCGGCGACATTACCTGCATTCCCGTCATCCTTTGCGACGAGTGGAGCGACGCACAGGTAAAAGCGTTCAGGTTGCTCGTTAATCGGTCCGCGACGTGGGCAGACTTTGACGAGGAACTCCTCGCCCTGGAATTACAGGAGTTGAACGAGGCGGACTATGACTTATCGTTCACCGGCTTCGATCCCGGCGAGATTGACGGTCTGTTGGCCATTCCGGACGAGGAGAGAGCGAACGCGGCACCGCCGGTTCCCGAGAATCCGGTATCCCGCATCGGCGACCTGTGGCTGTGCGGTAAACACCGAGTGCTCTGCGGAGACGCCACCAGCGCGGATGACGTCATGCGCCTGCTCGGCGAGCGCAAGCCGATCCTCATGGTCACGGATCCTCCGTACGGCATCGAGCTCGACTCCGAGTGGCGCGACCGCGCCGGACTGAATAGCTGTGGCCCGGCCGAGGCATCATACATGAAGCACCGCACGGAGGGCCACACTGAGACCACCATCTCGGGCGACACTCGGGCGGACTGGTCTGAAGCTTTCGAACTGGTGCCGAGTCTCCAGGTCGCCTATGTCTGGCACGCCTCGAAGTTCACGCGGGAGGTTCTCGATGGGTTGCTGCGCATCGGCTTCATTCACCACCAGCAGATCATCTGGGACAAGGGCCGAACGGTCCTAACGAGGACGTTGTACTGGTTTCAGCATGAACCGGCCTGGTTCGTCCGGAAGGTACACGCGCCCTGGTACGGGAAGCCCGGCGAAAACTCCACGATTTGGGCCTCACCCTCTCCCAAGTTCATCATGGGCGGCTCCGACGAACAGAAGTACGACCACCCAACGCAGAAGCCGGTGGAACTCATGCGCCGCCCGATCCTGAACCATTTGAAGCGCGGTGAACTGGTATACGATCCATTCCTCGGCAGCGGCACGACACTGGCCGCCGCGGAACTTACAGAACGCGTCTGCTGCAGCCTCGAACTGGATCCGAAGTACGTCGACGTGATTGTCCAGCGCTGGCAAACGCTGGCCGGCAAGAAAGCCAAGCTAGACGGCGACGGGCGCAGTTTCGATGAGATCGGCGAGGAGCGTCGGAAGGCGGCCGCATGAATCGCCCGCTGCCGGCAGGAGATCGCAGACATCCAGACGGAGATCCGCGCGGGGAATCCCGATCTGGAAGGGCTTTGTCGGGCCCTGCTGGATTGGTCGGCGGAACTGCGGCTGCTGCGCGCCAGCCAAGGTCTGGCCACTGTTGCGCCACGTTTGGCCAACGTGCGTCCGGGCGGCGACGGCTTGGCATGAAGACGCTGTCTAGCGCCTTGTCCTGGAGCACCGAAAGGAACCCTATGACCAATTCAGGTGTGGTACTCGTTTGAATCTTCTCAGCAGACCGACGCCAGAACAATACGGGCAATCGTTAACGATGTCTGAATAACAACGGATACTGAAAACCAGTTTGGCAGCACCAGAACACTTGAGTGTGGCGGCACGAACGGACGCGCCCGCGCCGGAGTTCGCGGTGAGCGTGGCGGCAGTTGACCCTGCGCCGTCGAACCGCGGCGGATGGGGCTGAGGAACCCGGCGTGCGGTAGCTCGATGGTCCTCGCCACGTCCACCGGTATAGGCGTTTCCCGTACGAGGCGCCCGAGCGCGCCCGCGTCGGCCTTCCCGCGGCGCCACGAGAAGCCGCGCGTTCCGCGAGGGCAGGCGACGGCGCGGACCAGGCGCTGGCTTTCAGCGCGTGCGCGCCGGATAAACTTCGGGGATGGTCGAATACGGCGGGGCTCGCACTTCGACCCCGCGAATGAACAGTCGCAGGTCTCACGATAATGCTAGGATCGCCAACATGAGACCCCTCGGTATCTTATTAGCCACATGCACGTTCTTGTGCGCCCAAATTCAAACCGGCCCGCCCTTGCCTTATCGCGTCGTGGAAGGTTGGCCCCAACTTCCGACAGGATGGAACTTTGGCGAAGTCGCGGCTGTGGACGTCGACACCCACGACAATGTATGGGTCTTCAGCGACGGGCCACATCCGGTGATGCAATTCGACAAGTCCGGCAAGTTTCTGCGCGCATGGCCAGAATTTCTCGGCAAGAAGCCACATGGCTTGCGCGTAGGCCCGGATGGAAATATTTGGACGGTTGACCTGGACGCTCACCGCGTCATGAAGTGGACGCCGGAGGGCCGGCTGCTCATGAACCTGGGCACGGGCGCGCCCGCTGCCGATAACAATGCGAAGTACTCGTTCAATCGCCCTGCGACTCTCAACTTCGTGCCAAACGGTGATTTTTTTGTCGCCGATGGTTACGGAAACTCGCGCGTGGTTCATTACAGCAAAGATGGCGAATACTTGGGCCAATGGGGCACAAAAGGTCCCGGCGACGGCCAATTTAATCTGGTGCACGATGTTGCCATTGACAGCAAGGGGCGCTTGTATGTGGCCGATCGCGTCAACAAACGCGTGCAGATTTTCGATCAGCAAGGCAAATTTCTGGGCAAGTGGACGGATCTCGGTGTGCCGCAGGGGCTTTACTACGTGAAGAGCGAAGATGTTCTTTACATGTGCGACGGCGATAATTCACGCATTATCAAGGTAGATTTGGACGGCAAGATTTTGGGTGTGTTGGGTTCGTTCGGCAAGATTCCCGGCAAGATTGATACCCCACATTACATCGCCGTGGACAACACGGGAGCTATTTATGCGGCAGACTTCCGCAACTGGCGTGTCGACAAGTTTGTGAAAAAATAACTGCCATCGCCGGGTAGCCAGCGCTGGCGGAAGCGGCCGAAGGAGCCCGGCGAGTTCGATCGTCCGGCGCGTCGATGGTGCGCCGCGTTCAAGCGCGCGCCCGGCACGCGCTGTCGCGGACGAAGCGCCCGAGCGCGCCCGCGTCGGCCTTCCGGCGCGG
>JBEKYD010000304.1:0-9401 GCA_049511335.1 Bryobacteraceae bacterium | reverse complement strand
GGCGGACAGGCCCACGAAAATGCCGTGGTTCGGCAACAAACAGCTCCTGATCCGCTTCGCCTAGAGCCGTGAAACCAGCGAAATGTTAGGTCAAGGCAGTACCGTGGAAATCGAGGCTAGCGGGGCGTGTTATACGTCGGAGAACTGGCCGTTCTGGTCGAACAGCTTGCCGACAATGCCGGCGCGGGTGGTTACGCCCATTTTGATCATGATCAAACGGAGAAACGCCTTGACTGTGTTGGGGCTGATATTCATCCGGGTGGCAAGTTCCTTGCTAGTGAGCCCCATGGCGACACCGATTAGCGCTTCCAACTCGCGGTCGGTGAGGTGATAATCGGTGCCGACCTGTCGCATGGCATCCGCCACGGATCGGTCGCGTTTGAGATAGAGGGCCAGCATTGGCTGGACGGCACTGTCGGCGCGCGGGTGCAGCACGAAGGTTCGGCAACTGTATTCATGGTCGCCGGCATTGACACGCAGGTGGGACCCTTCTAACTCGAGTGGGGATCGCGCGCTTAGCAGATTGAGGAGTTCCGGCGGAAGACTGACGCCACCGTCGGATGCGGCAGAGTCGCCGAGGATGGCCTCCGCCCGGCTATCGAGCGCGATTGGCCGAAAGCTCGAATCGACTAGAACGATACCGCCGTCGGGCGGGGTGGAGGAGGTTCTGGCTGGTTCCGGGGAGCGCCGTTGGGTTCTTGTGGATATCATTTTTGGCTTAGCCATAACCTCGTTTCGCCCGCGGTCAAACGCTGCAATCGCGATGAGTCGGATACAGTAAGATCAAGGCTGGTTCCGCATTATATAAGTATTCCAATTGGCATACGTAGTTCTTGCAAAGTTCCCGATGTATTCCACGACCGCCCATATCGAGCCATCGCTGGCGGCGACCGCGGTGTTGTAATCGCCCCAGCGGGCGACGCTACTGCCACCGGAGGCCGGGATGGCCGGGTAGCCGGTAAAGCCATCTTCCGGGAGCGCACCGGGAGCGGCGATCTCAATGGTGGTTGGCGTGTTGAACGTCTGGAAAGGAATCAGGGCCGCGCTGGGATAGTAATTGGGGCCCGTCAGGGTCACGGCGATAGCTCCGGTCGGAATGGGTTGTGAGTTTACGGCGATGGACGGCCGCAACAGGTGATTGCCGCTCAGGAGCAGATATCCCTCGTTGAGGACCTGCGCCGCCAGGGTGCCGTTGCGGAAGGTGGGGGAGAGAACAACATAGGCGCCGCCATCCACATAGACGCCATTTACGTCGGAGACACCGGTTTGGAAGGTTAGATAAAGACGGCCGGTGGAGTAAGTGAGACCTTGCACACGGTTGTCGAGCCCCCCGTCCAGATACTCAAGCGGATCGCCCACGCTGGTACCCAATGGCGTCGGACCCGGCTTTTGGGTCGCAGGGGTCGGAGTGTAGTAAGGCAGGGTGGGGATAAGAACCATACTCAGAGTCAGGTTGGGACTTCCGGTAGCCAGCGAGCTGGTATTCGTCATGGCCCACAGCGCAACCGCATTCGTGGCCACGGATTCAATGGCGGTGCTGGCGAAATATTCCTGGCCTCCATTTCCCAAGAAGTTCACCGCCCCCGGTGGTGTGGTGGCCGGTTGAATCGCGAATTCGAAGCCGGTAAAGAACGGTATAAACACCTGGAACGCCGTGGGCGAGGCAGCGCCATCAGCGAGGGACGTTTTCGAAATCGATAGTATAGCCGCGTCTACGAAGGGGGGGGAAACGTAATTGGGGTTGGCGTTGTACTCATTCCAGGAGATGTGAATTCCGTACTGGTCGGACCCGATCTGCGGAAAGTCGGGGAAACAGGGGCAACCGCTGTGGCTCGCATTGGTAGTAATCATGAAATAGATGTTGTAGTTCCCGGTAGGGTTGCCGCTCTGGCTGGCGGCAAGATAGAGATGAGACGAGTCGATCTCGTCGCCGGAGGCGTCTTCGTCATGGGCGCGCATGAGGACGAACCAAAGGTTCGTGCCGGAGTCGTAGTAGACGCGCATGTCCGTGAGAAAGGGGCCGTTGATCCCGTTGTCGTAGATCTGAGGCTCCAGGCCGAACAATTGGTTGGCCGAGATGACGATCGGAAGGGCCGGCGACCCGGAGGTGTTGAAGACCTCAACCGCGTCGTTTACCCCTTCGAGCACATAACCGTTGCCGACGGCGACGCTCGCATTTGGCGGTTCGACAGTGTACTGGTCGCCGCCATCGGCATTCTTCTGGTCCCGTTGCGAGAGGGCGTTGAAACCCGTAGTGCCGGAAAGCGGTGCGAGCGTCAAAGGCTGCACCACCAGAGTTGCCCCGAGTCCGGCAGCCGCCGCTGCAGCCATTTCAGGATGCAATCCCGCGGGAGCAATGGGAGGCCGGGGTCGCGGGCGTGGAGCGCGGAACAGCTCTTTGGCCGCGAACGCAGACTGCAGCAGCGTCTGTGCGCCGGCCGGCGGGGGCGCCGCCTGGCTCGCATTTACCACATACTGGAAGACCAGTTGTCCGGTGACGTTCGAGCCGGTATAGGTATGCTGCGTCTGGGCGCGGATGGGAACGATGAAAAAGATCGCGGCCACCGCCACGGCCACAATACCAGTTTTTGAACGGCGCGGAGACCGAATGCGCCACTGCCGACGAGCTACGATCGCGGCCGCAGCCCCGACTAGCAGGAGCTTAAAGGTGCCGGGTTCGGGCGCGGAGGATGATGATGATAACGGCCCACTGAAGTTGTTTACCGTGAGCACGCCAGGCCCCCCGGTATTGTCGGCGGTTTGAAGGCCAAAGCCAATGATCTCGCCGGCAAGAACCGGCACCACGACGGACCCATAGTCGCCGCTGGTATAGGAAAGCTTGGTGAAGACGCCGTTGACGAGATAACCTGCATCCTCAAATCCGGGCGCATCCTGGGTCGAAAAGGTCCAAGAGAACTGGAACAAGCCGTTGGCTTTGGCAGCGATGGTGAAATCGGTTTCTCCGCCGACCACGCCGTTGCCATCGTTTGGGCCCCAAAAAACGACGTTGGAGTTGGTCGCAGAGTACACAAAACCGTTTGCGAATGTGCTCTGGATGGTATTGAAATTGGCGATTGCGTAATATCCGGAGAAATCGGCCTTGGCCTGCGGAGCGGTACAGGCAAGCAGCAATGCGCAACAGAATGTAACGGAAGAAAAAAAACGCGCCAGACGCGACCGCTCTCCCGCGGGCCTAGCCGGTTTCCATAATGCCGAGTGCACAATATCCTCCAAGATCAAACCTAACTTTCGGTCGGACGAGGGTCGTCAAAACTCCGAACGCAAGGTCCGACCCTTTTCCGGCCGGCGCGCGTATCCATGACTACCGCTCCCGACTACCGAAAGCTCGCCCGTTCGGGCGATCGTGCCGCCACGGACCGGGCCAAAAGAACGCCTAGAAATCGCCCTTTGCAGGTCCGCCGAATCTTAGGTCCAAGCCACGAAATTCTTTGCCTTGCGTCGTCAGACTCCGGCTTGGACAAAACTTCCCTTTTGAAGCCTAGACAGGGATAGGATATACCGAATGTACTCAGGTTGGAGGAAGTTTTTCGTACCGCATAGGAGTCCCCGTACTGGTACTGTGGAGTTATAGGACTAATAATATAAAAAAACGGCGACAGAAAAAGACTACCTAATGTAGATTGTGACACCGGACTGGCTGCCAGTCCCGTTCATGGACAGCGAAAGGGACACGGCGCGACCGGTGTGGACGGCGGCCGGCACGATTGCGTTCACTTGCATCACCCCTGAAACGGTGCCGTCGGCTTCCGCAAAATAGGTGACCGTGGACGGCAGGTTGTCGATCATGACAAAGGGAGGGCCGAGCAGCGGCACAACAGCGGTGCTGCTGGTGACTTGGCCATCTACGGCAGGGGCGGGAATGATTCCTTCGCCGGTTACATAGAAGGTAAGATACCAGCCCGGACTGGCTGGGTTACTACTCGAGTTCTGTCCCTGGTAGTTCCCCTTGGCGTCATATTGCAGGGCGGCTGCCAACCCGCTTCCGTTGGGCGTAGCCGTGAAAATTCCCGGCTCGGTGGCCGCGTATTGGAGCAAGTAAACTGCGGAAGCCTGGCCGAGGTAGGACACCGTCACCTGGATGGAGCCTTGCTGAATTTCGTACGGCACGATGCAGGTAACTTGGGTGCTGCTGATGTAGAGGAGCGGGGCAGCCACACCCGCCGGCTGGAACATCACCTGGACGCCGCCCATAGCAGTTGGAATATTGGTGCACGGGCTTGGGCAGGTCGTGCTATTGAGCTGAACCGCGGTGGCCGGACCAATGGGAGTGGAGGCGTTGGCGAAAATGGAGACGATCTCGCCGGGAGAAACCGGCCCGGTGAGGAAGCTGGCGCCATTGGTGACCAGGGTAATGCTGGGTGTGACGGCGGTGACGGCCAAGGAAACGTTGACCATGGTGGTTCCGGTCGCCTGGCCGACGCCGGATACGGCGATCGACCCGTTGTAGGTGCCTACGTTCACTCCGGCCGGATTGGCGGTTACCGTCAGGTTAAAGGTGCCGGTGTTCGGGGTGGTGCAGGGAGCCGCGCTGGTGCAGGTTGACGAAACCTGGAGCCAGCCCGAGCTGGACGTCGCCACGGTGAAGGTGGCCGCCGATCCCCCGGCGGAGATCTGGACCGTTTGGGTTGCGGGGTTCGGCCCTCCCGCGGCATAAGTGAACGACAAAGTGGTGGGAGTGGCCGATATTACGGGCACACTGATCACGGTTAGCGTCACATTGATGATGACGGCAGTGCCGCCGGTCGGGGTGATGGTCACGGTGCCGGCATACGGCGTGGCCGATGCCACCAGATTGGCCGGATTCGCGATGATTTGGAGGGTGTAGGGCGTGGAGACGGTGTATGACCCCGCACTCGTGGTAAGCCAGCTCGCCGAGGTCGCCACGGCAAAGTTAACGGACTCGGAAGTCTGAGAGCTCGTGACAGACACATTCTGAGCGGGAGGATTGGAACCGCCGATGGTGAACGAGAAGGACAAGGGCCCCGCCGGTGTCGCGGTAACGTTGCCGGGCGTTCCGGGACTGGTCGTGCTGCTGGTGACAACCATGGTCACATATACGTTTTGCGTAGCGTTAGCCGTGGCCAGGGCAATGGTGCCGTTGCACGCGGTGCCGGCTTGGATTCCAGACTGAGTGACCGAAATGGTGATGGGCGTGGCGGTGGTGCTGGCCGTGAAGCTACCCGTGGGTGAAATAGTCAGCCAGTTGCTGCTGGTGCAACCTTGCTCCGTGGCCTGGGCGGTAACACTTGTGCTAGTCTGCGCCGTCACCGAGAGGGTTTGCGTAGGCGGGGTGGCGCCGCCGGCGAGCGCGGTAAACGTAAACGCCGAAGCGCTCATGGTTAGCGGTGGCGCGGAGGTGAAAACGGTGACGTTGAGGGTGACACTCGCGGTTTGCGTGCCGGCGGAAGTGATCATGGAAATCGTGCCGGTGCACTGAGTGCCCGCGGAGATTCCGGTCGGATTGACGGCAACGGCGAAGGTGGTCGCGTTCTGGCTGGCGGTGAAGTTACCGGTTGGCACAAGGGAGAGCCAGTTATTGCTGGCACAGGTCTGCTCCGAGAACTGAGCGACAGCACTTATGCTGGTCTGTGCAGTCACCGTAAGGGTCTGGGTGGCCGGGGCGGCTCCGCCGTAAGCCGCGTTGAACGCAAAGCTCGAAGGGCTGAGTGTGAGCGGGAGGGCGGCGCTGGTGGTGACATTGAGAGTGACAGTCACGGTTTGCGTGCCGGCGGCAGTGGCCATGGAAATCGTGCCTGTACACGTGGTGCCGGAGGCGATTCCGGCCTGAGTGACCGAAACAGTGAAGTTGGTGGCGGTTGTGCCGGCAGTGAAGGTGCCGGTCGGCGAAATGGACAGCCAAGTCTCGCCGGTGCAACTCTGCTCGGAGGTCGAGGCGGTAGCGCTGGTGCTGGTCTGCGCCGTCACCGCGAGGGTCTGGGTAGCTGGAGCAGACCCATTTGCCGCCGCGGTAAATGTCAAGCTCGAAGGATTGAACGTAAGCGGACCCGTGGACGCACTGGTGACGTTGAGAGTGACGCTCACGTTCTGAGTGCCGGCAGACGTGGTCATGGCAATCGTTCCGCTGCACTGAGTGCCGGCGGTAATTCCAGACTGATTGACAGAAACCGTAAAGTTCGTGGCGGTTGTGCCGGCAGTGAAGGTACCGAGCGGCGAGAGGGAAAGCCAACTTTCGGCCGTGCAACTCTGCTCGGACACCGCGGCCGTAGCGCTTGTGCTGCTCTGCGCCGTCACAGTGAGGGTCTGGTTCGCCGGAGTTGATCCGCCAGCTACAGCAGTAAATGAAAGACTCGTAGCGCTGAGGGTGAGCGACCCAGGCGCGCTAGCGGCGATTACGTCTAGAGTGATCGTCCAAATCTCGGAACCTTCGCTTACTGTGCTTACAGTGACAGTGTCGTTATAGGTGCCGACGGGCAGGTTCGCGAGGCCGGCGGAGTTCAGACCTATCGTCAGGATCGCCGGCACGCTGCTAGTGGTGACGTTACTGTTTAGGCTAGCGGTTATCCAGCTTGCGCCGCCCGAATCCACAGTTATGGCAAGACTCCCCGCGCTGGTGGTAACCTGCCACTGCTCCGACGTTGGCACGGTACCGCCGATCTGATACGTGAACGTAGCCAAGCAGGTTGGACACTGATACTGGCAGAAGGCCGATGCGGAGAGCACCAAGAGAAGCAGACATACACGGATCAATGCGGACAAAAAGGACAGACGCAACTTAGGCTCCAGTGCCGTTTTGGCGTAAATTTTCATTTTGGACGCGGTGACGTTCCAGTATACACCCGCCGCCCGTCTAGCGGCGTTTCCTAGAGCCTTCTGAGGGTACTGGAGAAGTATAATTTTTCAACAGATTTAATAGTTTTAGCAGTTCGGAGCCTGGTTGGAAGGATAGCCGTCGTAATGCCAGACGATGAGTATCGGCTTCTACATGACGTCAAAGACTCTGGTCCGGGGCTCAGTTCCGCGCTTTCTATTAGCATGGCGCGTCTCGGTCGCGCCGTCGCCCTCGGCACTCCCCACGTGACCCAAAAGGGCAACGGGCGTCGAGCCGTCTTCGAATCCGCTTCCGACCGGGCTGGTTTACCTGGACCTCCTTTGCCAGCACAACCGCCTCCATAGCCTCCGCCTGATCGGATATTGCCTCATGCCCAACCGGATTCACGGGATCGCGATTTTCCCCGCGGGCCGATTCGCACCACTCACCCTCTGGCAATTCACACGGGCGCAACGCAGCTTACCGCAGCGCTCGCCATGCCCCTTCCGGCCATGTTTGGCAAGGGCGCGCTATTGTTCCTGTCCGCTGGACCGGCCACAGGTCTGGTCGGCGGCGGAGCGTGCCGCCGGCCGGGGTTCTCCCTTGGGGGCGCCCCGTTGCACCCGTTTGCGAGGGCGGCGGTTAGGGTTCACGGCTGAAAAAACAAAACTTGCGGATGCGTAAGCATAGTCATTTCTGTTGGTTAGGACTCCGTTTGGAGCTCGCCCAAAGGGGTGTGTTGTTGTGCAATCTTATGCATTTTATGGTGGAATTCGCTCTGTCGCCGTCCGCCGCCACGGGCAATCGCGCTCGACTCCCATCGCGGGACCACGGATGCACAAGGACGAGCCTCTCCGCAGGATGAGGGCACGAAATACGGCAGCATCCATAAAACCAGTCATAATCTGTCCGTGCGTTTTTGTGCATTTACGCCTCTTTCTTGTTCGCAGCGCGGCAAAGTGTCCGGATGACTCCTGGCACGGCAGGCACAAGTGCCCACGCCAGTTTGTTTCCCCTGACTCGCGGGTTCCTCCCTCCACCATGATAGAACGGCGGGAAGGGGCTGTTTTTGGCTGCCGGTTTGTTTTCAGTAGGTTACGGGATGAAATGGGGCGTTACCGGGTTTTTGAGACCGGCGAGCGGCGAGGGCAATTCCCGCTAACCGATTGGTAGCAATGTGCTTGGGTGAGGGACGCAAGCAGGCACACGCATACGTCCCCCCGCAAGCCCGGATGACCGTCGAAGGAACCCAAGGCGTCGCTGACAGTAGGGGCGGATCGCCGAGGAACGCCAGCCGGGTACCGGGATGAATCCGAAGATGGGGAAACGGCCTTCAGCGTACCCGAACCTGTGGGAGCGGTCTGCGTAGTTGGCGAGTTTTGGAATCCAGCGGCTGCGCTAACACGTTGAAAGCAAACGAACGGCGATTTGCCGCACACTGGGGCAAGCTGGTATCTGCATGATAATTCACGAGTTGCAAATCACGAAGGGCTCACGTCAGGCTGTCCCTCTGCGCCCCCAGAGCGTCGCTGGGGTAGTGGCCGACAGGAAACCCGGCGCAACGGTTACTGTTCCCGGTTTCCCCGGCTCCACGCACCTGGCATTTCGAGGCATCGAAGAAGAAGTGCGCCTCCGAGCCGAAAATTCTCATCTGGGACACACGCTCCGTCCCCAACCGCGGATTTTCGTCGGTGTCGCTTCAGACTGTCCCGTGTGTCCCCGTCCCGTGTGTCCCCAGGGGCGAGAAATCCGTCGCAACGATTACTGTCCCCGGTTTCCCCCCCGGTTTCCCCCCCAGGGGCGAGAAATCCGTCGCAACGGTTACTGTCCCCGGTTTCCCCTTCGATTTGTTGGCTGAGTACTCCGACCGTTACTTTCTCGAGGTTTGGGGCTACTGCTTGAAACCGGGGACAGTAACCAATTACCCCGTTTCAAGGCCGCACGCCGGCTCCGGGCCTTTCGCCTGTGGGCGCCCGGGCGGACGGGGTTTTAATTCCCGCCCCAACATGCTGCCGATCCGATCCACAAATCCCTCACTCCCCAGGGGGTATCCCCGTCGTGTCGCTTCCCGAAGTCGCTCCTCCAGCGCCTCTCCCCGCACGCTGGTCCGCAACACCTCCCGCCATCGCGCGCCGCTGAATGATCGCCGCCACTCGCTCAGATCCAACCCCCGGCCAGAGGTGTCCTCCCGGCAATGCGCCGCCGCCGTTGACCATCGATATTCCTCCGCCTCCGCCACCATCCCGGCACGCACCGGGTTTCCGGGTTTCGCTCCACGTAAGCCAGCGCGGCCCAGACGTGGGCCTGGTCCAGCGCACAACTATAGAATCGCGCCTGCCACAGGTGCCCGCAACTGCGGCGGGCCACGTTCGCGTACCGCGCGTAGTCGCTGTGAGTGCGCCCGAATACCTGAGCCAGGCTACGTTCGGCCTCCGGAACCACCACCAGATGGACGTGATTGCGCATCAGGCAGTAGCCCCAGACCCGCATCCCGTAACGGGCGGCGTAATCGAACAAGGCGTCCAGATACGCCTCGCGATCCCGTTCCGTGAAGAAGACATCCTGACGGCCATTACCGCGCTGCGTGACGTGGTGGGGTACGCCCACCGCC
>JBEKYD010000303.1:0-9248 GCA_049511335.1 Bryobacteraceae bacterium | reverse complement strand
CGACCTTGATTCACCCTCTCAGGTAATCACGAATGAAATCGTTTTGAGCTGCTTTCCTTGCAAGTATATGAAAACTAGCTGGTTCTCGAAGCTGAGAAAAATTTAACGGGACAGGTGTGCGGTCTGCCCCACGAATGCTGGTCCTCACACGAATAGTGCCCCGGCCGCCGCATATTTCCCACGAAACTTTGCAATCCCCACCGTGGGGCAGACCATCGTTTTTTGTGGTCTGCCCTAAACCAGCAGTTCAAAGCCAGGTGCCTCGTGCCCACTAGTCTCTGGCACCGCCTTCGCAAGCGCATCCACCTGGCTTGCTTCCTCATCTTCCTCGCTTTGCCATTCCTCAACATTGTCCGTTTCGACATCCCCCGCCAGCGCTTCTATTTCTTCGGCGCCGAGCTCTGGATCAACGAATTCGGCATCATCTTCTTCGCCCTGATGTTCCTGATGTTTCTGATCGTGATCTCTTCGGTCTTTTTCGGCCGCGTCTACTGCAGTTATCTTTGCCCGCAGATGATCTTCAGCGAAGCGTCCATGGCAGTGGAATCGTGGTGGAAGCGGCGGCTCATGAAGCGCTTCCCAAAAGCGAACCGATCGGCCCGCGCTCTGGCAGCGCGCGCCCTTTTTTTGCCTAACGCTACTCCCCGGCTCGGTCTTTCTGACCTTCGCATTCATCTCGTACTTCGTCGAGCCAACCGGCCTCGCCCGGCGCCTGCTCGCGCTCGATGCCCACACCGCCGGCGGCATTGCCGGACTCACCGTAACCTTGCTGACCTTCGCCGATTTCGCCTTCCTGTTTCCCAACCCTGGAGCCGCTCCCGCTTGCGTGCTACATTGTCCTTCGGAGCCTTATGCCTCTCACCCGCGAAAAAGCCCAGTTGATGAGCGCTTCGGAAATCGACCGGACGTTGGTCCGGCTAGCCCACGAGATTATGGAGAAGACCGCCGACCTCGATCAGCTCGCGTTCATCGGCATCCGCCGGCGCGGTGTTCCGCTGGCCCAGCGCCTTGCCAGGAAAATCGACGCCCTGGAAAATCGCAAGGTGCCGGTGGGAATTCTGGATATCAATCTGTATCGTGACGACCTCACCACCGTCGATGTGAAACCTGTGGTGAGCGCCACCGATATCCAGTTTCCGGTGCAGGGCAAGGACATCGTGCTGATGGACGACGTGCTGTACACCGGGCGCACCATCCGCGCCGCGCTGGACGCGCTGTTCGATCACGGGCGCCCGTCTCGCATACGGCTGCTGGCGTTGATCGATCGCGGCCACCGCGAGCTGCCCATCGAAGCCCAGTTCGTGGGACGCGTGGTGCAGACCGGCAGCGAGGAAATCATCGAAGTGAAGTTTCAGGAGATCGACAGCATGGAAAAAGTGCTGCTGGTGGAAAGGGCCGCCGCCGGGCAGGCCTGAACCAATCCTATGCCCGCCGGACTGCTGGGGATCGAAGAGCTGGACCGCGCCGCGATCGAAGCCTTGCTGGCGCGGGCCAAGGACTTTCAGCCGCTGCAGAGCCAGTCGCTGAAGAAGCTGGACACGCTGCGCGGCAAAATGATCGTCAACCTGTTTTACGAAGCTTCCACGCGCACCCGCACCAGCTTCGAAATCGCCGCCAAACGCCTGGGCGCGGACGCGATTTCGATTACCGCCGCCGGCTCCAGCGTGAGCAAGGGCGAATCGCTGGTGGATACGCTGAATACCCTGGCGGCGATGCGCCCGGACGCTATCGTGATGCGCCATTCCGCGTCCGGCGCGCCGCACTTCCTGGCGCGCCATCTGCCCACGCCCATCATCAACGCGGGCGACGGCACCCATGAGCACCCCACCCAGGCGCTGCTCGACGCGCGCACCATTCTGGACCGCTTAGGGCGTCTCGACGGATTGCGGGTAGCCATCATCGGCGACATCGCTCACAGCCGTGTGGCGCGCTCCAACGTGCACCTGCTTTCGCGCTTCGGCGCGGAAATCGTGCTTTGCGGTCCGGCTTCCCTGTTGCCCGCCGAGCTGGCGCACCTGGCGCCGGGCGTGCGCCTCACCGGCGATATCCGCGACGCCATCCGCGATGCCGACGTGATCATGATGCTCCGCGTGCAGCTCGAACGGCAGCACGAAGCGTCGTTTCCGGCGAGCGAGTATTTCACTTTCTACGGCCTGCGCCTGGAACACCTGGATCTGGCCAAGCCGGATGCCATCGTCATGCACCCGGGCCCCATCAACCGCGGCCGCGAGCTCTCCAGCGAAGTGGCCGATTTCCAGCGCTCGGCCATCCTCAACCAGGTCGAAAACGGCGTCGCCGTGCGCATGGCGGTGCTCGAAAAGGTGATCGGCTAACCCATGTCCATCGTGGTCAAGAACGGGAGGGTGATCGACCCGGCCTCGGGCACGGACCGCGTCGCGGATCTGCTCATCGTGGATGGGCGCATCGCCGGCGTAGCTCCCAACCTGTCCTCTCCCCACGCCGAAATATTCGATGCCACGGGTCTGGTGGTGGCGCCCGGTTTCATCGACATGCACGTGCACCTGCGCCAGCCCGGCTTCGAACACGCCGAAACCATCGAAAGCGGCTCGCGCGCGGCCGCCGCCGGAGGGTTCACCTCCATCTGTTGCATGCCCAACACCAAGCCGGTGAACGATTCCGCCACCGTCACCAGCTACATCGTGGAGCATGCCCGCCGGCATGCCGTGGTCAACGTGCATCCCATCGGCGCCATCACCAAGGGCAGCGGCGGTACGGAGCTGGCCGCCATCGGCGCCATGAAGGCCGCCGGCGCCGTGGCCATTTCCGACGACGGCTTGCCGGTGATGAACGCGCGCGTGATGCGCCGCGCCATGGAGTTCGCCCGTTCCTACGGCTTGCCGGTGATCAACCATTGCGAAGACCTGGACCTGAGCGCCGGCGGCGACATGCACGAAGGCGTACGGTCCGTGCGCTGGGGATTGCGCGGCATTCCCGCCGCGGCCGAAGACGTGATGGTGGCGCGCGATCTGCTGCTGGCCGAGCTCACCGGCGCCCGCTACCATGTGGCCCACGTCTCCACCCGCCGCGCCGTGGCCATGGTCGCTGCGGCGCGCCAGCGCGGCTTGCCCGTAACGGCTGAGGCCACTCCCCACCATTTCGCCCTGGCCGACGACGACATGCCGCCCTACGACAGCAACTATAAGATGAAGCCTCCGCTGCGCTCCACCGGCGACCGCGAGGCGGTCATCGAAGGCATCGTTTCCGGAGCCGTCAGCGCCATCGCCACCGACCATGCCCCGCACCCCGGCAGCGAAAAGATGCAGGAGTTCGAGCGCTGCCCCTTCGGCGTGATCGGCCTCGAAACCGCCGTCGCGCTCGCGCTGGAACACCTGGTCCATCCCGGTCGGATTTCGCTCGGGCGCATGGTGGAGCTGTTCACCACCGGTCCCGAAGCGGTAGTGCGGCTAGGCCGCGGCACGCTGGAACCCGGCGCTCCCGGCGATGCCACCATTTTCAGCACCAACCTCGAATGGACCTACGACGTAAACCAGTCGTTCTCGCGCAGCCGCAATTCCCCTTTCCACCAATGCACCTTCCGCGGCGGCCCCGTAGCCACCATCGTCAATGGCGAGTTCGTCTGGAAGCGTTAGATTCTAGAACCGTATCGCGCGTAAAGGTTGGACCAACTTTTTTGTGGGGCGGGTTGTCAACCTGCAGGCCGATTGTCAATCGGCCGAGAGCCATTCCGGAGCTTTAGATCCCACGGATTTCTCAGAATTGGTACGGACCGACGAAGAGCATCCGGTCGTAGTCGACAATGCCGACGCGAAGGCGGTCAAGCCAACCGGAGCGGCCAAGGAAGTTTCTGTTGAATGTCGGATCCTGGGCGAAAAAGACGACCGCCGGAAACTCCATGCCAAGCGTCTGAATCGTGACCTCGTGTTGATAGGCTGCAAACGATCCAGCCATTGTCCGAAAACGTTGAAGCCGGCCGGATTCAACTGCCAATCCAAGAATCTCGGCGTACTTACGCTCGAAGATGCAATGTGCGGCACCCGTATCCAGTTTTGCCAGCAGCTCGACGGATTGTCTCCCCATGCAAAGCATGATCGGCACGTTGATTCCGTCCGTGGCCTCGCTGTAGTGGTGGGAGGTAGCGAAGTCGAGCGAGACCGGCATTCTCACCAACCCGGAACAAACGGAAGCGGGTCTTCCGGAAGCACGTGCACGACGAAAGGAGTCCCGATGCCCGCGGCCTTGGCCGCGGCAAAAACCTTCAATGGGTCTATACCCGCCGCGATCAGACGGTCGCCCTCCACGGCCACCCATTGATCCGCGTGTGCGGCGCGGTTCTCATCGATCCACCTCGCTTCGCTGGTACGATCACGGGATGGGACCATCCTTGCCGTGGTATCGCGCTGCAATCCATCGGCGAAGCGCAACACCTCTTCCTGCTTCGCCGGCGGAAGGCGGCGGACTTTCTCCAGGATGGCTTCTTCGAGACTCATGCTGCGCCTTTCTTGATGATACCGGAGTCGGCCGCAACGCGGGCACTTCAAAACGACAGTTTGGCATCCAGATTGAGACGGCACTGCTCCCGGAAGTGGCGTCGTTCAAGGGCCCCGTTCCGCCAGTATTTTATCAGCGCTACGCTGGATCGGACCAAGGCATGTGGTCATTTGGCGCGCCTGGTCGGGCCTCGTCGGGAGCTATTGCACTTGCCCATCGCGCTCATACACCTGGCCCGCTCGGGTCATGAAAGACACCCGCTTCGAGCCATAGCGTAACCGGCATTCCCCGCCAAGTCCGGAGCGAACCGCCACTCGCTCCAGAGCGCCATTGCGCCAGTCCATTGCGACCACGAATCCGCCCCGCGCGCGCAGCCCTTCCACGTGGCCGTTGGGCCAATCGCGCGGGAGGGCGGGCAGCAGGCGCAGTTCACCCTCTTGGCTCTGCAGCAACATTTCCGCCACGCCTGCCGCGACCGCCTGAATGCTCTGGTTGCCCTCAAAAGATGGCACACGATCGCTGTCTTCCGCGCTGGGATGGAGGCTGATTTCCACCAGCATCCGCTTGAGGATCTCTGCCGCGTGTTCCCCGTCTCCGAGGCGCGCATAGAGATTGATCTTCCAGGCGCCGGACCAGCCCAGGTTCTTGTCCGTGCGGCGGGCCAGGGTGATCTTCGCGGCATCGAACAGCCCCGGGCTGGACGCCGCCGTGATCTGGTTCGAAGGGAAGAGGCCGTAGAGCGGCGATAGGTGCCGGTGAGTGACTTCGGGCTCATCGAAATCCTCCAGCCATTCTTCGATCTGCCCATGTTTGCCGACGCGATCCGGAGGCAGCCGCCGGCGAGCGTCTTCAACCTGCGAGCGGAGTTCGCTATCGATGCCCAGAATACGGGATGCCTGGGCGGTATGGTCGAACAGATCGCGCAGCAACTGGTTATCGAGAGTCGGTCCCGCGCAGACTTGGCTGGGTTGGCCCTCGGGAGTAAAGAACGAGTTCTCGGGCGACACCGACGGGGCCGTCACCAGCCAGTGGTGCGTGGGTTCCTCCACCAGGAAGTCGAGGAAGAACTGGGAAGCTCCGCCGAGCAGCGGATACAGGCGCTTGAGATATTCCGGATCGGGCTGGAAGAGATAATGCTCCCAAAGGTTCTCCAGCAGCCATGGACCCGAGGTTGGCCAGATTCCCGGCCCTGTGGAATCGGTCGGAGCGGTGTTCATCCAGATATCCGTTCCGTGATGTGCCACCCAGCCACGGCAGCCGTAGAACTCGCGAGCCGTGCGCGCGCCGGCCTCGGCAAGATGCTCCACGAATCCGAAGAGAGCATCGTTGGTCTGTGGGAGGTTGGTGTTTTCCGCCGGCCAATAGCATTCCTGCAGATTGATATTGAGAGTCCAGCGTCCTGCCCAGCGGCCCTCCATATTGTTGAGCCAGACGTTGTGGTTATTGAACGGCAGCGTGCCGGGGCGGGAGACGGCCAGCAGGAGATACCGCGCATATTGAACGTATTGAGCGGTGAAAAGCGGGTCCTTTGCGCCGCGGCGAAGAAGGTCGAGCCGGGTGGTGGTGTCTTGTGCGGCGGCTTCGTGGCCGCCAAGATCGAGGCGAAACGCGCCGAACTGCGGCTGCCAGTCGCGAAGATGACGATCGAGCAGCGTGCCATACGGTTGATTCGCCGCCTTCATCCGTGCGGCCACGCGCGATGCCGGATTGGCCGTGATGTCGTTCCATTTGACGTAGTTGGTGGCGGCGGCCAGAACCAGCGTGACCGCATTGGCATGGGTGACCGAAGTGCAGGCCGCGGTCCGGTCTTCGTCTTCGCCGATTCGGCAGGTACCTATCGAGCCGCCCTCCGGAATCGCCCGAACTTGCGATTCCCAGCGCATCTTGGCGGGGATGATTGGATTGGCGGAGCGGCCTTCGATGACCGTAGCGGCCGTGCCGTCCATGGTGATGGCGCCATCCGGCTCGCGTTTGCTCCTGGCGCTCGGCTGGATGCTGGCCAGCCGGACTGCCAGGGAAATGCGGCCCGGCTTATCGGCTGTAATTCGCATCGCCAGCACCTGGTCCGGGTAACTCAAGAAGATTTCGCGCGTATAGCGCGTGTTGCCGATTCGATAGGTCACACGAGCGATAGCGGAATCCATGTCGAGCTCGCGGCGGTAATCGGCAATCTCATTGGCTCCATCGAAGCGGATGCGCAGCTCTCCCAGCGGCTGATAATGCTGCACCGAGAGCGGCACGCTCAGAAGTTTTGTGGACAGCGCCTGCGCCTCGCGATACTTGCCCGCGAACAGCAGCCGGCGAATCTCCGGCAGCGCGGCGCGGCCTTCGGGGTTATTGGGGTCGTAAGGCGATCCGCTCCAGAGAGTCGCCTCGTTGAGCGGGATCGATTCGTCGCGAACCCGCCCGTAGACCATGGCGGCCAGACGCCCATTCGCCAGGGGCAGCCCTTCCCAGTAGCGTTCAGCCGGTTCGCGGTACCACCAGGTTGCATCGGAGGCGGCATGCGCGCCAGCGGCGGTTAGCAGGGCGAGGGCAGTCAACGTCGAGGGTTGCCTAAGTCTCACATTCTCAATATAGGTGTTTGATGCGCAGTTTCCGAGCCGCGACCGTCAGAAGCGGTAAAAAAGCGATTTGAGCGGCCGATGAACGCAGATGAACGCCGATAAACTTCATGGTTTTCTTTATCGGCGTTTATCGGCGTTCATCGGCGGCTATATTTCTTCACACTTTCCGAGGGAGCGGCTGCCGGCAGGCCAATCGTCTGGTGTAATCGCCGTGAGCGGAGACAGCGGTGAGGAACTCGCTCAGGACCTCTTCCGTGGTGACCGGTAGGGTCCGGGGGACCGGGGAAGTCTTCCTGGCTTCTTCCCTCGGTGTGCGTCACAATAGGTAAAGGGAGCGTGCGCGGATGGCGAACCTGACCATTGAAATGCCGGACGACCTCGTACGGAGCCTCGAAGGGATCGCGGCGTCACAGCGCAAGAGCGTCCAGCAATTGGCCCTGGAACGGTTGAGTTCCCTTATCGGAGTCATCCCCGAACCTCGCGCTGGATCTCCGGCAGCGGTCCTACGAGTGATGCACGAACCGCCGCACCCGGATCCTGCGGACGTTGACGAGCTCGATGCTGCCATAGCGGCTGGCCGGCTTGCTGTCCGGACGAGAGACCTGTTTCCCACTGGTCCATCGTGATCTATCTTCTCGATACGAATGCGATCAGCGCTCTGATGCGAGCGGAGGCGCCGTGGCACCCACCGAGGCAGCGGGCGCCCAGCGCGAACCTCTCAGAAATTCCGCACAGGGGTTACTGGTTTCGCCTCACACCTCAAGCCCTCCGCCGGGCTAAAGCTGTATTCGCATAGACATAATCCCGCCAAGTCGCGGCACTCTATCGTGGTCGTTAAGAAATCACTAAAAGGTGCGAGATCCTCTTCACTCTTGAGCCATCGATTAACCCGGATACGCTGCCGAATCGAGCGACCAGCCGGCACAATGCAATCCCAGAACCCACTCAGCTTCTCTTCGAGTCGTTCCTCGTCGCCGCGCTGATACCCGTAAAGCATCGCTCTGGTCAACAACACCGGATAAGCACCCCTGTTATGCACAGTGACCCGCGCCTCGAAGTACTTATGTCCAACGGCGTATTCAATGGCATCCACGCTGCTCACAATGTGCAAGTTTGGCTGCACTAGAATCTCCGTTTGGCGCCGAGCGTTCTCCAGTTGCTCGCGTGTCAGCTGGATATACCGCTTATTCATTCTGGCGAGGGACCATGTAATCCCAACAGCGGCGACGGCGCAGAAGGCCTGCACCATACCGGGCCAGCTCTGGCTGAGCCAATACGTAAAGCGGTGCCAATCAGAATCTACATACATCTGTGTAGTCCGGAGATGCCGTCAAACGCCTGGCACGGCGAGCATCCTACCACCATTTGATTGCCTTCAGGACGGTCGTGATGTCGCTCCAGACGCCGTGCCCCGTCAACCCCAGAATCACCAGGCCGGCCGTCGTGGCGAGCGCAGCGCCGATGCTTACCCTCCGTTTCACGAGACGCCCATTCTTGTCGCGGTATTCAGCTTCGTACTCAAACGCCTTCTGCATGCTCACTCCTCAAACGGGTATTCGCCACCCGCCGGCAGATTTCAAATCCGCAGGGTGCGCAACACTGAAAACGGCGGTGCATCGTTTAATCCAGTCTCACCTGCCACGGATTCCAATCCAATGGGTGCATCCGCTAGGCCAGCTGCCACCCTAGAATCGTATTCGGCACTTCCGGCCGGGCTCGCCCTTCCTCTCGCCCATCCCACGGCCCCGCCGTCCGGCGCTTTCACAGCATAACGCCGCCATCGCCATTTCTGCCGGCCTGTACCGCCAGGGGGTGTTTTGAATTCCTGGGCGTAGCCTTCGGCAAGAGAGAATTCGCCTTCCAGGGCGACCATTTTGGGCGCGCTCAGGCTGCGGGCGCCGATGAAATCCCGGAACGCGGCCATGCCGGCATCGGTGGAAATGCCGATGCCGGAAGGGCCGCCGTTGACGTCGTTGGGTTAAAACGGGCGACAGGTTGAAACGGAAAACGCGTGACAGGCTACGTGTTTCCAGTTTTCCTGAGAGTTGGCCGCCCTGTGAAAATCGCCTCCCTCCCGACCCCGGTCACAGGAGCCTCTTGCAAAAGGAAGCGAAGTTGTTGAAATAAAACAAAACCACCTGATTTTGTTTGGAAGGCGGGCCCCACGGAGTTAAGCTGTTGCTGTCAACCAAGCAGCCAAACCCGGAGGCC
>JBEKYD010000302.1:0-9280 GCA_049511335.1 Bryobacteraceae bacterium | reverse complement strand
GAGTCGCCACTGCTCCAGGATCTGGCCAACGGCATCCTGCGCAAGGTTAACCGACTGAAGCCGATTTAGGTTTGAAATCGCATTCTTCACGCCGGATTCAGGTATTGATAGTCCAGGTTCGCCGATCGAGGTGGATACTCGTTACGGGCAGTTTTTTGCGAGTCTGCTCGGCTCTTGCGCGCTGGCCCTCCATGGCAGACGGGTCAAACTCGGCACTCCAAGAAAGAGGCGGACCGGTATTGACCTCGGGTTCCGAGAAAACGACTTAAGGGCGGAGGTCAGAGGTATTCACAGGACCTCAGCAGACGGAGCCATTCTTCTCGTGTAGCAGATCCTGTCTGGCGACGTGTTCCTCGGTGGGGAGGCCGTTGGCGGCGCAGATTGCGGGACGCCCTAGTCCCGCACCTCTTCCCAAGAATCGGATCTCCGAGACCGGCGAAGAGCCGGCCAGGGGGCCGGCCGCGGACCAGGGGGTCCGCCCTACTATCTATGCGTCGTGACCGCTCTTGCGAAAAGTATGCGGCATTAGGCTTGACAGCCCGCGCCACGAGTTCAGCGCCACGTCAGGCGCCGCGCAGCTCCGCGATCAAGCCATCGAGAGCGATGCTCTTCTGGATGTTGCGGCGGATCATTTGCGCGATTTCATCGGTACGCTCGACGGCTTTGCGCAGCCAGGCGAAGGAAATTTTCCCCGCCAGCGCCTCCAGCTCGCGGGCGATATCGGCGTTGCGAATGGCGGACGCGCCTTCCTCCAGCAGCAGCAGATCGCGCAACAAATCGTAGAGGACTTTCAGGTAGAAGTCCAGCTTCTCGTTCTTGCTGCGGCCGATGGCTTCGGAAACCGGCAGCCAAGTAGCGAAGGGCGCGGCTCCGGCGGCGACTTTGAGCAGCACCAGCATGGCCGCGCGGCGTTTGTCATAAGCGTCCAGATCGAGTGTTACCGCCGCGCCCGGGCTGCCTCCCGCCAGGGCGGCTCGCCGTTCGGGATGGTCCAGGCCGCGGCTGCGCACGAAACGCTCCATCTCTTCGTCGCCGAGCGGAGCGAAGTGAAAAGGCACGGCTCGCGACCGGATGGTGGGCAGCAGGTCGTAGGCGTTTTCGGCGGTGAGGATCAGGATCAGGTGGTCGGGCGGTTCCTCCAGCGTTTTGAGCAGTGAATTGGCGGCCTGGTCGTTGGCGCGATCCACGTGGTCGATCAGAAACACGCGGCGTTTGCCTTTATTGGGCAGGAACTGGGAACGCTCCTTCAGCAGGCGGGATTGTTGAATGGAAATCTGGCGCAACGGGCCGTCGGGAGCGAAGGTGACGAAATCCGGGTGGCTCGAAAACAGCAGCGGATCTTCGTTGCGCTTCTCGGGCGCGAGCTTCTCGCGCGAGGCCACGATTTCCAGGTTGGCCGGCAGGCTCAAATCGTCCAGCTCGATGCGCGCCGGGTCGGGCAAAATGTGCGCGGCCAGCCGGCGAGCCAAGGTAGCTTTGCCGACGCCTTCAGCGCCCGAAAAAAGCAGGGTCTGCGCCAGGCGTTCGTGCTCCAGCATCTGCGCGAGCGCGCCGGTGACGTGCGCGTTCCCATAAAATCCTTCAAACATGCGCGCTCACCAAGGCCCACACAGCCTGCTCGACGGCGTCCATATCGGCCCTGCCATCCACCAGCTTGACCCGCTCCGGCTCTTGGGCGGCCAACCGATGGTACGCCGCATATACCGCGCGGTGAAATTCGAGCGACTGTTCGTCCATGCGGTCGCTCGAAACCGCCGCGGCATTGCGCGCGTGGGCACGCTCCAGGCTGGTGACGGCATCGATATCCACCAGCACGGTGAGGTCGGGCTTCAATCCGCGGCAGGCGATGCGATCGAGGGCCAGCACGTTTTCGGGACCCAGGCCGCGGCCGTATCCTTGATACACCAGCGAGGAATCGGTGAACCGGTCGGCCAGCACGATCTCGCCCCGCTCGAGCGCCGGCAAAATGCATTGGTCCACGTTCTGCGCGCGGGAGGCAAAATAGAGAAGCAACTCGGCGGTAGCGCACAACTCCCGATTGGCGCTATCGAGCAGCACGCGGCGGATTTCGTTTCCGATAGGCGTGCCGCCAGGTTCGGCCGTCTCGACCACGGTGCGCCCCGAGCGCCGCAGCCGCGCCGCCAAGCGCCGCAATTGGGTGGTCTTGCCCGATCCATCCATGCCTTCGAAAGTGAGGAACAGCGCGCGCGTAGCCATGCGAACATTCATTGTAGCGAGCAGACAGTTGTCAGTTATCAGTTATCAGTTTTCAGCTAGCCGATGGCCGGACGCTTCGCGCGTGCGTTAAATTGGCATTGACATGAAAATCGCTTCTTTGCTGCTTTGGCTTGCCGCCGGTGTAACTCTGGCGGCGACGCCCGACAGTCCGGCGGTTGCGCTGCGCTGCGGGCGGCTTCTGGATGTGCAATCGGGGAATCTCATCGAAGACGCCGTCATCCTCACGGCCGGCGGCAGGGTCACCGCGGTGGGCGCAGGCTTGGCAATTCCATCGGGGGTGCAGCTCGTGCAACTTCCCGAGGCAACCTGCTTGCCAGGCCTGATCGATGTGCATGTGCACTTCACCGCCGATCCCGCCAATCTGGGTTATCAAGGGTTGGGCGTCTCCGTGCCGCGCTCGACCGTCACCGGCGTGAAGAGCGCGCGCCTGACACTGCTGGCGGGATTCACCACGGTCCGCAACGTGGGCGCGGACGGATACTCGGATGTCGCCTTGCGCGATGGAATCGAAGCCGGCGATATCGACGGGCCGCGCATGTTCGTATCCGGTCCGCCGCTGGGGATCACCGGAGGCCATTGCGACAACAATCTGCTCGCGCCCGAGTTTCACTACACCGCCCCCGCCGTCGCCGATGGGCCGTGGGCGGCTCGCGCCAAGGTCCGCGAAGTGGTGAAATACGGCGCCGACCTCATCAAGATCTGCGCTTCCGGCGGGGTCTTGTCGAAAGGCGACCAGCCCGGCACGCCGCAATATACGCTCGAAGAGATGCAGGCCATTGCGGACGAGGCGCATAAGCTGGGGCGGAAGGTGGCGGCGCACGCGCACGGAACGCAATCGATCAAGGATGCGATTCGCGCCGGCATCGATTCGGTGGAGCACGCCAGCCTGATTGACGACGAGGGCATCGCCCTGGCGAAACAGCACGGCACGTTTCTGGTATTCGACATCTACAACGACACGTTCATTCTCGAGGAGGGCGCGAAGCACGGCATGCTGCCCGAATCCGTCGAAAAGGAACGCAAGCTCGGCAAGCTGCAACGCGAGAACTTCCGGCGTGCGATGCTCGCCGGGGCGCGAATGGCATTCGGTACCGATGCGGGAGTCTACCCCCACGGCGACAATGCCCGCCAGTTCGCCGTCATGACCGAGTACGGCATGAAGCCCATCGATGCGATTCGCACTGCCACGGCGAATGCCGCCGAACTTCTGGGGCGCGGCCAGGAACTTGGGGTGATCGGGCAGGGTTCCTTCGCCGACGTGATCGCCGTTGCCGGCGATCCGCGAACCGACGTGAAGCTGCTGGAGCACGTGAAATTCGTGATGAAGAACGGGCGGGTGTATAAGAACGAGTGGGTGAGATGAGGGATGGGCGGAACGCCCGGCTGTTTCGGAGGGAGAAATGCGCATAACGATTTCGGGGGTCATGCCTTCTAAGAATCCAGCCCAGCGGCTGTCGGACATCAGTGGCCACCGTGCAACGAAGGGGACGGTTTACTCCCCTGAGTCGCGGAACCCCGTGTGCGACAAAAATGTGGGCGTTCGGGACACCGAGGATCGGCGCTCGTAAGAGCGGAAGATAATAGCCCACGGCGTAAGCCGTGCGGAAGCCGCGAGGTTCACGAAGCCCCGGTACGGGGCGGAAGACCGCGGCGGCGCGATCTTCCGCCCTCCAAGGGCTCGCTCACGCACGCCCCATTTCCCACGCCTCGCGGCGTGGGCTATTGTCTTGCGCCCTGCGGGCTGGGGAATCGCGCTTGCGTACTTGCTACGCACGGATCTCCGCGAAATTTCTCTGGAATGCCCAGTCTCCCCACTTTCATGTCGCGCAACCCCAGACCCGCCGCCGGTACACCTGCCGCGCGGTAGAATGATCGGCTTGAAGCTGCTCGCCGCGCTCCTCTTAATTGCTGCGCTGGAAGCGCAGAACCCGCCGCTAAAGCCAGGTCTGTACGCGGTGTTTCGAACATCCCAGGGCACGATCACCGCGAAGCTTTATGAAAAGTACACTCCCGTGGCGGTGCGCAACTTCGTCGCGCTGGCGCAGGGAACCAAGGCCTGGAAGGACCCAAAAACCGGCAAGGCAGTGAAGCGGCCCCTGTACGACAACATTACGTTTCATCGGGTGCTTCCGGGCATTATGATCCAGTCGGGCGATCCCACCGCTATCGGGTCGCACGATTGCGGGATCGCCATTCGCGATGAATTCCTGCCCGGCTTACAGTTCCAGCGGGCGGGTAAATTAGCGGTCGCCAATACCGGGAATCCGGATTCGGGCGGATGCCAGTTCTTCATCACCACGGACGCCATGCCGCAATGGACGGGCAAGTATACGATCTTTGGAGAAGTCGTCTCCGGGCTGGAGGTCGCGAACAAGATCAGCCACGCGGCGGTGAAGGGAGACCGGCCGGTCGATCCGGCCAAACTGATCGGCGTCAGCATCGAACGCATCGGCGTGAAGGAATAGCTTTCAGCTATCGGCACTCAGCTTTCAGCTAGCTGACTGCCGATCACTGACTGCTGAAAGCTTGCCCTACGCGACGCCGTTCTTGAAGCGGATGACTTTGGGCTGCGCGGCTTTTTCGATAGCGCGCAGGCAGACGATCAATTCCTGTTCCTGCACCGGCTTGGGCAGCACGTGCCGGCCCTCGCCTTCGAAATCGGCGGCCAGTTCCGGATCGTAGCCGTCGGAAAGCAGAATGAACACGCCAACGCGCGATTGCAGGCGCTCGGACAGCTCGACCCAATTCAGGCCGGCGGCGTGCACCGAGCACAGGACGGCGTCGAAGCGCATGCGCTGGGCCAGCTCCAGCCCGGTGTCGGCGTCTTCGGCCGGCACCACCCGGTAGCCGCGGGCCGCGAGAAGCCCCACCAGATGGCGCAACGCCCCCTCGTCCGGTTCAATCGCCAATGACGTAAGCCGCCGCACGCCGTCGCCCAGGGGCGCGGCCGGCATGGCCGTCGCGTGGGCGCGTTCTCTCGATGCCAGCGGCAGCTCGATTTCAAAGCGCGGGTCTTCGTTCTGCCGTTCGATCAGGCGGACTTCGCCGCCGTGCCCCGCGATCACGCTGCGGGTGACGCCCAGCACGGTGGCAGTTTCTTCGACATCGCGCGATTCCCGCGGCGCGGAAAAAACGATCTCGACCAGAAGACGCCGCGCCAGCACGCTGGTGCGGACCGTCAGCACCTTGGCAGGGGCATCGGCCAGGGCTTGCTCCACATGCACCAACAGGTTCAGAAACACCTGCTCCAGTTGGCCCTGCGAGCCGAGCACATTCAACGGCTCGCGCGAAGTCAGGTCGCGAACGCGAATTCCGGAGGCCTTCCAATCGCTCTCGCGAAAATCGATCAGGCCGCGCAACAGGTTGGAGATGGGCACGGGGCGGGCCTCGGCCGCGTCCTGAGAGGCGAACGAAACCAGCCGCGCCACCATGGAAGAAGCTTTGCGGGCTTCGTTGGCGATGGCCGAAACATCGCGCTCGAGATTGCTGCCGCGGGCGCGTTCGAGCGCTCGTTCGGCCAGTTCGCCGATGGAGGAGAGAGGCGATTCCAGATCGTTGACGATGCCGGAAATGAGGCGGCCCACCGCGGCTAGCTTCTCGGTGCGGAAGAGTTGCTCCTGCACCGAACGCCGGCTGAGCAGGCGCAGGGCCACGGCGATCTGGTTGCCCAAGTGCTGCGCCAAGGACTGTTCATCCGCCGAGAAGTCGCGCGGACGGTCGTCCTGATCCAGTTCCAACACGCCGACGACCTCTTTCTGCGCCAGCATGGGAACGAACAGCATCGATTTCGGCGTGGCAACGCCGGCCGGCGCCGACACGGGGAAAGGGCTGCGGTCGATGTCGGGGATGGCCAGCAGAGTGCGATAGTGGAAGCAGGCAACCGCGCCGGCGGGCGGCCCGTTGGGCGGGGTGGAAAGCGAAATGGATACCGGCTCCCCGGCCTCGCCCGAAACGGCGTCCAGAGTCTTCGATCCCCGGTTGTACAAATACAGGCGCGCGCGAGTCACGCCCAGAATCGAGGGCAGCGCCTCGTCGATGCGTTTGAATATGGCCTCCGGCGACGGCGCACCCAGAGCTTCCTCGCCCAATTGGTAGATCTTGCGGAGCCGCTCACGCTGGACCCGCAATCGCCCCTCCCGCCGCCACAGGAACAAGGCGACCAACGCCAGCAAGGCCAGGAATCCCAGAACGAGAGCCGGCGAGATGCCGGAGACGCCAGCTTTTTCGGTCACCAGCGGCGGCGATCCGACCAGCACCTGATACCCGCGGGTGAACGGAGGATGCACGCAGTACTCGAAACCGACGCCGGTGACCTCGACCTGCTCGCCCACCCGAACCGAACCGAAACCGCCGGCGGATCCTTCCGGGCCGCTGGGCATGAAGATGTTCAGCGTGCCCCCGTGCTGCTCCAATACCAGGTAATCTCCGGCGGCGGTGGACCCGTTGTGGCGAATCCGGCCGGCAACGCGCACCAACCGTCCGAGATAAGCGGCCCCCGGCGCCGACGCCACCTCGGTAGCCTGGGGCGGCGATTGCCGCGCCACCAGAGTGATGCGGTCGGGCACCAGAACCACCATGCCATCCACCATCGACACCACTCCGTCGGCTTCGATGGCATCGCCCGGCCGGTACGCTTCGAGCTGCTGCCGGTCGTCGCCGAACATCTGCAGCGCGGCGCCCGCGGTGGCGTCTTCGATGGTGAGAATGCTGTAGCCACGGAAGCGAAAAACGCGCGCGTTTACGGTTCCCCGGATGAGGGCGCGCTCGCCGGCGTGAGCGGATGTCGAGTCGGGGAGCCTTCGTTCATTCATCTGGCGCAGCGAAAGGATGGCGGCCGGCGCGCGCTCGTCCGCTTCGGCGCCCGGCAGGTTGCCCACTGCCAAGAGCGTCAAGAATGCTGCGGAAGTTACGCGGCGGTAGCCTGACCGTCCAACCATGCGAGTAACTCGGCGTCTAAGAAATTATCCACACAAATTGTAGCTTTCGGCAAGTTAGTATAGGTAGTTAATATCCCTACCACCCTCATCCGCGCCGCCAGAGCAGCGTTTAAGCCCGAGTAAGAATCCTCGAACACGATCGAGTTGCGGGGGTCCGCTTCCAAACGGGACGCAGCCAGCAGATAAATCTCCGGATCGGGCTTGGGTTTCGATACCTGACTGCCGTCCACGACCACGGAAAAGTAAGGGCGAAGACCGCTCTCAGCCAGAATGAAGTCGACGTTTTCGGGCTCGGCATTCGAAGCTAGCGCCTTTGGCACGCTCCGGTAGCGCTCCAGAAACTCGCGCAGGCCGGGAACTAACATTTGTTCTACCCGCCCGCCAGCCAACTGCCGGAACAGGGCTTCTTTCTCCGCGCCGCGCCGGCGCACTTCCGCGTCCGTCAGGCTATCGCCAAAGAAATCGCGCACAATCTCGTCGTTGCGCTTGCCGTACATGCGCTCGAGCATTTCTTCGGTGGTGGTGAGGCCGTAGCGCCGGTTGTACTCCGCCCAGGTAGCGCGGTGGAGCGGATTGGAATCCACCATGACGCCATCCATGTCGAAAATCAGGGCGAGGCCGGGGGCAAGCGCGCCGCGGCTCACTCGGAGGACTCCTCAGACCCGCCCTTCCAGGCCTCCAGGCTGGCGGCAAGCCAATCCAGGTAATTGGGCGATCCGGCAACGACCGGCAACGCCAGCACCTCCGGCACCTGATAGGAATGAACGGATTCGATCTCGCGGCGCAGCAAGTCGAATTGGCCGCGCAAGGTCTTGATCAGCAGCAGACATTCTTCGGCGGATTCGATGGCGCCTTGCCATCGGTAAAAGCTGTGGGCGCTCGAAACCGTCACGCAAGCCGCCAGCCTGCGTTCCACCAGCCGCCGGGCCAAGCTGGCCGCCTCCTCCTGGTTCGGACACGCACAGAGAACCACAATTGCATCGGTCATGGGAAAAAATAGTGCGGACCAACGAGGTCAGCAATGTTACCATTATGTTCCGGGCAGTCGCGGGATGAAAGTACCTTTGGGCAGAATTGCTTACATAGTGGTATTTCTTGTGGTCGCCGGATACGCGGTCGAGACGCTGCGAGGTCCCGGGGGCATCCACGCGCTGATGGAGAAGCAGGCCCAGATTCAGAAGTTGGAGCAACACAATGCCGCTCTCGCCAAGGAAGTGGAGCGCATGCGCGACCGCATCCGGCGTATGGACGAGAGCCCGGCGCAGCAGGAACTCGAAATCCGCGACCGTCTGAAGCTGGTGCGGCCGGGCGAGAAAGTGTTCCTGACTGGCGACCCGGCCAAGCCGGATGCTCCGCGGTAGGCACCGCGGCCGACGCCATCTCGCGGCGCTACAATCAAGTAGAAAGCAATGGGTAAGCGCATTATGGTTGCCGTGGTTGGCGCCGGCGTGGGATCCCTCGCGGGGCTGCTATTCTCCTTCCTGGGCGGCGGGAACGCGGCGCTGATTGCCTGCGCGGCAGTTGGCGCGATCGTGCCCCTGGTTGTTCTCGGTTGTCCAGGCCGCTGATTTCTCTTGGCTTTCCACCCCCACTCGATATAAGCTAACCTCTCTGGCGTGAATTTCGTTACGTTTGCGCCTGGCGAACTCACGCGAGGTGATCATGATTTTCTGCGCGAAATGCGGCGCGTCCATGAATGAAGGAACGGCCTTCTGCCCCTCCTGCGGTTCCCCGCAAACTCCGGTTACGATGCCATCGCAGCCCGGCTGGTCGCAGCCTGCCTGGTCGCAACCGGTGGCGCCCGGTGCGCGACCGCCTTCGGTATTCGATGCCGGTTATGCTACATGGGCCACGCGGGTGGGAGGCTACCTGATCGACATGCTGCTGGTCGGCGTCGGAATGCTGGTTCTTTACTTCATGATCGGGACCCTGCTGACAGGGCTGGCCGGCGTGGGCGGCCGCGAAGCTGCCCGCGGCATGTGCTGCATGGTGTTTCTTCTTTTCCCGATCGCGACTCTTCTGGTCGGCTTTTATAATTCCATCTACCTGATCGCCCAGCGCGGCTTCTCCATCGGCCAGGGGATCGTACGGATCAAGGTGGTGAA
>JBEKYD010000301.1:0-9331 GCA_049511335.1 Bryobacteraceae bacterium | reverse complement strand
GACCATCATGCGCGGCCGGAACGTGATGCGCTCGAACGCGTTCCGCTCGCTGCCGGCGATCTCGGCGAACGCCGCGGCACTCAAGCTGCGCTGCGCCATGGCCTCGAACTCGAACGTGTTCGCCAGCTCGCGGGCCGGGGCGATGCGGCCTGGCGGCTCGCCCATTAACGTCTGCGCGCTACTCATAGGAACTCCGTTCTTACCAAGGTCTTGTCGATGGAAGCCAGGGTGGGCCGGCCGGTCGCCGCCATGGCCTGAACCAGCTCGGCTTGCAGGATTTCGAGAACCTTCTGCACGCCTTGCGGGCCGTAGGCGGCCAGGCCCCACAGCGGCACGCGGCCCAGGCCGACGGCGCTGGCGCCCAGCGCCAAAGCCTTCAGAATGTCGCTGCCGCGGCGTATGCCGCTGTCGAAAACAATGGGAACGCGGCCATGGACGGCATCGGCGATCTCCGGCAACACTTCCAGCGTGGAAGGGCCATAGTCCAGCGAACGGCCGCCGTGATTCGACACGTAGATGGCATCCACGCCGTGTTCCAGGCACAGGCGCGCATCTTCCGCCGTGACGATGCCTTTGGCAACCAGCGGAACCTTGACCATCCCGCGGACTTCGTCGAACAGCTTCCATTCGTACCACAGTCTGGTTTCCGGGACGCGGTACGGGTTGACGGGGGCCCGCGGCGCGCCCGCTCGCGGCGCCGGTCCGCGCGCCGCGGCGGCGACCAGGTTCCGGTCATGTAGCGAGCGCTCATAAGAGGAAGCCTGCTGGTCCACCGTGACCACAACCGCCCGGCAGCCGGCCATCTGCGCTTTTTCGAGCGTCTGGCGGTTGTAATCGGGCCCGGGTTGCGGGTAGAGCTGGAACCACCAGGGCCCGCTGGCCGCGGCCGCGATCTTTTCCACCGGCAAAGTGGCAACGTTGCTCACGATCAGCGGTGTGTTGGACGCGGCCGTGGCGCCCGCGTGCGTGGCCGCCTCGGCCTCGGGATGGTACAACACATGCCGCGCGGTGGGTGCGATGAGCATCGGAAACGGCAGATTCATCCCGAGAAGGTTCGACGCGGGCTGGACCGAGCCCCCGTCAATGAGCCTGCGCGGAACCAGCCCGGCCCAGTCGAACGCCTCCCGGTTCCGCCGCAGCGTGAACTCCCCGTCAGCCCCGTAGGACATGAAGTCGTAGGCCTCTCGTGGGATCTTCGCATACGCGACCGGCTCGAAGTCGAAGGCGTTGAGCATCTCGCCCAGCGCCGGAACGCGGCTGTGATTGCGGACCGTATCCTGCTGGCTGGCGAACAGAGGCGAACCGGCGAGAAACCCCGCCAGCCCGCGGAACGCGGTGCGGCGGTTAAAGCCGCGGTTCAGTGTTCTTCGCGAATCTGGCAAGACGCCCTCCAATCGATTCAGTTTACGCCCAAAGATGGTGCGGAGTCGGCGCAGGGGTTCCCACTTTGGATGCCCTATCATGGAAACCTCATGTCCACCCTGCAATCCCTCTTCGGCCAAATCGACATTTACCTCTTCGACCAACTGCTCCGCGGCCGCATCGTCCCCGGCATGCGCGTCTACGATGCGGGCTGCGGCTCCGGCCGCAACCTCCTTTATCTGCTTCGTGAAGGCTACGAGGTCTTCGGCGCCGACATGGATTCCCAGGCGATTGCCGCCCTCCGCGCCCTCAGTGCCTCACTGGCGCCAGCTCTCCCGGCAACGAACTTCCGCGTCGAAGCCATCGAGGCCACGTCCTTTCCGGATGCCTTCGCGGATGCGGTCATCAGTAGCGCCGTGTTGCACTTCGCGCGCGACGAAGCCCACTTTGCTGCGATGATGCACGGCACATGGCGCGTCTTGAAACCCGGCGGACTGTTCTTCTGCCGCCTGGCGTCCTCCATTGGCATGGAAGACCAGGTGACGCGCGTCGCCGGCCGGCGTTTCCTCTTGCCGGACCGCTCCGAGCGGTACCTCGTCGATGAGGGCCTGCTGCTAGGGCTCACCAACGAGCTGGGCGGCCAGTTGCTGGACCCGTTGAAAACCACCGTCGTTCAAAATCAACGCTCGATGACCACGTGGGTACTGCGAAAGAACCGCTGAGTCGCCGTGCCGGATTGCTGCCGCGAGATCGCAACGCGATGGCATGTTACATTGGTGCGCCATGAACCGCTGTTTGCTCGCACTGACAGTCGTGCCGCTGGCTTTCGCGGGTCAGTACACCCTCTACACTTGCGGATCGAGCTCTAAAGCGTACGTGGTCGGCGCCAAGCTCCCGGCAAGTGGAATTTTTATCAAGCCGGCGGACGGCCAATGGCGGCACACGGGATTCAATCACCCGTTCATCACCGCTTTCGACTTCGATCCGCGCGACCCTTCGGTGGTATATGCCGCCGCCGGCAACGGCTTGCTGCGCGTTACAGGCAACGGCGAGCGCTGGAAGATCCTCACCGGCAGCGATGTAACCGAATTGCTCGACGTCACTGTGGACCGCAACGCTCCGGACGCTATCTATTTTGCCCACACTCACGGCATCGAAGTGAGCCGGGATGGCGGCGCTACCTGGCACGACGCCGCTTCCGGCCTGCGCCGCAAATACACAGCAGCCCTGCGTGTGGATTCGGGCCGCGCCGGCGTTCTGCTGGCCGGCACCGAGCAAGGCGTCTTTCGCAGCGAAGACGGTGGAAAGTCCTGGCCGCTCGCCGGCGCCGCCGGCATCCAGGTGCTGCACATCGAACAATCGCCCCACGATGCCTGCTACTGGCTGGCATCCACCGAGGGCAGAGGCCTGTTCGATTCCAGCGATTGCGGCGTCAGCTTCGAGAGCAACGGCAGCCTGGGAGTGGGCCGCAACCTCTATGACATCGCCTTCGATCCCGCATCCTCGAATCGCATTGCCGTGGCGGGCTGGGGAGTCGGCGTGGCGATCACCGAAGACCGCGGCAAGACCTGGCAGCCCCGCAATGCCGGGCTTCCGGGTACCGACGTTTGGAGTGTGGCCTTCGATCCCGCCCAGCCCGGCCGCATCTACACCAGCGTGCACGAGGAGGCCGTTTACGTCTCCACTGATTATGGCCGAACCTGGTCGAGAGACGGCCTCGCGGGCAGCTCCATCTTCCGCATGAAATTCATCCCCGAGGCGCCGCTCCAATGACGCGCCTCTGTTGGCTGTGCCTGCTGCTGCCGGCCGCGCTAGCCGCGCAGGCGCCGCCCTTCGATGAGCGCGTCCGGTTCGTGGTGGAGGCCTACGCTCACCCCGCCGGCTCCGTCCCACTGAGCTACCCCAACATCGCGGCCAAATTGTGGCTGCGCCAAGACGCGGCCACGTGCTCGCGCCGCCTGGAAGAACTGCTCGCCGCTCCCACCGGCGACATGTTCTGGATGTATCCCGTCACCGCCATTGCCTATCTGGACCGCGGCCAACTCTCCGCGTCCGCCCGGCGCGCGCTCCGCAATTCGTTCCGCACTTACATGCCTTATCGCGGCGACACCGAAAACCACTGGGTCATGTACTACACCTCGCTGTACCTGATGGCGCAGCTTTGGCCGGATCGGGACGGCGGCCAATGGTACACCGGCAAATCCTCCGCCGAGAATATGCGCGAAGCCGCCGGCTGGCTGGAATCCTGGGTGCATCTGACCACCACCCGCGGGCAGGGCGAGTACGACAGCCCTAACTACATGGGGCTGTATCTCCTCTCGATGTCTTATCTCTCGGCCTGGGCGCGCGATCCCTCCATGAAGCAACGCGCCACCATGATGCTGGACTACCTCATCGCCGACTATGCCGCTGAAGAAGTGGACGGCGTCTACGTCGGCGCGCATTCCCGCGTCTACGATCGCGAGGTGCTCGAAAAGTGGAATGTGGCCTCGAGCGATTTCGGCTGGGTGCTATTCGGCCTCGGCCATCCGCTGTCGCCGCCCGCCAACCCGATCCTGTTTTACGCGGTCGCGAGCGCCTACCAGCCGCCGGAAGTCCTGCGGCGCATCGCCACCGACCGCTCGCGGCCTTACACCGAGTATGAACGCAAGCGCACCCGCAATCGCTGGCGGTTCTTCGACGAGCTGCATGGCGCCGTGTATAAGACCACCTACGTGCGCCGCGAATATGCCGTGGGTTCCGATCAGGGCGGCACGCTGCAGCCCATTCAGGAGCACTCCTGGGACGTCACCTGGTCGGTTCCGGATGCGCGCGGCGTCCAGAATACGCTGTTCACCCTGAACCCGCATTCGTCCTTGCACGAGCTGGAGACCTACTTCACGTTTCCCGCCGATATCGGGATCTCCGGGGTGGTCAGTTCCAAAAAGAGCTACGATTCCCCCGACAAATTCGTCGGCGGCTCTCCGTACGAGAAGATTTTCCAGGACCAAGACACCTTGATTGCGCTGTACGATATCGCGCCCGGCGCCCGCTTCCCGCACATCAACGGCTTCTTCTCGAAGGACCTGGTTGAAGTAAGTGAAGATCCCTCCGGCTGGATCTTCGCCCGCGGCGGCGACGCTCTGATTGCCTGCCGCCCTCTGCAGCCGTACACCTGGAAACCCATCGAAGGCGGCGGCCGGCGCCTCTTCAGCCCCTACCTGAAAAACGGAATCGTGGTGCAGGTAGCCGCGCGCAGCGAGTTCGCCGGTATGCCGGCATTCCGCCGCGCCATCCTCGCGCTGCCACTGAAGTTTTCGCTCGACCCCGTGCCGTCGGTTCGCTTCCGCTCCTTGCGCGGCCGAGACCTCGAATTCACTTACGGCGAAGCCGCGCGGGTGGATGGCGCTCCCCTCGACTACGCGCACTGGCCGCTATTCGGTGGCCCCTTCCTGGAAGCCCCGGTGGACTCCGAGATGCTGATTTTGAAATACGGCGAAATGCGGCGCACACTCAACTTCCGGCGGCTCACCGTCAGCGATGCGCGCTAGCCCGCTTCGAATGCTTCAGAGTACGATACAAGGGATGGAGGTAAGAATGCACTCCCCGTCCCGCCGCGGTTTTCTCGCGCAAACACTGGGTGCGAGCTGGCTCGGAGCATCCCTGATGGAAAAGGCCGTGCTCCGTGCCGCACAGGTCCGTGCCGAGGCGCGGTCCTCGCCGCAGCCCACTTTGTTCGATATCGAAAAGTTAGCCGACGGCATCTACGCCGCGCTGGCGCGTCCTCAACCCCAGGTCAACTGCAATGCCGTCATCTTCGAAAACGCCGATGACATTCTGATCGTGGACGCGCATTCGAAGTCTTCCGCCGTGGCGGCGCTGGCCGCTCAGATCCGCAAGGAGATTACCTCGAAGCCCATACGCTACGTCGTGAATACGCATTTTCACTGGGACCACACGCAGGGCAATCCCACCTACCGGAAGATCGCTCCCCACGCCGACATCGTCTCCAGCACCACCACCCGCAACCTCATTGCGGAGCTCGGCGCCACGCGGTGCAAAGCGGCGGTGGAGCAAGCCTCCGCATCTCTCGATAACTATCGCCAGAAGCTGGCGTCCGCCAAAACTCCCGAGCAGAAGCAGTATTACCAACTGATGATTTCCGGCTCCACGGCGTTCATCGCGGAGATGAAAGATTACGTGCCGGAGCTTCCCAACCTCACTTTCGACAACGCCCTGGTGCTTCACGACAAGGCTCACGAGTTGCACCTGGCTTTTCGCGGCCGCGGCCACACCGCCGGCGACATCGTCCTCTTCTGCCCGCAGAAAAAGGTGATTGCCACCGGCGACCTGCTGCACGGCTGGCTTCCTACCCTCGGGGATGGTTACCCCAGGGAATGGCCGCGCACGCTGACGGCGCTAAACGACTATCCGTTCGAGCGGGCCGCCGGCGGCCATGGCGGCGTACAAGGCCGGCAAGTCATCGGACAAATGGGCGGGTACATCGAAGAGTTGACCGAGGCGGTCGATGCCGGCAAACGGCGCGGCCAAACCCTGCAAGACCTCCAGGCCGCCGTGACGCCGGCCACGCTGAAATCGCTGGGCGGCGGATACGGGGAGGCCATACAGGGCCAGATGAAGCGCTTCAGCATCGGCACTATGATCACGCCCCCGGCACAGGCCTTGGCCGAGGGGATCAAGGCCAACGTGGCGGATGTATTCCGACTCTTGGCCTAAGACCCGTGGGGCAGACCATCGTTTTCCGTGGTCTGCCAGCCGGGCTTCTTTCCCATGCGCTTCGACCTGGTCGAATGCGGAGTGGACGATCTCGAAAGAGCGGTGCCCAGAAGATCGACAGTGCTGGAACCGCTCCTCGAATACCCGCCCGTTCCGTCTCAGGCGTACTTCAGCAGCGCCTTGAATCCGTAGTCCATATGGTGCTGGATATGGCAATGAAACAGCGTCGGCCCTGGTTGGTCGGCGGTGAAGTCCACGCTCACCCGGCCATACGAGGGAGCCACCACCGTATCCTTGATGATGCCCGCCGTTGCCTTTCCGTAGATCTCCGCGATCTCGAACTGATGTCGATGCAGGTGCAGCGGATGCGAATCGTCCGTCCGGTTGCGGAACGTCAGCCGGTAGCGCGCGCCCTGCTTCAGCACGAACTCCCGGTCGTGCGGATAAGGCGTGCCATTCACCGTGAACAGGTTGAACTTCCCGGCCCCGCGCGGCACCTTCTCAAAAATCATCTCCAGCCGCTCCGCCGGCGCCGGTCCTGACGCCGCCTTGCCGAACATCGTGTAATCCCATCCCGCTTGCGGTGGCGGCATCCATTGCGGGCTCCGCCGCTGATTGGCGTACTCGATCACCACGCCGAGCCCGCCGTCGCGCACCATATCTTCCGGCGCTCCCATCACCCACACGCCCGGCTGATTCATCGCTACCCAGGCGTCGATGCGCTCGCCCGGCCCCAGCATCAACACGTCCACCGCCGCCGTTCGCGGCGCCGGGTTGCCATCGAGCGCCACGATATTGAACTTATGCCCGGGCAGCGCCAGATGCCGGTTCTCGATCGCGCTCGCGTTCAGAAAATGGAACATGACGCGCTCGCCCGCCCGCACCCGGATCGGTTCGCCCGCCCCCAGCGCTTTGTCGTTGATCGAATACAGATCGGCCGTCACCTCGAGCCCCGGCGGCCGCGTATCCAGCACCGCGGGCTTCTCCGGCTTCGGCCCCGAGGGGTCGAGATCGTCGGTATCCATGTACTGCGACGTGAAGTACGGCTCCCAGTCGCGCAGCGCCAGGTAATGCTCCTGATCGTAGTTGCCCGGGTTGGCTCCGCCTTCCACGATCAGAAACCCGAACTGTCCGGTATATGTCCCCCGATGCAGATCGTCCATCGACATCGCGTGCGTGTGATACCAGCGCGTGCCCGCGGGCGTCGGCGTGAATTTGTAGCTGTAGCTGCCATGCGGCGGCACCGGCGGCGTGCCTTCCTCTTCGGCGCCGTCCACGTCGGCCGGAATCAGCAGCCCGTGAAAATGGACATACTCGGGCGTATCGGTCTTGTTGACTACGTTGACCGTGACCGGCGCGCCTTCCTTCATCCGCAGCAGCGGTCCCGGCGACGTGCCGTTGTACCCGATCGTGCTCACGATCCGGTTGGGCGCAAGTTCCACCGTCACCGGCGCGATCTCGAGGTTGAATACCGTTCCCGAAATCTCTTTGGCGCCCGAAGCCGCCGGCGTCATAGGCATCGGCATCTGCATCTGGTGCCCCGCCAGTGGTCCGGCGGCCGCCGCCGCTCCGGCCAGTTTCAGGAAATCGCGGCGATCCATGGGGGTTGGGCTCGGCATCGAAATGGATTCGCTGGGACCTTCGTCCCGCGGGCCGTTCGTGGTACGCTTCAGGATAACAAAGGCCGCTACGGACCATGAAAATAGCGAGTCCCCTGCTTGCGATCGGACTGCTGCTGATGGCCGCCATGGAACTCCCTGGCTGGCAACGGTTCGGCGGAGCGCCCTCCGCCGGTCTTCAGCCCTACGACCAGTCCGACCTGTCCATCCCTTCCGAGTTCTTCTTCAGCCGCCTTCGCTACAACACCGGCTATGGTGGCGGCTACGGATATCGCCGATTCGGCGGCGGATGGGCGCAGGATTTCCCGCGCGCCGACCACGATTGCCTCGTCGCCCTCCGCCGTCTCACCCGCATCGATTCGCCCTCGCCCCTCAACGTCGTCGATATCGATGACGACCACATGTGGGACTACCCGTGGATCTACGCCGTCGGCGTCTCCAACTGGGCCTTCAGCGACGCCGAAGCCCAGCGGCTCCGCAACTTCATCGCGCGCGGCGGATTTCTCATGGTCGATCACTTCCACGGCCAGGCCGATTGGAACCGCTTCATGAGCGGCATGAGTATGGTGCTGCCCGATGCCGTCGTCGAAGACATCCCCGACGACGATGCCATCTTCCACGACCTCTACGACATCCGCGAGAAGTTCCAGATCCCGGGCGAGCAGTACGTGGCCACCGGCCGCACCTATGAGAAGGACGGCTATATCCCCGGCTGGCGCTGCATTCGCGACAAGGACGGACGCATCGTCGTCGCCATCTGTTTCAACATGCACCTGGGCGACGCGTGGGAGTGGGCCGATGCAGGCGATTATCCGGAGAAGTTCTCAGGACTCGCCTTTCGCATCGTGCTCAACTACATCACCTACGCCATGACGCACTGAGGAAATCCGTCTGTGCCACGTGCCCCCCTGGTCGCGCATCGCTTGGCCCGAGACCCGATTCTCCAGGCAGGAAGCGGGGCGGGGCGTCCCGCGCGGGCCGGGGGTCCGGCCATTCATAAGAGCTTACTTAATCTAAGCCGTTTGGGTCTAGTTGGTCAGCCCCCCCGAACGCCGTTTCGGGCCAATGTACGGGCCGGCGACAAACCGTCACCTTGGATTCGTATGCCGGTTTGAATGTCGCCTAACCCGGCGTCGGGTTTCGCGGTATAGTAGTGAATGTCACTACATTGTGGAGACTACCATGAACAAAGCAGTCTCGGCCGCGGACGCCAATCGCCGGTTCTCGGAACTCCTGCGGGCCGTAAGGACAGGCCGAAGCGTCGTAGTGACGAGTCACGGCAAGCCCGTGGCAAAAATCTCGCCCGTCATCGAGGACGATCGGGCCGCGGAAGGCGCGCGCTCCGCCCTTTTCGCCCGGCTCCGCAGAGAACGAGTTGTGAACGCCGGCCGCTGGACGCGTGACGAGCTGTACGACGACGCCCCATGAGAATCGCGTTGGACACTAACGTCCTGGCCTACGCCGAAGGCGCCAACGGAGCGGTCATGCGAGACAAAGCGCTGAAACTGATCCAGCGATTGCCATCGGGGGCTATCGTGCTACCGGCTCAGACGTTGGGCGAACTGTTCCATGTGCTTGTTCGAAAAGCCAAGCGGCGCCCAGCTCGTGCGCGGGAAGCCGTGCTGAGCTGGCGC
>JBEKYD010000300.1:0-9341 GCA_049511335.1 Bryobacteraceae bacterium | reverse complement strand
GCATGATGTCTTTGCGATTGCCGTTGGGGCGATTGTCGAAGGTTGGAGGGAAGAGAGAAACCATGTTGAACCAGACGTCACCGGGGTTGGCGGCGGTGATTGTCAGGTGGTTAGTGGCCGAGACGGGAGCGCTGCGGGTGTTGAGGACCGCTTGGTACTTCCTCCATGTCTCTGTCAGGCCACCGATCTGGGCGGTGGCGTAAGTGGTGGCGCCGTCGTCACTCACGATGGCAATGGAGAGTGGCCCTTTGAATCCGGGGGCTGCTTTGGCGTAGAACGAGGCGCGGTAGCGGGCGTTCGGCCGCACGGGGATGCCCCAGAATCCTTCATTGGCAATGCCCACGCGCTGGTTGCCCGAGGCCTGGGCGATGGTTAGCTTGAGACTGATAGGGAGGGCATCGTTGAACTTCTGCGAGGGGTCGAGGGCAATCGATCCAACGCCGCCGCGCTCCTGGACCAGAGTCCAATGGACCGGTTCCTTGGAATCCTCCATCAGGGTGCGGTTGCGCACCAGCTCGGCGTACAGCCCACCTTCGTAGGAGAAATTGATCTCTTCGGTCATCAGTCCGTAAAGCCTGGGGCTGACGTGGGCGGCCACCTGGCCGGCCTTAATCTGCAGAACGGCGGGGCCGGCTGACTGGGCGGGCAGGTTGGCGGGCATCCAGGCGACCGCGATCCAGGCGAGTACGCTTAAAGATTTCGCGAGATTTATCCGCAACATGGCTTGGGTCTACTATAGCTCTTGCGCCTTACCGCGGGTTTTGCCGGTTGATTGTAACGAAAAACCGGTGACAAAAAACCGGTGACAGGCTACGTGTTTCCCGTTTCTTTAAGGGATCGCCAGTTCGGTCCGCTGCCGCGGTGCTGGTCTGAGCTACTGCGGCGAGGACGAGCAAGAAAAATGGGGGGCTGGGGGGCAGACGGGGCGTTATCCAGCTCAAGAGCGGAATCTCGGAAACGTCCCCGTGCCTCCACGTTCACGTCATCTGGCCTGACAACGCCCACTGGCGGGTGTGCGTCGAGTGTGGCGGGCCTGGGTCGCGTTCTGAGGGGGGCGTAGGACAGACGGAGCTTTTCCTGATTCCTGCAGCGCCCGTCCTGGCGTTGCTTCGATCACCCGGCCTTTGTGCCGTCAATCCACAGTTCGAGTTCCATTCGCGAGCTATGTTGTAATCCGCCTCGTTTCTGTGATATTGCGCTTGTCCAAAGGTCTCGGCAACGTTGCGGAGGTGGAGTGCGACAGTTTTTCCCGGACCCTCGGGCGGCTTTGTCTTGAAGTAGTTGTTGAGTTCCGTGACCTTCTTGTCGGCTGCCTGCTTCATCGGACCATGGTCGAATACGCGTCCAAGGGCGGCGCGTAATTCCGGCCGCTGCCAGTTTGCGGTGGCTTCCGAAATGAGCAGATGAAACAGGGCATAGTACGCTGTGGAGACGGCTCTGCGTAAGCTAGGCTGGTGAGGAGAGTCAGGGTGAAGGTTAGCGAGTTCTTGGGCCAGCTCAAGTAATTCCTCGGCGTAGGCCACTGTTCACGCCCACCGTCTGGCCTGCTCCGACTGTGTCAGGAAGTTGAAGTAGGGGAGCACTCCCCATTCCTCGAGTGGCTGTACTTGCTGGACGATAGATTCCGAAATCTGTCTGGTGAGAGGGAGAAGTTGGGCGCGTGGAATTCCGTCGGCCAGAACGATCTCAAAAAAGACAGCCGATTCTCCATTCCAGTCGTTCCCGAGCGTAGGCGTCACGCTAACGACATGCGGCCGCAAGGCACCGGCCGCTTGGGCGACAGCCGCAAAAAACTGTGGTTGCTGTGCGAAAGCCTTCGCGAGGTACATCAATTAATTATTACGCATCTCGCTGCAGTCTGCCGAAACCCCGTGGGAGACAACAAAGGCTCGCCGTGGCGCATTTTAGAGGTGCTGCCGGAGGGGCGACTTCCACTCGGTCGTATAACGCCCCAAGGCGCGGATCTGGAGGCTCGACGCACTCCCGCGTTCCGTTCTGAGAAGTCGGGTAATGCGCCAAATGTTCACGCATTGCCAGAAGTCGGACGCGGGACTGCGGGCGGAACTGTCCGTCCTCCCGGACAAAATTGACGGCCATGGCAGCGAATTCCGCGTTAAGTTGGCCCTTATGAACGGGGGCCTTCGGCGGTGCGGGGGGCCTCGTCCCGCAGCTCTCCTCGGGAGTAAAGTTCCGCTCACCGGCGGAGAGCCGGCCGGGGGGCCGGCTGCGGACCAGGGGGTCCGCCCTACTTAGCGGGTATGCGGCAGTGGGCGCGAGTGTCCGCGCCGCATGCGCTTCAGTTGCCGTACTCTGGCGGGGCCATCAGGGTCAGGGCGTCGGGCACGATGCGGACGGTGGCGGGCAGACGGCCGGCCAGCTCGCCATCGATCTGGACGAATACCGGCTGGTCGTCCGCGGCGGCGAGGGTGGCTTCGCGGGTGCGCACCACGGCCACGCCTTTCATGTTCTCCACCCGGTTCAGCATCAGGCCGGTGAAATACTTCACGTAGCGCAGGGTGGAATCGCCCTGGAAGAGCACCATTTCGAACTGGTCGTCGAAGAGACGAACGCTGCGGGCGATTTCGAAATCGCCGCCATAGTTGCGCACTTTACTCAATAGGCCAAAGGAGCAGCGGCGGTGCTGGGACACGCCATCCACTTCATAGGCGACGTCGAACTGCTTCAGGCGCCGGCCCAACATGCCCCACCCTGCCACCCAGTAGGCGAACTTGCCGGTGCGGGCTTTGAGACGCGGATCGACGCGGCCGACGATCTGGGCATCCAGGCCGACGCCGGCCATCAGCAGGAAATAGCGGGTGACGCCGCCGGCGCAGGTCAACTGGCCGACCGAGATTCGGCGTGGCCGGCAGTCGCCCAGGCGAGCGGCCACCCGCTCCAGCCGCGAGCCCAGCTTCATTTCCGTGGCCAGCACGTTGGCCGTGCCGCCGGGCAGAACGGCCAGGGGCACGTCGGAATGCACCATCCCCTCCACCACCTCGTTCACGGTGCCGTCGCCGCCCGCGGCCAGCACCAAGTCCGTGCCGCGGCCAATGGCTTCGCGGGCAATGTTTCCGGCCGTGCCGGGACCGGTGGTAGGCGCAACGGTGACGTTATGACCCTGGCGCTTCAGAACCTCGACCGCACGCCCGATCAGCTCCGATCCGTTGTTCCCGAATTTTCCCGCGAAGGGGTTGTAAACCAGCAGGCTGTTGCCGAAACGAATGATAGAGGGCTCCAGTTTCCCGTTCCAATTATAAGCTCGTTCAATTATAAACTGTGGTTAGAGACAAATGAGCAGCCCAACCTCCGATCCCGCGCGCGAAGTGGAACGGTTGCGCGACGAACTGCGCCATCACGAATATCTTTATTACGTTGCCGACAAGCCCGAGATCTCCGACGCCGAGTACGATGCGCTGATGCGCCGCCTGATGGAGATCGAAAAGCAGCATCCCGAATTGGCATCGCCCGATTCGCCCAGCGAGCGCGTGGGCGGCCAGCCGAGGGAGGGTTTCGTCAAGGTCCGCCACAGCTCGCCCATGCTCAGCCTGGACAATGCGCTCAGCGAGGCGGAGTTGCGCGATTTCGACCGGCGCGTCAGGGAATTGCTGGGCGGCGAAGACTACCGCTACATGGCGGAGCTCAAAATGGACGGCCTGTCCACCGCCATGCGCTATCGCAAGGGCCGTTTTGTGCAGGCGGTGACCCGCGGCGACGGCGAAGTCGGAGAGGACGTCACCGAGAACGCCCGCACCATCCGCTCGTTGCCGCTGCGCGTCGAAGCCGCCGCGGGCTTACTGGACGCGTTCGAGGCGCGCGGCGAAACCGTGATGAACCGGCGCGCCTTCGAACGCTTGAACGCGGAGCGCGACGAAAACGGACAAGCGCGATTTGCCAATCCGCGCAACGCGGCGGCGGGCTCGTTGCGCGTTCTGGAACCCCGCGTGACGGCTTCGCGGCGGCTGGATTTCTATCCGTATTTCCTGTTGGCCGATGGCGAGCCCGCGCTGGCCAGCCAGTCCGAGGCGCTGGATGCGCTGGAGAAGCTGGGCTTCAAAGTGAATCGCTACCGGCGGCTCTGCCGCGGCGTGGACGAAGTGCTGGAGTTTTGCGCCCGCTGGGAAGCGGCGCGCGAGACCCTCCCCTATGAGATCGACGGCGTGGTAGTGAAGGTGGATTCGGTGGCGCAGCAGCGCGCCCTGGGCTTTACCGCTAAGGCGCCGCGCTGGGCCATCGCGTACAAGTATCCGGCGCGGCAGGCAAAGACGCGTGTCACCGGGATCGAAGTCCAGGTGGGCCGCACCGGAACGCTTACGCCGGTTGCGGTATTGGAGCCGAAGGAAGTGGGCGGGGTGACGGTTTCGCGCGCCACCCTCCACAACGAGGATGAAATCGAACGGCTGGGGCTCGAGATTGGCGACGAAGTGGTGATCGAGCGCAGCGGCGACGTGATTCCCAAAGTGGTGCGCGTGAGCGTGCAGGGCTCGCCGCGCAGGCCGTTTCGCATGCCCGAGCGCTGCCCGGTATGCGGCGGCACGGTGGTGCGCGAGGAAGGCGAAGCCGCCAGCCGCTGCATCAACACCAACTGCAAGGCGCGCCTGAAGCAATCCATCCTGCATTTCGCCTCGCGCGGGGTGATGAATATCGACGGCCTGGGCGAGGCGCTGGTCGATCAACTGGTCGACAAAGACATCGTCCAGAACGTGGCCGACCTGTATTCTCTTACCGTGGACCAGTTGAAGGATCTCGAGCGAATGGGCGCCAAATCCGCCGCCAAGCTGGTGGATAACATCGAGAAGTCCAAACAGAATCCCCTGCCGCGGGTTTTGGCGGCGCTGGGGATTCGCTTTGTGGGCGAGCGCACCGCCACTCTGTTAGGCAACTTCTTCGGCGAGCTGGATGCGATCGCTGCGGCCAGCGTGGAAGAGCTGCAGGAAGCTCAGGAAGTGGGCCCCAAGGTGGCGGAGAGCATTTACCAGTTCTTCCGCGAGCCGCGCAACCGCAGCCTGGTGGAAGGACTGCGGGATGCCGGCCTGGTGTTTCACCAGGAGACCACGCGCGCCATCCGAGGACCCTTCCACGGCCTCACCTTCGTGCTCACCGGAAGCCTGTCTACGCTGACTCGCGAGGAAGCCAAGCGGCGCATCGAAGCCGCCGGCGGCAAGGTGGCCGGCTCGGTGAGCAAGAAAACCAACTACGTGGTGGCCGGCGCGGACGCGGGATCGAAACTGGCCAAGGCGAGGGAATTGAACATCGCCATCATGAACGAAGAACAGTTGCTGGGGCTGCTGGGGGAGTGACGATTCGGGGTGAAAGGCCTTTCAGGTGGGACACAGATAAACGCAGATAAAGAACTAAAGGGATTTATCTGAGTTCATCTGTGTTTATCTGTGGCTAGAATTTGATTTTTTCTCCGCTCCTAACGGTCGCGGGTCGGTCTCTACACGAAATAGTCTTTGACTTTGTCGAACAGCCCTTTTTCGGTGGGCGCGTTATCCGCCGGGAGAGAATCGCGAAGCTGCTCCAGCAGTTTTCGCTGGTCGCGGGTGAGGCGCGTGGGGACGCGTACGCTCACGTGCACGTGCAGGTCGCCGCGCCCGCCGCCGTTGAGGATGGGCACACCCTTGTGGCGCAGCCGGAATTGGTCGCCGTTTTGGGTGCCCTCGGGAATCTTCAGGCGGTGGAGTCCTTCGAGGGTGGGAACCTCGATTTCGGCGCCCAGCGCGGCTTGGCCGAAGTTGACGGGAATGGTGCAGTGCAGATCGTTTTCGTGGCGCTCGAAAAACGCGTGCTCCTTGACCTTGAGGAAGACGTACAGGTCGCCGGGAGGGCCTCCCGCCGGGCCCGGGTTGCCTTCGTTGGCCAGCCGGAGACGGGTGCCGTCATCCACGCCCGCGGGAATATTGATTTTCAGCTTCCGCCGCACCTGGCGGTGGCCCTGGCCGCGGCACTCGATGCAAGGGTTGCGGATAATCCGCCCGGTGCCGATGCAGGTATTGCAGGTCCGGCGGATGGAGAGAAAGCTCTGCTGGTAGAGCACCTCGCCGCGGCCGTGGCAGGTGGGGCAGGTCGCCGGGCCGCTGCCCGGTTCCGAGCCGCTGGCGTGGCAGCGTTCGCAGGGCTCCATGCGGGGCACCTGGATTTCCGCGGTCAGGCCGAAGATGGCTTCGTCGAAGGCGATCTCCAGGTCGTAGCGCACGTCTTCGCCGCGCTCGGCCCGGGCGCGCCGCCGTCCGCCTCCGAACAGGTCGCTGAAGCCGAAGAAATCGCCCAGAATATCGCTGAAATCGGCGAAAGTGTCGGGATTGAAACCCGCCCCGCCCGGCGAGCCTTGCAGACCCGCGTGGCCATAGCGGTCGTACGCCGCCCGTTTCTGCCCATCGCTCAGGACGCTATACGCTTCCGAGGCTTCCTTGAAGCGCTCCTCCGCGTCCGGGTTATCGGGATTCCGGTCCGGGTGGTATTGCAACGCCAGCCGGCGATAGGAACTCTTAATCTCCGATTCGCCGGCTTCCTTGGACACGCCTAGAATTTCGTAGTAGTCTCGTTTCGACACCGGATTTGCCATTACGGTCGGACCGCTACCTTCACCATCGCCGGCCGGAGCATCCGGCCCTTGAAGTTATAACCCCGTTGATACTCGGTCAGGATGGTTTGATCCTCCACATCCTGGCTCTCTTCGCGATCCACCGCCTGGTGCAGGTTCGGATCGAACTTCTGGCCGGCGCTCTCGATCGGCTCCAGCCCAATCTTTTTGAGGCCGTCGTACAGGCGCTGGTAAATCAACTCCACTCCTTTGGCGTAGTTGGCGCCGGCGGTCTCTACTTTGAGAGCGCGTTCGAAATCGTCCAGCACCGGAAGGATGTCCCGCACCATGTCCATGGCCGCGAATTGCAGGTACTCGGAGCGCTCGCGCTCGCCCCGGCGGCGGGCGTTGTCGAACTCGGCGCGCGCCCGCAACAGGCGGTTTTCCAGCTCGGACTTCTCCGCCAGTAGGCGATCCCGTTCCGCGGCCAGTGCCGCAAGGTGGGATTCGGGCGTTTCCACCGGCAAGGCGTCGCAAGGAGACACGTCGGAAACGTTCGATTCGGGGTCTTGAGGTTCCACTGTTTCTAGCCTACCAAAAGCGTCAATTCCATCAAACACGACCCGCGGCCGCGAACAGCCGCGGAAAACCATTTGAGCCACGGATGGACACGGATACACACGGATAAAACCAGTAACGTAGTTTGTTTTTATCTGTGTCCATCCGTGTTCATCCGTGGCCTATCTCTTCGTCCGGTTCCGTTTCAGAACTGGGCGCCGGCCAAGGCCCGGCTGGTTTGCAGCACGGCCGCCATGGCGCGCTCATAGTGCATGCGCATCGGGCCGAGAACGGCCACCTTGGCAGGCTGCCCGCTCGCCATCCGGACGTTCATCCCGATCAAGGCCAGATCTTTCATCGCCGGATGGGCTTCTTCCAGTCCCACGCGTACTTGCAGCTCGAAGGAGGGCTCTTCCAGAAAGCGGTCCAGCAGCTCGATCAGGCGCTTTTTTTCTTCCAAAGCCCGCAGCAGTTCGCGCAGTTTCTCGCGGGTGATCGGCAGATCCAGCCCAACCAGGTTCGACGCCCCCTCCATGTGCACTTCCGGCGTCACTTCCACATCCAGCAAGCCCTTCTGAAAGAGCATTTGCAGCTTGCGCAGCACGGCGTCGTAAAGCGCCCGTTCCTCCAGCATGCGGCGCAGCAGCTCGCGCCGCGCCTCGCCCAATTGCCAGCCGGAAAAGTTGCGATTCACGTAATTGCGGATGGAAATCAGCTCCTCGCCCGATACCGGCTCGTCCAGCGTGACCACGCGATTGTGCACGTCGCGATCGCGCGTCACCAAGACCATCAGCACCCGGCTGTCGGAGAGCGGAATCAGCTCGATCTGGTCCAGTTCCTGGGTTAGGGAGGGGATCGCCGCCGCAATGCCCACGTTCCGCGTCATTTCCATCAGCACCTGGCTCGAGCGTTCGACCCGTGCGCCCAGGGTCGGCAAGCCGCTGAACTCGGTCCGCAGCCGGTCCGATTCGCTCCCCGCCACGCGCGACGCCGTGAGCAAGCTCACATAGAGCCGGAAGGCTTTCTCAGTCGGCACCCGGCCGGCCGAAGTATGCGGTTGGGTGAGGTACCCCTCGTCCGCTAAGTCCGCCATTACGTTACGGATGGAAGCCGGACTGAGGCTTTCGGTGCGCAGCCGCGAGAGGGTGCGCGACCCTACCGGTTCCCCCGTCTCGATGTACATTCGGACGATGGAACCCAGGATCTCCCGGTGCCGCATTCGGAGGTTGGTTTCCGTGCCCATTCAAGTGCGCGATTTACACTTTCCCTACATCCGATTGTAACGCACTGAAATCAAAGGGTCAAGATACCGGTTTGCGTGTTCCAGTACCTCCCATGCGATTTCGCCCACGCGCGGCCGAACTTGCTAGAATAACCCTTTCCACTCAAGGAGGTTCCACGCGATTGTGGCGGCTCTGAAAAGCCTCGTGCGTATTTTCAGCTACCTGTTCCACCTGGTACTAACGCTCTTTCTTCTCGCCGTGGCCGCGCTGGCGATGGCTTCGCCGACGGTTTTCCTCCGCCTGGATATGCTGCCCTGGACCGGTCCGGCCCTGCTGCGCTGGCTATTGCTTGGATCGCTCTTCGGATTGTTCAGCGTGGTGTTGGCCGTAGCGGGAAAGCTGCGGGGGCTGTTCTTGATTTGGGCTTTGGCGGTGCCGGCGCTAATGGTGAAGGGCTACATCTTCAGCGGTTACCGCTTCACACCGCGTGGCGCCGAGCTGGCGGCCGGTTTGCTGGCTGGCTCGCTGATCGCGTTCGCCGGCGCCTGCCTGCAATGGCCGCGCCGCCCCCCGCAGTGACAATAAGCCTGGCGATAAGCGAACCGCCGCCGGCGAGGATCGTTACGCGACCTTCTGAACTTTGCCCGAGCGAATGCAGGAGGTGCACACGCGCATGCGCTTACCGGCCCCATTGACCAACGCGTGGACCGACTGCAAATTCAAGTTCCAGCGGCGCTTGGTGACGTTATGGGCGTGACTGATCTTGTGCCCGAATAGCGGTTTGCGCCCACACACCTCGCATACCTGTGCCATAAGACAGAAATCTCCTCGATGAATCTAAACAAATAGTTTACCAGGAGAGCGGCGGGCAGGGCAAGATTCCCTGGGACGCCAAACCGGAATTGAGTGCAAATGGCCTAAGGCCGCATACTTCTCGCAACGGCGCACGCGTTGTAACTGGTGGGGCGGCCCCCTGGTCCGCGCGGGACGAGCCCTCGTCCCGCACCTCTCTCCACAAGAATCAAGCTCCGCTACCG
>JBEKYD010000299.1:0-9394 GCA_049511335.1 Bryobacteraceae bacterium | reverse complement strand
GACTTACACGGCGCTTAACGAAAAAGTGAGATCGGCCCGAGTAGCAGTCACAAGGCTTGCAAATATTCTCTTACCCCTTTCCTTCCATCAGCCTACAGCCAATCCATGCCCTCCTTCGCCCCCGGCTTTTTGACCCTCGCACGCTATCGTGGAGCCGTAAGGTAGCCCCCATGAACGATCTTCACCTCTCGCCTCAAATGCTCCAGGTCATCGACGCCCTGTCCAGCGGCGCGAACCTCACCGATGCTGCCGCCGCTGCCGGCGTCCATCGCAACACCATCGCTAACTGGCGCCGCAATGTCCCGCCGTTCCGGGCGGCGCTACAGCAAGCCGAGTCCGACCGCAATCTCCTCTTCCGCGAACGCGCCATAGAACTCGCCGACCTGGCCTTCGCTTCCCTCCGCGAGATACTCGCGGATCCGAAATCCTCTCCCTCCGTGCGCCTCAGGGCCGCCACTTTCATCATCCAAACCGCCCTGGGCCAAACCCCTGCCAAGGCTGCTAAGCCGCCTGTCCTCAATAATCTGTCCATTGACCCACTTGCCTCAAAGCCGCCCGTCCCGCCGCAACCGGATCAGGAGGTAGAACCTGAAAATCTGCACAAAAATGCACAACAGCCCTACCGCCGCTCTGCACCCAAAATCGGCCGCAACGAGCCGTGTCCCTGCGGCAGCGGGAGAAAATACGAGCGCTGCTGCCTGCTAAAACCTCAAACCGCCGCCGCCTGAAATGCCCCAGAATGCATAACAGCACGCCGGAAACCGGGCCGCGACCGGAGGCCGCGGTTGCCGGCTCTGCTAACGCTGGGCCTTGGTTTGGTTGCCGCCAACGTCTCCCATCCATCGCACCGGCAGCCATAACAACCAGAAGAGCGCCAGCGCAGCGGCGCCGCCGCCGGCCAGATACCAGGGCCACGGACCCATCAAGTCGAGCAGGGATGGATTGCGCGGCTTCTGGCACAGGAACATGTAATTGACACCGAGAACGGCGTTGACCGCGCCAACCAGCGCGGCATAGCAGAGCAAGAGGCCGAAGGAGCGCCAGACCGCGCCCGGCCGGAATCGCGCCATGCCGCCAAATGCCACCAGCGCGATGGCGATCACGATGCCGCCGTGCGCCACGAAGAAATAGATGGCGGGGTAACTCGGCCAAGGCGACCACAGGTTGGGAGTGAGCAGCGCCATTCCGGCGCCGGCGATGCCCGCGAAGTAAGCGAACTCCACCACGGCCGGAGCAAGCGTAAGGCAGGCGGCCACGGCTAACCATACGGTCAGGTCGCAAAGCTGCAAGGGAAGGTTGGCGGCGCGGATGCCTTCGTGCGAATAGCGGAAGATCCACCAGATGAGCTCGTTGACGGCCAGCGCCCACCCGACAGCCAGGCGTGCGCCGCGCGCCGGCACGATGCCCCGCCGGCACAGGACCGGAAGGGCGATGGCGATGGCGGCGATAACCGACAACAGCGAGAGGTGGACGGGTCCGAAGAGCTTCACGGCAGTGTCTTCCGTTACCGCAGGTCTAGCGGCGTGAGCACCCCGTCTTTCTTGACCGCCAGACGGATGGGGCGGGGCGGCCCGCGACGAGGCACGCTCACTTCGACCCAAAGCTCCTGGCCGGGTGGGAGGCGCGATGGGTCCTGCGCGTGTTCGGGGATGAAGAATGCTATCGGGTCCAGAATCCTCCAACTGTCATCTCCCCAGCGGAAGAGACGGACACCGCTGTCGAATGCAACCGGTTCGGCGACCAGCCGCCCGTTCCGCACGGAGAGAGTCGCCCAGTAGCCTGGCGGGGACCCCGCCGGGGCATCCACCTCCAGGGTTAGCGAGACATAGCGGCCCCGGATGGCGAGATTGGGATCGAACGGCACCGCCTTGGCCCACGCCCGCGGCAGACGCTCGCGATCGTATGCATATTTTCCGGCCAGGCTCAGCACCAGCAGGCATTGCAGCACACCGACGGCAATTCCACGATAGAGCGGTTTCATATGGCCTCCTGACGAAATTGCGAGATCAGCCGGCGGCGTGTCCGTTCCAGCAACCAACCGCCGCCAAGGAATAACAGGCCGAGCACGATCAAGCTGGCGGAACGGCCCAGCTTGTCCATCACGCTGGAGAAATAGAAGACCAGCACGGTGATGGCGAACCCAGCCGTGGCAAGGTTGATGCGCTCGGTGCGCGACTCCCGCACTCCCCAGCAGGCGAGGCCGATCGATCCGATCGCGCACCAGACATACACAAGGATATGATCGCCAGGTCCGGCACTTATTGACGGGAGGAGTAGCGCCCAAACAATGGCGATGCCGTTCCACACGGCATCGCGCCCCCGAAGGACCACGGCCAGCGCGAGCGGCAGGAACGCGGCAAGCGACCATGCGACGGCCTGCGACCCCAGCGGGCCCGAGTGCGGCTCCCAATTCACCGCGGCCACGGACGCTGCCAGTAGCAGGGCGATACCGCCCAACCAGCCCAGCGCCCTCCGCAGCGAGGTATTGTTACCCGCGCGAAGAGCCGTGAGATAAGTGAAGCTCAGAGCGCAGATGCCCGCGGCGATGGGGCCAACGGGGTAGTAGTAGCGGGTCTCTGACATGTGCACCCACCACTCGCCCGCCAGCCAGTACGGAACCAGGATGGCGACCAGCGCGGCCTGGGTCCAGTGGCGGAGCAGAATCCACGCGACGGCCGCGCCCAGGGCCCAGAGCAGGACCGCGGTCGGCCAGTGCTCGGAAAGGTGAAAGATCTGTCCGGCCAGAGCAATGCCGGCGCCCAGCGCCACGGTACCGACCGTGTGCAGCGCGATGGAGAGACTCTCGAAGCGCGCCGCGGCCACCGCCCCACCGGCGTGGAAGATGCCGACCATGACGAGCACCAGCGTCATGCGCTCGCCGGAGTCGAGTTGGTCCCAATGCGCCGAGACAAATAAGAGGACGCCGGCGCCGAGCGTAAGCACGCCAAACGCCAGCGCCAGCAAGATGGGCCAGCGCAGGCCGCCCGAGCGCGCCTGGCTCGCCTCCCAGGTTCGAATCCTTTCGGCAGTCGCGCTATCGACGACGCCGGCGGTGGTCCACTGTTCGAGATGCGATTCCCAATTCGCGGGCATACTCCCGCTCCTTTCCTATAAGTACCGTTGAATGCGGTCGCGAAACCGCGTGTAGAGCCAGGAGACACTTACCAGAATCACGCCTAACACGAAGAAGGACAGGATGCGGTAAAGCGTCTCGATCTGGCGCAAATCGTAGAAGAAAAGTTTGGCGATGCAAACCAGGAAGAGCGCGAGACCCGAGAGGCGCAGGGTGCGGTCGCGCAGCGGAAAGCCGGCCGCGAGCAGGGCCGCACCTTCGATTCCCCAGGCCACCGTCAACATGCTGCCGGAGACCTCGTGGTAGAGAAGAGCGGTGGCGAGAGCTGTGGCAATGAGCGAATAGAACACGCGCCCGTACCACTCCGTGCCGGTCTCGGCGTTTTCCGTACGAGGTGGTCGCGGCAGAAAGAGCTGGGCGACGAATAGACATCCCGCGACCGAAGCGCCTGCCACGATGCGTTCGGCGATGTTGGCGAAGATCTCGGGCGAGAACAGCTCCAAAGCCATGGCACGCGTGAACGCGAGTGCGGCCAGGGCATAGCTCTGGAACTTGAGGTCGGGCACGTTGCCGAAGCGGCCGAGCACGAGCAATAAGAGAGCCAGCAACGCCCAGCCAACCGCGAGGAACGGCGGGCGCAGTTCCAGGTACAGCAGACCCGCGATGAGAGCCGCCGCGGTGTATAGGTACGGACGCTTTGAAGACCGCTCCCATTCACGGAGCCGTTCGGTCCATCGGCCTTGCCGCCACCACTCGAAATAATGCGATGCAATCACCACCGCGGTGCTCCACAGCCGGTGAGAAACGCCGAAAGAATAGCCGCCCGGCTCCAGATTGGCAAAGAAGAGGCGGCCGAAGGCGGCTGCGGAGGCGGCGTGGCCCTGCAAGCGCAGGCCGGGCAAGTCCGCGCGGAAACCGATTTCCATCAGTAGTAGCGCGAACACGGCCCAAACGGGAGCGACGGCCATTGGGTGAAGCACCACCCATAGTTCGATCATGGTGAATAGCGAACCACAGGCGGAGGCGATGTTGATGGCAGCGCGCGATTCGCCCGCGAGGGCCTCGTCCGGCCGGGCCACAAACATGCGCGCGGCGAAAGCATAGGCGAGCAGCGCGGCCCAGGCGATGGCGACGCGCTCATCGGCGCCGCCGATCGCGTGGAACGGCAGGATGGTGAAGAACAGCACGCGCGCGGCGCCCAGCGAGGCGAGAATGTGGGCGTGAGTGCGCAGGTCCGAAGGCCAGCGGCGCAAACCCAATTCGAGAGCCAGAATGCCCAGCGCCATCCAGGCCGGGCCAAGGTAGACGGCCGGCACGGTTCTCCAGAGCAAGGCGGCGGCAGCCCCGCTGACGGCCGCGCTGGCGACGGTTTGAAGAGCCTCGCGCTCGTTGTCGGCGAAGCGATTGGCGGCGGAGCGAAGTGCGCAGAGAGCGGCGGCATATGCCACCACGGCCGCGACGGCCAGCGGTACCCAGGGCTCCCAGGGCGCAACCGTTCCGGCGCTGATTTCCATCTGGCGCCGCCATATCGCGCCGGCGGAGAGCACGCCGGCGAGGTAGCCCTGCATGCGGAAATCGAAGAGGCGGAATCGCCAACCGAATACGAACAGGAGCGCGCCAAGGCCCAGCCATGCCAACCCGAGATGGCGCAGCGAAATCTCGAAGCCGATCGCCAGCGCCACCAGCGCGGATGCGGCGTAGCCATAGCTCAGGGCGTAGCGCACGCCGGTTCGGCGCAGGCCGCGGTCGATATAGAAAATTGCGGCGGCGAGCACGGCGGAGGGCGTCCAATCTTGCAGAGTCCGGCCCGCGACCTGGACCGTTCCCGCATCGGGGATGTCCGTGACCAGGAGCTTGAATCCGAGCGCCGCGAACAGCGTGCCGGCGAGACGGCGCGGGTAGTCCTGCCGGAAAACAAACCCGGCCAGGAAGAGCAACTCGCCTTCGGCCAGAAGGACCGTGTTCACGGTTTGGCCGTGGAGTTTCAGAGCCGCCGCCGCGGCGGAGAAAGCCGCGGCCAGGGTGATAGGGCCTTCATATCCGCCGGCTAAGATGCGTTCCACCGTGGTGGTCTCGGCTGGGAAGCTTGCCGGAGGGCGAAGAACGGCGCGCAGGACCGTGCTGGCCAGATACGCCGCCGCCATTCCGGACGCGAGCAAATGAATCTGCTCCGGAGCCGCAACCGACCACTTGGCGTAGGAGAGCATTCCGAATCCGAGCGCATTGAGCGGCAGAACGACTTGCTCGGCGGCGACATTTGAGCGCCGATACGCCCGCAAGATGTCGTAAGTTTCAAACAGCAGCCAGTAGGCGGCGAACACGGTCTGGGCGGCCCAGAGCGGAGCGCCATTGTCGCCCTTCGATGCGCAGGTCCCATAAGTGGCCGCGAGGCCGAACAGCACCAGGCCCGACCATGAGAAGCGCTGGGCAACCACCAGCAGCGAGCCCGCCAGCGGCACCAGCGCAACTACCGAGAGAGCCGTGACGGGCGTAATCGCCAGCGTAGCGAAAGCCACGAAATACGCGAGGCCGGTGAGAGCTTGGACGCGATAGCGCAACGAATGCGCCACCATTCCGGCGGCGACGGCGAGCAGCAGAAAAGCGCCCAGCGCCGGGTTGTCGATGACCTTGGCCGCATCCACCGCCTGCATGGCGTAGGTGGTGAAATACAGCCCGGCCCATCCGCCGGCCAAAAGGCCGCGAGCGAAGATGACGTAGGGCGCGCGCCGTTCCATCGCCACGCCGCCGGCGAGTAGCGCGATGCTCACCGCCAGGCCGATCGCCGCACGTCCGGCATGCCCCAGTTGGGTGAACGAGTAACCGAGAAAAAGCGCAATGGCGATGACCAGAACCAGGATGCCCAGCTTGTTGAGCCAGTTTCCGCCCACCAGCGCTTCCCATTCCTCGCTGCTGCGGCTCGGGCGAGGCGGTACAGGAGCTGCGAAGGTCGGAAAGGCAACCGGAGGCGGAGGCGCTGGCGCCGGGGGTGGTTCAACCGGCGGAGTAGCCGGCTCCGGAGGAGGCATCATCGGGAGCGGCAATGGAGGAGCGGACGGAGATTCCGGCTCCGGCTTCGGCGTTTCGGGCTCTGGCTCCGGCTGTGCGATCGGAACTGCCGGTGCAGGCTCGCTGCGGCCTGCTTTGAGCTCCGCCACCGCGCCTTCCAATTGGAAGATCCTTCGGGTTAACTGTGAGATTACGCCAGGGGCGACTTGCTCCTGCGACAACGTCGCGATCCGGCGTTCCATCTCGGCATAGCGCTGCGAGAGAACCCACCATCGGATCGCGAGCACTACGAGCACTACGAACAGCAGAAAGGCTTCCATTATGACTGCTCCTTTCCCGAGGGCGTCGAAGAAATATCGCCACAGATGAACACCGATGAACGCCGATAAAACCCTTGATTTCTTTATCGGTGTTCATCGGCGTTTATCGGCGGCTCGAATTTCGTTTTTTCCACCAAACTGGCTGCCTGCGCCTTGATCGCGCGCAGGTCGAGCTTACCGGTGCCGAGGAGCGGCAAGCTTGCCACCTGGAAAATGTCTTCGCGTTTGGGAATCCACAACGCGGGCAGGCCGGTTTCCGAAAGACGCTGCCAAAGATCTCGAGGCGCCATGGCGCCGTCGGTATAGAGAAGGGCGAGGCGCTCGCCGCGGTGCGGGTCCGGCACGCCAGTCGTGACGCACGCCATGCCGCCGAGAATGCGGCCAACCGCTTCTTCGATTTTGAGATGCGGCACCATTTCGCCGCCGATTTTGCTGAATCGCGAAAGGCGGTCGGTGATGCGGATGAACCCTTCGTCGTCCACCGAAGCGATATCTCCGGTCACGTACCAGCCATCCCGAAACACGGAATCGGTCAAGGCCGAATTTCCAAGGTAGCCCAACATCCGGTTCGATCCCTTTGCCAGAAGCAACCCTTGGGTATTGGCCGGCAAGGTCTCCCCGCTTTCGGGGTCCACCACCTTCACGGCCACGCCAGGCAAGGGATGGCCGACCGTGCCGGGTTTGGAGCCGGTTTGGGTGTCACTGCCCGCCTGAAAGTCGGGCGCGTTGACCGACACCACCGGCGCCATCTCCGTGCAGCCGTATCCCTCGGGCGGCCGGATGCCGAACTTTTCCTCGAACTCGCGAGCCGCCTGGTCGCGCAACTTTTCCGCGCCCACCAGGACGAAGCGCAGGGACGCGAGTTCCTCGCGCGAGCACTTTCTGACGTAATTGCCGCAGAAGGTCGGGGTGGAAACGAGGAACGTGCCCTTGTACTTCCGGATGAGCGCCCCGGTAGCTTTGGCGTCCAATGGGTTGTGGTGGTAGACTACGCCGCAGCCGCTCACCAGCGGGAACCAGATTGTCACGGTAAAGCCGAACGAATGGAAGAACGGGAGGGTCCCGACGATACGGTCGCCGCTATCGATCCAAAACACCTGGGCCATGGCTTCGATATCCGAGATCAGGTTGTAGTGCGAGAGCATCACGCCCTTGGGCACGGCCGTGCTGCCGCTGGAGAAGACGACCGTGGCCAGCGAATCGGGCGCCGGCCGCCGCCGCGCGTAACGGCGAAGCAGGAAATATTCAGGCATGAGACGCGCTCGCAGCCATGCGGCGGCCTTAGCCACCGCATGGGTCGATGCCAGGATGTCCTCGATATAGATCGCGCCGTCCATGGCCTCGATTTTTGCCTTGGCGAGAAACACGCGCGAGGTGACGGTGGTTTTGATATTGCATTGCTCGATGGCCGCGGCCATGCCTTCGCGGCCGGCAGTGAAGTTGAGGTTCACGGGCGTCTTCGCGGTCATGGTAAGAGCCACGTTGGCCAGTGCGCCGGCCACGGACGTTGGCAGCAGCACGCCGACCATTTCATCTTCGCGGCGATGCTTCCGAAGCCAGTCGGCAATCAGCAAGCTGCCGGTGAGCGCTCTGCCGTAAGTGGCCTCGCGGCTGGTCGAATCCGCCATGGCGAATTTCGACCAGTTCTTTCTGGCGGTGCGAACGAAGCGCGCGGGTAAGATGTCGCGGCGCGATTTGCGGGCCGCGACCGCGTCGCTGCCCAATTCCAGAATGGCTTGGCGGACTTGCTGCGCGGTGGCCGTGGAAGGCAACGGGCGCCCGAAAGATACCGTGACCGGATAGGGAATCCGCTTGGGCCATTTCCAGAAAAACTTGCCGCCCTCGAAACTGAAGATGCTGCCCCAGAGGCGGTCCAGATGCACGGGAACGATGGGAGCGTTCGATCCGGCGGCGATTTTTTCGAGGCCGGACTTGAACGGCAGCAGGTTGCCGGTCCGGCTGATCGCGCCCTCGGCGAAGATGCAGACCACTTCGCCATTGGCGAGCTCGCGGCGCGCCCGGCGAATGGTTTCGATGGCCTCCCGCGGCGAGCGCGTACCCACCGGAATCGCGCCGGTGAGGCGGAACAACCAGCCGAGCAGTTTCATTTCATAGAAGGGCCGCCACACCAGGAAACGGATAAACCGCTGCACCGAAGCGCCGATCAGGAACCCGTCTACGTGCGAAATATGATTGGCTACCAGCAGCGCCGGTCCCCGGAACGGCACGTTTTCCTGGCCCACAATGCGGATTCGGAAAATCGTGTGGGTCGCCATCCAGAGCACGAAGCGAATCAGAAAATCCGGCACGACGGTGACGATGTAGGCCGTGGCGCCGACCGTGGCCAGCCCGAAAATCAGGATCAGCTTATCGGGCGAGACATGCAGCCGGTCGTGGAAAAGCCACAGCACGGCGGAGGCCAGCAACAGGCCCACGGTATTGTAGAAGTTGTTGGTGGCGATCAGGCGGCCCTTTTCGCGCGGCTCGGCACGCTGCTGCAAGTAGGCATTGAGCGGCACGATGAACAACCCGCTCGAAGCACCGAGCAGCGCCAGCATGGCGACCGACCACGCGTAGGATCCGCGCGCGGCATAAAGCAGGACGGAGAAGACGGCCATCAGGATCGAGCCCAGCGGCACCAGACCCAGCTCCACCTTGTCGCCCGAAAGTCTGCCGGCCAGCATGCTGCCCACGCCGATTCCCACCGCCAGGCACGTGACCATCAACCCGATCCGCAAATCGCCGGCGTGCAACACCTCGCTGCCGAATAGCAGCAGGTCCATTTGAAACAGCGCGCCCAGGAACCAGAAGTAGGAGATCGCGAGCACGGTCAGCCAGAGCGGGCGGTCCGCCAGAAGGTGCTTGGTGCCGGTGACGACTTCCGCGAAAGGGTCCAGGCGAAATGGCGACGTGGCGCCGGCGGGGCGGACGCGCGCAATGCGCAGGCTCGTGGCGAGGCCCACCGCCGCCACCGCCACGGTGACCAACCCCATGT
>JBEKYD010000298.1:0-9406 GCA_049511335.1 Bryobacteraceae bacterium | reverse complement strand
GTCACTATGAGAAAATCCTATGGGTTCCGAACCTTCCGAGTCACCGAACTGGCGCTCTATCATTCACTTGGCAAACTGCCCGAGCCGGAACTCACCCACAGATTCTTCTGACGAATCAAGAATAGACGGCATCGAATTGCTCGCCGTCTAGCCTGCGGAAGCGTCTCCAGCGCCTTACCTACGGCCCGCGAGACGTATTGATCTTTGCCGCGGCTTTTCGCCGCCGGCTCCGCCTTGGTCCTGGCGCCGCCAACTTCCCGGAGTGAACGCCCACGTTTTATAGCCACGTTTTCGTAATATCCGAATCGGCTCCATACGGCCAGAAAATAACAACGATATCGAAACGCCGTCGCGCACGCGTAAAATAGGTAGGCGAATCGGAGCAAACCCATGTCCAAACGCTGCCTGATTTTAGCTTTTCTCGCCGCGCTGTTTCTGCCCCCGCAGTTCGGTTTGGAGCGTCCCGATGTGACCTTCAAAATCTTTCAATTCCCTCCCGACAAGATCCCGCGGATTGACGGCAATCCCGACGATTGGTCCATAGTACCCGACAGCTACTCGATTGGCATGGATCAACTCATGGACACCGAGGAAGGCCACGGCATGAATCACGATCCCAAAAACCTCGACGTCAAGGTCAAGGTCGGTTGGGTCAAGGGACTCAACCGCCTCTATTTCCTCTACGAAGCTTATGACAATTACTGGGATTTCTCGCGCACCGATCTGCACAACGACATATTCGAAGTGGTGGTCGATGGCGATCTTTCCGGCGGCCCGTTGATCGATATTTACCACCGCGACGTCTGGACCCCCGAGGCGGTGGGCAAGGCGCGCTCGGTGATCGACCCACGCATCGGCCGGGAGGAGGCGCATTGGGCCACGCACGGGGTCCAAGCGCAGAACTACCACATCTTTACGCCGCCCGGCGACAAGGACTGGGCCATGGCCTGGGGCTGCGCGCAATACATCAAGAAACTGCCCTACGCAAACGCGGCTTACAACTACAACTTTAAACCGGGCGAGAGCGGCAAGTTGATCCTGGAATTCTATATCACGCCTTTCGATTACTCTCCGTGCGACGGACCGCAGCGCGCCGTCGAAACCGTGCTGACCGAAAATAAGTTGATCGGCCTTTCGTGGGCGGTGATCGATTACGACGACGCCAATGCGCGCGGCCGTGTAGGCTTCTGGAATCTCTCTCACAAACAAACCATGTTCGGCGACGCCAGCGACCTGGTCGGCTTCCGCCTCATGCCGCTCGAACCACAATTCCAGAAAGCCATCCAGGCAAAGTTCTCCTATAAAGTGGCGGATATGGAACGCCGCCTGGTGGTGTTCAAAGACGAATCCGAGGGCAAGGTCACGTCCTGGAAATGGGATTTCGGGGACGGCGCCACCTCGACTGAACGGAACCCGCTGCACGAGTACAAAGCCGGACGCGACTACACGACCATCCTCGAAGTCGAAGGTCCCGCCGGCAAATCGCGTCGCGCCGACGTATGGGGAGTCTCGGTTAAATAAGACGGCTGACTGGATTATACAAAGCGCCCTCGCATTTTTTTTGTGCGCGTTGCCCTGGTGGCTGGTGTCATGTCACAGACCAAGTCCGCGGATCCGGCGGTTCCGCATCTGGAGAAACGTGGCCAAGCCACGCAGCAGCTCCAAGCAGGTTTACGAGAGCGCAGCAGGTGGTTACAATACGTGCAGCACGCAGCCGGAGCGCCAAAGGGACCCGGCGGGGCCGTGCCGCGCGCCGTTCCGGCAGACAAAATTCTCGACGGGAAATTTGAAAGGAGCAGTCTCATGCATAGAAGGTGCTTCCTGCGGTCGCTCGCCGCGGCGCCGGCTGCCGGTCTCGTTCATGTCCCTCTGGTATTGCCATGGGAGGCGATCGCGCAAAGACGGGGTGGGATGGCGGCGGCAGACCCCTTCAGACCCAGCGAAGAGGCCAACCATCCGATCGGCGACGGGAAGGGAATCCACCCAGGCAGAGTGGCATGGGTGCGCGACGCCAACGCCACCAGTTGGGACGGTGCGACGGGGCACTGGTGGGATGACGCCAACACCAACCCAAAAATAGTCCACAGCATCACTTCCCGGCTAATCCGGAATCTGACTGGAAGAAGCAATGACAGGCAGGCCTGGGACGCGCTGTTCCGGAGTTTCGATAATGACCGCAAGCTGGGGAGTTCCGGATATCGCCCAGGGGAGAGAGTCGCAATCAAAATCAACTGCAATCAGGACCGGTCGCCGGAATGGGGCACGCTGGCCCGGGGAGCGACGTTTCCGAGGGAACCGCAGAATGGCTTGCCCAGCCCTCACGCCGTCGAAGCCCTGGTCACCCAACTGATCGAGATGGCCCGGGTTCGGGGCGAAGACATCATGATCTACGATGCCACCGGCATTCGTAATGTCGGTCAACCGATCTTCGCCAGGATCCGGGCGAATTCCAATCCTGAATTCCAGGCGGTGAAATTCCTGGTGGGGGCCGATTACAATCTTGGCGGCCGCATATCCCCCACCCCGGACATGGCGAACCCAGTCCGATTCTCCAGAGCGGAACTGCTGATCGGCTATCTCCCCCGGCAAGTGACTGAGGCGAAGTACATGATCAACATGGCGCTGCTGCGGCCGCACGGGATGGCTGGCGTCACATTGACCGCCAAGAACCACTTCGGATCCATCCATTTTCCGAACGATGGTGGCTGGTCTCCAATGGTCCTGCACGGCAGCGTCATGCGGACTCAGCCGATGGGCTCTTACAACGCCTTGGTGGATCTGATGGGGCACCGTCACCTCGGCGGCAAAACCATGCTTTACATCCTGGACGGCCTATATACCGCGGAGCACAATGAAGGCAGCGTGTTCAAGTGGGCCTCCTTCGGGGATCATTGGGCTTCCAGCATTTTAATGTCGCAGGATCCCGTGGCGATCGACTCCGTGGCGTTGGACCTGCTCAGGAACGAGCCTCGCGCTACCCAGGTGCGCGGCCACGCCGACAACTACCTCCACGAAGCGGCACAGGCGGCGAAACCCCCGTCTGGCACCGTTTACAACCCCGATGGTAGTGGCAGCCTGGCAAGCCTCGGCGTGCATGAGCACTGGAACAACGCCACCGCCCGAAAATACTCGCGCAATCTGGGGGCGAAAGAAGGCATCGAACTGATCGCTCAGGTCTAGAGAGCGGAATAGGGCCATCGCAAGCCAACCCGGTTAGAACACTTGTTCAATCCGCGCTAGGGGTTTTGTGTGAAACCCATGCGCAACCGTGTATCCTTGTGGTTTGACAAGGCTCCAAGGGATTTTCACTCCACTGCTGGTGCCCCTCGATGAACGGGGCCAGATCAACGAGCCGGAACTGCGCCGCTTTGTTTCCTGGCTGATTGAGCGCGGTGTGCACGGTCTTTACCCGAATGGTTCCACCGGAGAGTTCACGCGTTTCACCCCGGAGGAGCGTCGGCGTGTGGTGGAAGTGGTGGCGGATCAAGCGGGAGCGCGCGTTCCCATCCTTGCCGGCGCGGCCGAAGCCAACGTGAAAGAGACCCTTTCCGCTTGTGAGGTATATGCCGGATTGGGGGCACGGGCGGTCGCCATCGTGGCGCCGTTCTATTACAAGCTGACTCCGGAATCGGTGTACGCTTACTTCGCCGAAATCGCGCGTCACTCGCCCATCGACCTGACGCTTTACAACATTCCGATGTTCGCCAGCCCCATCGATGTCCCCACCATCCGCCGGCTGGCGGCCGAGTTTCCCCGTGTCATCGGCATCAAGGATTCCTCTGGCGACCTTGCCTTCATGATGCGCCTGATCGCTGCGGTGCGGCCCTTGCGTCCCGATTTTTCGTTTCTTACCGGCTGGGAGGCCGTGCTGGTCCCGATGCTGATGATCGGGTGCGACGGGGGCACCCACGCCTCCAGTAACGCGGTGCCGGAGGTTACCCGCCGCATGTACGACCTCACCCGCGCCGGCAATTACGAAGAGGCTATGAAATGGCAGTATCGCATTCTCGAACTGTTCGACGCGATGCTCTTCCCGTTCGAGTTTCCCGACGGGTTCCGCGCCGCAGCCGAGCTGCGCGGCTTTCGTTTCGGCCGCGGACGGCAGCCTCAAACCAGCGCCCAGCGCTCCGACCGCACCGCCCTCACTTCCGTGCTGCGCTGCATTCTGGCCGATTTCGAGCTGGTGGACCGCCCCGCGTCCGGCTGTGCGCCTCGTATCCGGGAGATTGGCGTCGATAAAATGGAACAGGTGGTGTACGAAGTCATGCGCGAACTCGAAAAGCGGGGTGTCTTCTGATCGAAGCTCTCGCTCTCATCGAGATCGGCGGCTGGTCGCCCGCGATGGTCGTGCTCGACGCCATGGAGAAATGCGCCGGCGTCGAAGTGCTCGAAACCGAACTCAACGATAGTCCGGGCGTCTGCATGAAGCTCTACGGGCGGCTCGGGGACATCCAATCCGCCGCGCGCGCCGCCGAGGAATCGGCCGGCGTCATGAAGACACCAATCATTGTGCACGTCATCCCCGGCCCCTCGGAGTTCTCCCCCGCCGCCTACCAGGCCGGGCCGGATTTCAGTCCCCTCATCGAACAGGCAACCGTCCGGATACCGGAGAACGATATGAACGATCAATCCAGTTTTGCCGTGGGTCTCATCGAAACCCAGGGATTCACCGCCGTCTTCGAGGCCATCGACACCGCGTTGAAGACCGCCGCCGTGGAGGTGCTGGCGCGGGAGAAGCTGGGCGGCGGATACATCACCGTGCTGATCAAGGGCGATGTGGCGGCGGTGCGAGCGGCGGTGGACGCGGGCAAGGCCAAGGTCGAAGGGCTCGGCCGCCTCATCGCGGCCCACGTCATCCCAAGCCCCAGTAAAGGCGTGTTGTCCCTCTTGCCAAAGTAGCATTTCAATTTTCGGCTGCTAGTTTCATCTCCGGTTGACGCCAAAGTGCTGCGCAGACCGGGTCTCGGCTGCGAGTTCGACTAGAACGTGTTCCGCAACATCTGGATCGCGTCGATCCACCCTGAGAACCGCGGCCCCTCAATTCAAATCTCCGAAATGCACCGCCTCGGGAACGTCCCGTTCATCAAGCAATTGGTTCGTGGTCGAGGGTCCAAGATCCACCGGGTTCCCCCAAGCGCGCAACGCCCATACGACCTTCTTGTCCGGCGTGACTTCGAACGCCTGCACGGGAGCCGTAACGGGATCCACCGGCCCATTCCACTGATTGATTCTCCTGCAGGTACCGCTCCGTTTCCTTCGCATTAAGGCCTTTAGGCATCCTGTCGAGATTCACGACGCCCAAGGCAGGGCCCGTGGGTAAAAACCCGCATTCGCCGAGGCTCTCGATGCACCTGTCCTGATTCAGGGCGAGTCGGCAGTCTACCCTAGACACCACTAATAGAAGCGGTGGCTCGCTCTCTACGGTCCCGAACTGCTTCTCGCCTAATCAAAATCATCACCGAAATCCGCAAACTCGACCCATCACAAAAAAGGCAGAGTTTGGCCGGTTAAGTCCCGATCACGTCCATTTGACGAATCACGCCCAAACGCAGATGTGGTCGCGGGCTCGGCCCCGAGGGACGGCTACCGATATCCCCAGTTAACGTTCGCGACGGGGTATCACCATACGCGCTGCGCGCCGACACCGTACGCAAGGCGCCGCGCACGCTGCGACAATACGTTCAGGAGATCCCCTCGTCGGAGCGTTTATGATCGACACGGTGCTGAACCTGCTATTCCGTTGCCCTCACCGACGCCTTACCCGCCCCGTGGCACCGATCACCAAGGCGGGGCAGTCGCACAGCCAGAGCTATGTCGTTTGCCTGGATTGCGGAAAACAATTTGAGTACGACCTGAACGAAATGCGCATCGGGAAAGCCATTGACCACTCGCATGACGCCGGTGTCGTGCCCCCGGACCTGCCGAGGCCGCGCAAAACGAAGATTAAGTATGCGCTGTTGGCGGCCGTGCCAGCGGCTGTCGTACTCGCCGCGGTATTGAAGGGCAAAAAGAACGCCGCGAATCCGGAGAACGGCAATGCCGAACCCGCCGCGCGCCATGAATCAGATCGGCGCGAAGAATGAAGTGAAATGCTCTGCCAGCGGCGCAACCGCGAAGGCGAGAGCTACGGCAAGAAGAACTCCCGCCAACCCCGGTCCAGCGGAACCCCGCAATTTCCCGTCGATCATGGATTTGAGCCCGGTTTTGGCGCTCCGTGTCTATTGTTTAGATGCATGCGAGAACGCAAGGAGTGGGGTCCGCTGTAGAAAAACTCCAGGGCGATGTTCGCGCCCATATATGCCAACAGGTTGTAGTTCCCCATGCGGAGCGCATCCTTGGTGCCGTAGCGGCCCGGGTACCAGCCATAGACGGCCGTCATCGTGCCCGCATACGGCGCAACCAGCGCAGGCAAAGAGAAGACGCTGTGGCCATCGCTGCCGCGGCGTGCCGTCAAGGTCGAAATCACCGCATGTTTCAGCCGTGGAAACACGCCTGTGCACTCACAGCGGTAGTACAACGCGTCTTGCTTGAAGGCTTCCGACAGCGCATAACGAGTCGTGGTACTTACCGCCGCGATTCCTAAGTCGGACCCGATGCGTTTCCCGTAACCCTCAGCGCCTTGCTTCCACTCCGGGATTCCATTCCGGGCCTGGCTAATGCCAGCCGCGAGCGCTGCGCCGACGATGGGATACGGGCCGAACCCGTCGAAGAGATAGTTGCGGAGCTTGATTGCCTGTGTCGGACGCGTGTACGGCAGGTCCGGTTGCGCCGGGGTTGTGCTGGCACCAGTGGCGGAGGAATCTCCCGAAGCGGGCAGCGATTGCGCCTTTGCCGGCACCGGCAGGGCTGCGAGATTCGCGATTACCAACAGCAAGAGCATAATTTGGTGCTCCAGTGCTCGTTTCGAATGCCAGGTTGCCGTTAGGTTACCCCCTTTCCCGTTATGTTCGGCAGCAGTACGATGGGCTTGTGCCGCAGGTTCGTTCGGCTCGGCGGCTTTCCGGTGTGCGTCGTGCATGGGAAGCGTAGTCACCTCTCCGTCTCACTTGCACAAGGCGTACCAGTCTTTTCTGGATCGGAGATGTCTCTTCGGGATGGCCCTGTATGGCCGTAATCCTCAGGAGCGCGTAATCGGGGGCGGATTTCCGGGTGGCAACGAATCGTCAACGGTGGCATGGCAGAACTTCGCAATGAAGGCCCATCGAACATGGACGGCCGCTGTGATTCTACACTGAAAGCGAACAGCCCGTATGTGCGCAGTCGCACGAGATCTCTACCTCTTCCTTGCGGTCTGCTGGGCCTCATCGGCTTCCTGATTCCGGGCAATCCGGCCGTGCACCCAACTGCCAGTAGTGCTGGAACGCTTCCGCTTGAGGATGGCTTCAAGGTTTTGCCGTTTAAAATCGTCCTACCAGCGTCAGCCGGAGGGTTGATACCACTGCGACCTGAAGAAATGGCAGAGGTCCGATATGACACAGCAGGCAGCAATGGTTCGTGGACTGGTGCGCCTGGTGCTGAGACGCCACGGCGTTCGACTGGGCCGCCACCGTCGCGCAGAGGACAAGGAGGATGATCCATGTCCTGCAGACGGACTGAGACCGCGGAAACATGCTGGTCAGAGGAACATCACCGTAACTAGCTGATACTGAGAAGGTTTTCGATTTGGGTGACGCCCGGGGCCGCCCAAGCTGCTTGTTCGGCTTCCTCCCGCTCCACCCAGGAACGGACGTTGCCGCGAAGCGTCACCGTGCCACCAGACGTCTCGACCTTGATATGGCTGGCATCGATCTCCGCGTTACGCTTCAACGCGTCTTCGATCTTGCTCTTAACTCCGGCGGCGCTAGCCTTCGGGTTGAGCGTGATCTTGTTCAGAATGCTTTTCACGCCGATTAACCACAGGAGGCCTTGCTCGGCCTCTTTTTTCTGGAAGTGCCATTCGACAGTGCCCTCAAGCGTGACCACGCCATCGGTCACCTGAACCTTTACGGTTTTAGGCACCAACGCGTTCCATTCTAGGTAGTTCGACGCCGCGAGCGCGATATCCTCATCCGTTCGGATTGCCGAAGAGGGAGGGTCGACTTTGATTTCGCTCGCGACCGCCTTGACTTTGGCGACGCGCATTGCAGCGCGCTCGGCAGCATATTTGACCCAGACGCTGTCAACATGACCGTCGAGTTCGACAACGCCGTTCTTCACGGACACGCCGATCTGCTCGGCGTGAATGCTGGGGTCCCAACGCAATTCCTCCTGAACATCGTGCTGCAGATCTGCATCGTTCTTCATAAGAAACCTCCTGTGATCTAGTCTAAAGACATCTCTGGCATCCCGCACCTCCTGGTCGACCGATTGCCTTGCTGCCGCAACACCGGCTAAACGCCGACCACGGAATTAAATCCCGCCTTGTTGCGCAGCGTTCCGCGCCCAGGCCGGTGCGCGGAGTCTACCGAATCCGGAGGCTGACTCTCCCACATCCCAGTTTTGCTTGATGTCCCCGCCACCCCGAGGTAATGTTCACATGGCTACCGATATGGCCCATTAAGAGGACCTAAATGACTGATTTGATTGTGGTTCCACAGGCCACCGAGTGGCGCCGGCTCAAGGCGCTCGTGCTCGACAGCGTATCCTCCCCGATTACCAAGCGAGTTTATAATCTCGGGCTGGACGAATTCTTCGCCTGGTACGGTGAGGAGCCTCGGCCCGGCTTCACCAAGGCGACGGTGAGCGCCTGGCGCGTTGCCCTGGAGGCCCGCGGGCTTGGCGCCGTTTCGATCAACGTGCGGATCACGGCCGTGCGCAAGCTGGCCGTCGAGGCGGCCGACAACGGGCTGCTGGCGCCGGAGCTTGCCAGCGGCATCACGCGGGTTAAGGGCGTGGCATCAAAAGGCGTCCGCCTCGGCAACTGGCTCACCGTCCGGCAGGCGCAGACGCTGCTGAATACCCCGGACGCGACCACCACCAAGGGCCTACGCGACCGTGCGATCCTCGCTGTTCTCCTGGGCTGCGGATTGCGGCGTTCGGAGGTGGCGGCGCTCACGTTCGGACACGTTCAGCAGCGGGATGGACGCTGGTGCATCGTCGATCTTCGCGGGAAGCACGGGCGCGTCCGCACCGTGCCAATGCCGACATGGGTCAAAGTGGCGATCGATGCATGGGCTGCGGTGGCCGCGATTACCGACGGTCCGGTCTTCCGTCCGGTCACACGGGGCGACCAAGTCCAGACGGCTGCGTTGAGCGAGAAGGTCGTCTGGCAGCTACTGCAGCCGTACGCTGCGGCTGCAGGTGTGCCCGGAATAGCGCCCCATGACTGTCGTCGCTATGCCGAATGCCGGATTATGCCGAAGCGACGGCTAGACCTCCGATTTGGCGGGTAGTTTCGGAGTTCGAGCGTGAGAACGATTCGGCATGA
>JBEKYD010000297.1:0-9455 GCA_049511335.1 Bryobacteraceae bacterium | reverse complement strand
GGGCGCGCATGGCGGCGATCTTCAGATCGCGACTGTACACGGTTCGGGCCAAATCCATTCCTCACTCCATTCAATGTATTTGGTCCTTAACTTTGCGTCTCAGTTTTGGGGTTCACTCCAGGGATTCTTGAAGTTCCCCACCAGTTCCCGCTTCTTGGCATCGACACTGATGATGGGATTGCCGTGGCGGCAGAAACGACGTCGCAGACGGGTAATCTGTCGGAACTGTTGGTGGCGTGAGGCACGGTCCCCGGCGGCGATCTTTTTGCAGTTGACGCGGAGCGAGAAATGGAGCTTGTCGAGCAATCGGGCGACGGTACGTGCGCCGACCCGTATGCCCAACCGTCGTAATTGTCCGGCGATCTTGGTCGTGGTCTGATGCGTCCACCGCAAGCTGCTCATCGGATCGCCGGCTGTGTGGTGCTCCAGCAACTTCTCGATTTGAGAGATTACTTGAGGCGTTTTTTTTCCATGGGTCTACGGCCTGCGCCGGGTTTACGCACCCGATCCCACTCCACTTCCTGTGCCAGCAGTTGCTTTCGTCCGCGAGCCACGGTGCCTGGATCCAGTTGCAGCAACTCGGCCAATCGCTGATCGCCCCCACGGCCTAACTTCAGCGATTCCAGGCCGGCATACAAACGGCGCTGGCGCTCATCCAGCAGGCTGGAGAACAGCACCAGGGACGCCTTTAACTCCTCCGGGGAGACCTCGGCCGAAGCGCTCCCCGGGATTTCCGAGAGAGCCTGTCGTGCCAGTAGTTGACGCCGGCGCACAGCCGCATCTAAGTGGAACGGCCGGCGTATTGATCCAAATGCCGCAGCGCCAGCATGTGGGCGCGCTGCACCACGTCCTCGGCGTCCGCTTCGTTGCGAAGGATGGAACGCGCCAGCCCGTGCAGGCGTTTGGCGTGGCGCACCGCCAGGACTTCATAGAGCTGGCTATCCCCTTTCGCCACCCGGCCAATCACTTCCTCATCCGAAATAGCCTCGTACAAGATACCCCCTCGCCCCGTCCATCACGCCCCGCGTACCCCATTACGACCGGACGCGGGCCGTTCCAACCCAATTCAAATGCTAGGCCGAGACTGCCCCATAGACTATCCTCGCGTCATAGGATTTCCCCACCATATGCGCAGTACTCGAAACCGCACCTTTGCCGCTCCGAACATGACGCCACAACGTTGACGCGCCAAACTCCCCGGGGCCCTCGTCGTTTCTGTGGATTCATAGGGCAATTCTTTTCCAGGAGGCGCGGACGAAAAGTCAATTGCGATCTTCAGACTCCTGGCCGCCGGCGTCGTTGATGGCAGAGCCTCCGCTCGGGACGGCAGACGGAGAAGCTCCTCACGCGAACTAGAGCGACGGACGAACTGCGGCGCCTTGGATCGATCTCGGTTTTCTCCCTGCCGCCAGCTTGATGTTGCCGGAACCGTGAAGCGGCATACATCGAAATGTCCAAGCCTTGCAACCGTAACGAATATTTGGCGTCCATGGAAGTGCAATGTCACGTCGATGCTGTCTTTATGGTGCGAAGGTTTTGGTTGCCTCGTTCCTTTGCATGCGGCGGCGGCCCAGTATCGTCCGCCGAACCCCCCTCCCGCGGGTGCGCAGCCGGGAACGCGGTTGTCTTCTCAACAGCTTGACGACATGATGGCGCCGCATCGTGTACGCCCGATACTTCCTGCCGGGCGCGCGGTGGAACTGGTACGTAATCGAGGGCGAGCCGGCAGACGGAGATTATCTGTTGTTCGGCTTTGTCACCGGCATCGCCGACGAATTCGGCCACTTCCGATTGTCGGAGTTGGAGTCGATCACCGGCCCGTCAGGACAAAAAGTGGACCGGGACCCGAATTTCACGGAAGGCAAGCTCACTAATGTCGTGCCCGCGCCCGATTCCTAAGGGGCGCTCGTACGCAGAGACCAAGAGTTTTTCTTGGTCTCTTTTCTTTGGCGAGGCTCCTTATAGGGCCGCGCTGGTGTGATTGCAGGGGGAGAGGACCCGCCTCCCAAATCCAAATCGAAACAGGAGAAACAAACGTATGAAGAAACTGGCAGTCGTTGTGGCCGGCACCGGCCAGATCCGCGACGTGGAGATTCAGCCCGGTACCACCACCGGAGACATCCTCCACCAACTCAACCTTCCGGACTACCTGCTGTCCAAGGGTCCGAACGAACCATTTTTCGCCACCGCCGAATCCGTGTACGACAAAGTCAAGGACGGCGAGAAAATCTTCGCCTCGACCAAGGCCGACGTCGGAGTACTGCAACAGTGCGCGTAAAGGACCTCGGCTCCCGGCCTGCCCCCGCTTCCATCCGCGAAGTCTTCTCGCGGCTGGTGCGGGGGCACGGCCCCGCTACTGTCGTCCAGCGCCGCCAGATTCCTTACTGGCAGGAGCGCGGCTGGACGCGCCAAGGTCAGACCTACACCGGCAGCTACCAAACCCCGTATGCGGCGTTCTCGGGGCAGATCACGGAGCACCGCGGCGGGCACATCGATTTCTGGCTGTACATGCCCTCGGATGAAATTCGCAGCACTGGCCATTGGGCCTGTTTCCAGCACCGCGGCAACGACTGGTACCTGGTCCACATGGCCCGGATGCCCAGGGATGTCAGTTCGGGAATCATAGCCATCGAACGTTTGATCACGGAGGCTTACGAACAATGAAGACAACCTATCTGGAAGAAAAACGGACCACGCTCCTGGAACGGCGCGAAAAACTGATCGGCAGATTCAACCAGGCGGCCCGCAGCCGAAAAGGCATGGCCCGCCTGTTTGCGGAGATCCACAAGACCAACCAATTCCTGGACACTCTGGAGCGCATCGTGGCGGAGAATGCTGCCAAACCGGACAACAGCCGCCGGCGGTATGCGGTCAGCTCCCTGTTTTTGCACGAGAGCTTCAAGAAACTCGCCGCCGACCAGGATGAGCAGTTTTTCTTTGTTACCGGCTCAGAAGTCGAGGGCATCCTGGTACTCGACCAGTGGGCCGAATTTGCCCACCAAAAGCGCAGCATGATGGGGGTCACGGCCGACACACGGTCCACCCACAATCTGCTCATCAAGCTGGAACAGTTCAAGCACCGGCTGCTGGCCCACTTCCACAGCCACCCGGGCAACGGCGCCGAAGCCACGCATCCGTCCGGCACCGACGAAAATTTCCAGAAGCGACTGGAAAGCGCCGGTCACGTGGCGGTGATGGCCATCTTCAGCCGCGACGGCTTTGTGCGCTTCGTGCGCCTAGACAACAACCTGGAAATCGAAATCTACGGAGAAGGAGTAGAAAAACATGAGGCTGGCATTTACCGTCTCACAAACCTCAATCAGACTGCAGGGTAAAGCGGTATCGGGAGCCGAAGATCGGCAGCGCAAGATCGCGGGCTTTGACCAGGAGAGATACTCCAAAGCCGGCGTACTGTGCATCGGCGCCGGTGGCCTTATCTCCCACATCGCCCCAACCTTGGTACGCAAGGGCATCGGCCGAATCACGCTTCTGGACGATGACGTGGTTGAGCCGAGCAACCTTAACCGCCAGCGCTTCTATATAAAGGATATCGGGAAGAACAAGGCGCTGGCCCTGGCCGAGAACCTGGAGCGGGAGTACATTGCGGCTACTGAAATCCGCGGCCTTGCCTTTCGCCTCGAGGAAGCCATTGCCCGCGGAATCGATCTGAGCTGCGACGTCGCCGTGTGCGGAGGGGACAACAATCCGGCCCGTGTGACAGCCAGTCGGTATTTCCGCCTTAAGGGGATACCGGTGATCTTCACCGGGGTCAGCCGTGACGGCGATTGCGGCTACGCCTTCATCCAGGACAAGGATGGTTCGTGCATCGGCTGCCTCTATCCGGACATGGCGGATGACGACCGGTATCCCTGTCCTGGCACGCCCGCTGTCGCCGACATTCTTCAGGCGGTGGGCTCTCTGGCTGTCTACTCCCTGGACACGCTGCTGATGAAACGGGCACGCAACTGGAACTACCGGCGGGTGAGTCTGTCGGACGCCGCAGGCGACGGCGCTTCGCTGATCGCCCCTCGTCCAGGGTGCCGGATGTTCATGGAATCGGATTCACATATCAGAACAGGAGAACGGTAATGGCAAAGTGGAGAAAGAAGGAATCGTTAGCGCATGCGCTGGCCCGTGAAGGCCGCAGTGTTGCAAAGGCAGTTGGCAGAGAACTCCTATCGATTGCAACCTTGGGCTTTTACAGACGCAGCAAGTATTCCCCGAAGGACAATCGCCGGGGGCGGAGGTAATCGGGGCACGGAGTCGTATGCTTCCCGCCAACTCAATGCGGATTGAGGAAATACAAGTCGGGTTTCGCTACCGGAAAGACCTGGGAGACGTCCGCGCGCTGGCCAATAGCATCGCAGAGGTCGGCTTGCTGCATCCAGTCGTGGTGACGCCTTCAGGCAGACTGATTGCTGGGCAGCGCCGCCTGGAAGCCTGCCGGCAGCTCGGCTGGACCGAGGTCCCGGTGACTATCGTCGATCTGCTCCAGGCCGCACGCGGCGAGGCCCATGAGAACTTCGTCCGCAAAGATCTGCTGCCCAGCGAAATCGTTGCGCTCAAGCGGGCCATTGAACCCCTGGAACGCCGCGAGGCGCGGCAGCGCCAAGGTAGCCGGGCGGACCTCTGTCTTCCGGCCACTGTGGCCGAATGTCAGGGAGCCGCCCGCGACAAGATCGCCCGCTATCTGGGAGTTGGCAAGACGACTATTGACCGCGCCGAGGCGGTGGTCGAGGCGGCCGAGGAGGAACCCGAGCAGTACGGTTATCTAGTAGAGCAGATGGACCGCAGCGGCAAAGTGGCAGGCGCTTACCGAAGATTGGAAGTTCTCAAACAGGCCAGAGGGCTGGAGGCAATGGCTCCAGAACTCCCAACAGGGCCTTTCCAGGTGATTGTCGCCGATCCGCCTTGGCAGTACGAAACCGGCAACTCGCTGCCGTATCCCACGATGCCTGTCGAAGACATCAAGTCCCTGCCGGTGCGGGAAATCGCCGATGAGAACTCTATCCTGTGGCTGTGGACCACTCACGCGCACCTGCGTGTTGCCTTTGATGTGGTAGTGGCCTGGGGTTTCGAATACAAGACGCTACTGACCTGGGTTAAAGACCGCATGGGTACGGGTGAATGGCTGAGGGGCCAGACGGAACATTGCTTGCTTGCGGCGCGTGGAAAGCCGGTCTTCATCCACGGCAATCACACCACGGTTTTGGAAGGTGGGCGTCGCGAGCACTCTCGAAAGCCTGAGGAGTTCTACGCGCTCGTGGAGGCCACATGTGCCGGCGCGAAGGTCGAGCTGTTTTGCCGACAGCAACGGACGGGCTGGTGCGTTTATGGAAACGATGTAGATAAATTCGGAAGCAAAGGCGCGGACAGTTGTTGCCGATGAGCACGTGAACACGTTTGTCGAAGGCACACGATTTACTCCGGTCTTTCTAGCCAAGTTCCCTTCGAAGAAGTCCATCCGACGGTTCTGCTCCGTGGAGAGTTTCGATGATTCCGGACGATCTGAGTTCTTGCGGAGGCTCCGAAGTGGTTGTGATAATGTACTGGAACAGCGGCTCGGCAGACAGTTTTTCAAGGCTCGTGATGAATCGAAACCAACGGTGGTAGATCGATACCCCCAGGTCGGCCTTTTTCGGGCTGTCGTGCAAGAGGAATGCCGGAACGACAGTTCGGCCCGCGATGCTCATGAGCGTTGCGGCAAGGTCAAACGCTATTGCTTTCAGCGATTCCATCGCCATTCCGCCTACCTGGACGTCGGCCTGAATCCCGAGCCCTGTTAGCGAAACAGACGCCGATATGTTGTTGCCGAGTACGCGGCATACGTAGCCAAACAACTCGTCGAAACGTCTCAACACATGTTGGTGGGAAGCCCGCAGCTCCGCCTGCTGAGCCTGCAGTTGTTCGTCCTTCGCCGTCAACTCACCCGCATCGCGTCTTGCCTCCGCCACGTCGTCGTAGGTTCGTTGGAGTTCCTCCACGTTTTCGATTACACGCTGGGTCCCAGCCCAGCGCTGCCTATTTTGTCTCGACGCGCGTTCGATTCCGGCTTCTATTGCTGCGATGCTGTTTTCGAGATCTGTCTGCTGTCGCCGCAGTTGCGCTAGGTCCGATTTGCGGGCGGCGATGTCCGTCTGGCAAGCGGTTACCCCTGTGTTGCAGTCGCGCATCTGGTCGGCAACTGTGCGTTTTTCTGCTGCCACAGCCGCAGCGTCGAGGCGGATGCTTGAAATCCCACACCCTTCAGCGAGCGCCCAGTCAATCGGAACATTGCAGATCGGGCACACGGGGCCGAGCCTGGCCTTGATTTCGGTGGCGTCCAGGTTCGCGCGCTCCCCGCGCAGCGGCAAGGTGGCTGGCGCCTACCGCAAGCTCACGGTGTTGCGGCAGGCCAAAGGGTTAGAGGCCGCGGCTCCAGAACTTCCCACTGGCCCTTTTCAGGTGATCGTCGCCGATCCGCCCTGGCAGTACGAAACCGGCAACTCGCTGCCATGAGCGGCATCGAGTTAGCCACGCAAATGCGCGTGGATCGGCCGCAGCTCAAGGTATTGATGATGTCCGGATTCGCCAGCGGAACGCTTGTGCTCAATGAAGGCTGGCATTTTCTGGCCAAGCCGTTCGTCCCGGCGCAACTGCGTGCCCTGATTCGGGGCCTCGTCTTCCCCGATGGAGGCTCCAAATTCTCAAATTAGCCACAAGTTGACAATGTAGCGGGACAGCCACGACGCTGGCTGATCGCAGAACCCCTGCTATATATTTGCAGGCTGAGGCTGCATAGCCAGCGTGGGGTCGGCGAAAGCCCCTGACCGACACGAAAAGGCTGCACTTGTAATGCGAAATTTGCCGACAAAGCGGCCGGCAAAACCAGCACGGTGACGCGCCACGGGCGGATTTCCGGAACGGCAGTGCTTCATCTCATTGACCCTCTGAGGAGGCCCATCGTCGCTATGACCATACGTGGCCACGTGACCATCTATCGTTCCCCGCCTTAGGGGCGACCCCAAGGCCACCCCACCCAGCCGTCACGCAGTGGTAGGGTGCCCGCTGTTTGGGCGGGTTGGCTCGTTAGGAGCCTGGGAATGTCCCGTCCGGAGACGTTCGGCCCTTCTCGTGCTCGAACATGGGGCTGGAGTCCCAATGATTTTGGTTGTGCGTGAACTTTAGCCAGAGGTGTAATATATGTCGAAAACGGCAGTTGGTTTGTTTGAGCATGCGGGCGTGGCGGACCAAGTCGTCCACGACCTCGATGCCAGTGCGTTCCCTCGGAACGAGATCCGCATTCTCGGAGAGCCGCGGGACATGTCGGTCGACGGGGCCATGAGTACCCCACGCACCGACTTCCAGGTGGGTTTGGACCGGGAGCTCAGGGCAATCGGGGCAAGCGATCAGGAGGCGAGTGCTTACGTCCAAGGAGTGCGGCGTGGAGGCGTCCTCGTTTTCGCGACAGGATCGAACGAACAGGTGGACAACGCGGCTGAGATCATGAACCGCCACGATGCGATGAAAGTTGAAGAGCTCGTGGGCAGCGAACCGGATACTGGCAGCAGTATGGTTGGCGAGAGCGGCGAGAGCGCGGCTCCAGTACACGATAGTTTCACTCAAACCGGGCGGACCCGCCAATCTGGCGGCGGCGCCCGCATGTTTGTTTGGTAGCTCGCGCCGGCGCCTCCAGGAAGCGCAATCGCAACTTCCGGTCTGTGCGTTCACGCCAAGTTATCGAAGCGTCCAGCCAGATTGTAGCCTTTCACAACGTCGAAGGAGTGTAATACGGCAAGTTGGGCTTGGGCCGTGAGCAGCCGGGCCATCTCTCGGACATAAGGGACCATGGCTCGGCCGGCTGCCGAGAAATCCGCGGGGGAAAGGATTTTACGAAAAGCAGACGCTTAGGACCGGGATGTGCGATTCCCGAATGATCCCATAGCCTTCGCCGTTGTCCCCCAGATGGCTTTGCCCAGGGCTGTGTCCGATGACCAGGACGTCAGCCTTCGTTTGCTCCGCCACTCGGTTCAACAGCTTCGGAACGTTGCCGCTATCGATGATGACTTCGGCCTTCGTGCCTGCGTCCTGCTGAAGCTTAGCGATCTCTTTGGTGGCGAAGCCGACGATCGTCTCCTTCCACGCGGGGTCGACATGGGATCCGCCGGGGCCCCAGGTCTCAACTCCGGCCGTGATGTGGACGAGCGTAAGCGTTGCATCGACGGCCGCGGCCATCTCGGCGGCCAGCGACGCGGTGTGGTTGCTGCGAGGGCTCAAATCCACCGAGCAGAGGACGTGGCGGATTGAGAACTCGCGCGCCGGCGCCTCCTCCAGGTGAGCGCCTGTCCAGACCGGGCAATGGCTTTCGTGCAGTACCTTCGCTGTCACCGAGCCCAACAGAAAGCGGTAGAACGGCCCATGGCCATGGGTCGACATCACGATCAGGTCGGCGCTCCGGTCGCGAGCCGTCTTCACGATTTCTTGGGCCGGGTCGCCTCTGAGCAGCACGCGTGTGACGGCAATCCCATCGAGCTCTGGCCGTAGCGCCTGATCCAGATCTCGCTGAGCCAGTTGGACAATGTGCGCGTGCAAATCCCGCGCGGTGATCTCGTCCCCGCTCTCCAGCGCACCGACGGGATAGCTGAGAGGCGGCACCACGTGCAGCAGGACGATTTCCGCATGAAAGCGGCGCGCCAACCAAGCAGCCTGGCGGACGACCTGCTTGGAAGGATCCGTGAACACAACAGGGACAAGAATCTTCTGGATGCTCAGCATCATCCCACCTATCAATTGACGGAACCCATCAGGCAAGGCTGACGGAACGAAGAGTGCCTCAAGCTCACAAAGCTGACCTCCATGCCGGTCGCTAAACCGCCTGACCACTCATCATCCGGCGCGGCTTCTCGATGAAGTCGAGCCGGAAGTACCGACGGTCTTTCGCAGGCACCGTGAGGTGAGAGCGCCGTCGGATGAAGCCGTGAAGCGAACGTAAGCTCTCGAACCAGAATTTCCAATTTGGCCTCCGGGCCACCCATCGATTGTATATCGAACCGCCTTCGTTGGAGCCGTTTCCCTTGTTCTTTCCATCCCGAGCGACCCCGGCGGCCCCGGAAGGATGCCGACGCGGCCTCCTTCGGGTACGCAAAACCCGGAAGCGCCTGATTTCCGGTGCCGGCCTGCTTCAGCACCCAAGACAACGTAAAGGTGTTGATATCGAAGCCCGTGCCGTACTTTATACTTTAGGGTGGCAAGGTTATGGCGCTGTTCATGAGGAAATGCCGAGACTGGCTCTCAGCCCCACTGCGGCCCAAACCGGCCCATGTATCTGCCCCTTGATGGCACACGGCTGACGTGGCCAGGAATAACCTGGCAGCGGAGGACCACGTGACGAAGAAAGAGAAGGGACCGACGAAAACTCCGGCGGCACGCGCGAAAGGCCGGCTGAACGTTGCAGCGAAATCCTCCGGCGTAACCTC
>JBEKYD010000296.1:0-9506 GCA_049511335.1 Bryobacteraceae bacterium | reverse complement strand
CACAACGGCTGGGAAGACGAGCAACGCTCCTTCGACTCCACCTGCCGCAAGTTCCACAGCTTCCTCATTCAATCCCAGCGCTGAAACCCGCAAGTTACCCACAGATTCCCCGGACGAGCCAGTAAAAATAGAGTCGATGAGGTAAGCGCGGCAGGATTTATATTGTATGAAACCAAGTTCTGGGGCGAGTGCACTTGGTAGGTGACCCCGCTGTCGCCCGCTCGGCGAGCAGGCCGCGTGGGCGGCCGCGACTGATTCTCGGGCAACGGCCGGGTGTTGAGGAAAGGAATGATCATGCCACGCGGGTTTTTGATTCTAGCGGGAACCCTGGCGCTATTCACCGCCGCCTGTGCTCGGCGGGCGGACGAGCGGAACGCTGCGCCGTCAGCGGATGAACGAGAAACTGCTGCGCCGGTGAAGGGACGGAGCATCACTTTGCCGTTTGACAGCGACTGGGTTCTCGAAAGCTACCGTGCCGGCATGGAGTCGCAGTTGGGTGCGCTGGGCGGCACTGGCGTCAAAGCATCAGGCGGCAGACTTGAGGTGAGCTTCAACCTGGATCCGGCAGATCCCGACAAGAAACAGCTCGAGGTCCTGCGCGACCTTGAAGGCACCGACAGGGACTTCGGGCGGACTGCTGACCTTGTTGGCGCGAACATCGTCGCTCAGGTCGGCGCTCCCATGGCAATTGCGACGCGTGACGAGTCGAGGCTCATCTCCGGCATGCAGTTGTTCTGCGAATCCGAAAACAAGGACGGCGTGACAGGGCGGCAATACAGTAAGTGGGAAAACATCGCGTCGACCTCGGTGACTCTGACGTTGGAGCCCACAGCCCTTTCGGACCTTGGATTTCGGGACCCACAATTCCGACCCAACCGTGTAGTGGCTTGTGGGTTAAAGCTGGCTCTCAATGACAGGGCGATCCAGCAGGTTACCGGCGCGATCTCGGTAAACGAGTTCCGCGTCGAGTTGCCATCAACGGACACGCACGCGCGGCTCAAGGGGGAGATGGTGGCCTCGCTCCCCCACGTCAACGACCAAGCGACGCTCCAGCGTCTCCCGCCTCTTGGGCGTCGCGCGCCTGGCGTGAAGGTCTTTCCCGTCGGCCTGACCCTGCGGGCGGCTTCACCGGCCGTGACGGCGGTCCGGACCGCTCCAGAGCCCGCTGGAAATGGGGCTCAGGTCTGGCAGGTGGAGATTCGGTTTGAGCAATATGGGGATTCCGCAGCTCAGCGTACTGCGCGCGTCACACTGCCGCTCGATCAGCCACTTGACTTGCGGCACAAAAAGGTCACGGCTTGGGTGGCCATCGGCCCGTCCCTGCGCGGCGCGAGTTTGCGTCCCAACCAAATGCAGATAGAACTGGAGGACAGTCAAGGGCATGTTCTCCGAGGGCCCGCCGCGGACCTTTCCACCGACGGTATGGTCTTCGACGAACGGGCGCGCGATTTCGCCTCCCGCTGGGTGAGGATCGAAGCTGCGCCGCTGTCCGGGCGTCCGGCTGCCATGGGGTCGGATCCCTGGGAGTTCCTGCCGGCCAAGGTGGTCAAGATTCACGCTCGCTTCCAAGTGGGAAAGTTTTCGCAGTTGCTGCGCGACGAGCCGTACCCGCTCTTTGGAACGCTCCTGCTTTCCGAATTCCGCGTCGAGCCCGTGCCTCCGCCACCACCCCTCAAGAGCCCCGCAGAACTGAGCCTCGCAGACCTAATGGAGGACCTGGCAACCGCCGCCCTCGCGCCTTCGCCGCTACCCTTCGAGAAGACGCCCGTTCCCATCGAGCGCTTCGTCGTGGGCATCAACCTCCCGTTCTATCGGTATGCAGATGTCGGCAGGTTTCGCTACGGCGGCCGCGACATCGGTGGTTTCAGCTCCCGCCCCGCGAAACTCCAGCGCGATTTTGCCCTCTTTCGGAAGAACCGCATCGACGTGGTCCGTGTTTTCCTTTTGGGAGACCTGCGGACGGGGGTCACCCGCGACGCGGCGGGCAAGGTCTCCGGGCTCGACAAGTACGCGCTCAAGGATCTGGACGCTCTGATCGCCGCGGCGGCGGCGAACTCCGTGGCACTTTGCCCGGTGCTGATCGATTTCAAGATTGCGGATGGCTCGCGTGATCGCCAGTACGGTGCCAAGCGGTGGGAGGACGGCGAAGCGCCCGAGGTCCTTCTGGAGCCGGAGCACCGGTCGGCTTTTATCCAGAACGCCTTGCGTCCCATCGTGCAGCGGCTGCATGCAGCCAATCGACGCAACCCAGGTGTGGTTTGGGCGGTGGACATCGCCAATGAGATCGAGAACGCCACGGCGATCACGACCGACCGCGACTTTAAGCAGGTGGTTATGTTCGTTAAGGAAGTGCGCGCCATGATCGACCACGAGGCGCCGGGCCTGAAAGTGACCCTCGGCAGCAGGGATCGCCGGGACCTGGTGAGATATTGGGAAAACTTCGGCGACATTCACCAGTACCACTTCTACTCGAAGCATGAAGAAGAGGACGAATTACCGCTGAGCTTTCCGGCCAGGAGAATCCTGGACAAGAATGGGAAGCCCGGCAGTGCGGGCCTCGATGGCCCGGTGGTCGTCGGCGAGGTTGAACCGGATCATATCGCCGAGCGCCTCGAAACGATCTACCAGACGGGGCACGATGGTGCGTTCTTCTGGAGCTACTCCGGACACGACGGTTACGTCGTGGATCTCGACCAGATCCGGCACTGGGTGGAGAGCAAGCGCCATTGAGTTGCGCGAATCCGATTGAATTGAACACATGCCCGTCGCCTCCGCAGATCTACCCGGAAGGACAAGCGTACGCTGGTAATTGATCGGCTTAAGAACTTTTTGGAGAGCCATTACAGGATACACCGGTCAACGGTGGATACGGACGCCCCAGCACCAGAACCGTGAGGCTTGATCGGGGGCTACGAGTCTTGGAGCGCCATTGCTCCTGGTAAACGCCGCTCACTTCAGTTGGGGCATCTGGCAGTCCGTGTTGACGAGAAGTCGCCAACTTTGATTTGTGCCGCTGTGGTTCCCGAGCCGCGCTCGGGGAGAGTTGAGTGTAGCAGGGAGTCCGGACCACAGCTCTCAATTTGTAATCAGGCGAAGGAGCGCGACCAGGGGGTCGCGCGCGGACGAGGGCGTCCGCCCCCCATCTTGGACCCTTCCCGACGGGCTCGAATGCCGGGAGTGCCCTCCGCGTAGCGGTTTCGTTCACTGACATTTCGCGATGGGCAGAGGGGCTCCAGCGGCAAGGTCGCCGGCGCATCCTCCGGCCGCAGCCGCCAAGGAGCGGCCCAACGGAATTGTCGACAATTCTGGCGAACATTCGTGGGCGACGGTTTAGAATCGACGGATGGGAATGTCGAGTACTCCGGTATCGTATACCGTTTCAGCCCTGAGGGCATGGGCTTCAGCTCCGGCTGGAAATGAGGCATCATAAATTCAGGCCTGGCAGACGATTCCGCCAGGGCCTTGCTTACATTTATGCCGAATCCGCCCAGTGCGCCAGTGCGTTTGAAGGACATAGCCCAGGACCTCAACGTCTCGGTTATGACCGTATCGAAGGTTGTCCGAGGCTGCGCCGACGTCGGTCCAGCGACCCGCAGCCGCGTGCTCGCCCGCATCAAGGAGCTTAACTACCAGCCCAACTGGGTGGCGCGCAGTCTGGCCGCGCGGCGCACCTTCATCGTCGGTCTGGTGGTGCCGGACCTGATGCACTCGTTCTTTGCCGAAATCGCCAAGGGCGTGGCCAGCGCCATGCGGCCGCAGGGTTACGACGTGGTGATCTGCAATTCGGAAGAGGATTCGAGCCTGGAGGCAAGCGAAATCGACCGCCTGCTGGCGCGCCAGGTGGATGGGCTGATTCTGGCCTCGGCCCAACCGCCGGATGCCCAAGATGTGTTCGCGCGCATCGAAGCGCGCGGCGTGCCGTACGTCCTGGTGGACCGCAGAATTTCGCGTGTGAACGCGCCCTATGTCGGGGCCGACGATGAAGCCATCGGCCGGCTCGCCACCGGGCACCTGATCGAGCGCGGCTGCCGCCAGATCGCCCACATCGCCGGGCCCCCGCATGCCGCCGGCGTGGGCCGGCTCAAAGGGTACCGGGACGCGCTAGCCGCCGCCGGCATGAAAATCGCCGAAAAGTATGTGGAGCACGCCACCGACGATGCCACCGGCTACGAGGCTGCCCGGCGATTGCTTTTGCTCGATCCCATTCCCGACGCCATCTTCGGCTACAACGATCCGGCCGCGGCCGGCGCCATGAAGGCCATCCTCGAAGCCGGCTACCGTATTCCCGAACAGATCAAAGTCATCGGCGCCGGCAACGTGCACTACTCCGATCTGCTGCGCGTGCCGCTTTCCACCGTGGACCAGCGCAGCACCGGAATCGGCGAACAAGCGGCCAGGATTCTGGCCAAAGCCATCACGTCCAAGCGCCGCCGCCCCGCGGCCGCGATTTTGATCGAACCGACCCTGGTGGTTCGGGAATCCAGCGGAGGCCCCTCAAAAGGGCTTGAAACCAATCGCTTATAGGTATCGTCCCAGTTTGTAGCAGTATACAGAGAGGGAACATCGAAACGGGTGCTTGTTTCTTTAACCAAATCGTCAAGTGACGCCCGATGGGCAGCGCCGGCTTCCAAGGAAGACGCCCCGTGCCCGGCGAGGCGCGCTGCCGTTCGTTGACCGTATGCGATATTCCCTATATTTGCTGCTGCTGATCAACGCCGGCGCGTTCCGGCTGGGAGCCGAAACCCCGCTGGAAGCCGGTTATGCCGCGCTCTACAACCTGGATTTCGCCGGCGCGCATGCCGACTTCGAGGGTTGGAGCCGTGAACATCCGGACGATCCCTTGGCCCCGGTATCGGACGCCGCCGTGTATCTGTTCTCCGAGTTCGACCGGCTGCACATTCTGCAATCGGAGTTCTTCATCCACGATCAGCATTTCGTCACCGATCACCGGCTTAGCCCGGACCCGCTGCTGAAGAGGCGGCTGGAGGCCGCGCTGGCCGCGGCCGAGCGGTTGACCCTCCGCTTGCCGGTCGATCACGACTCCATGTTCGCCGCGGTTCTGGCGCACGGCCTGCGCTCCAATTATCAGGCCCTCATCGAAAAACGCTATGCCGCGTCCTTTCGGGAGATGAAGGCCGGCCGCGAGCTGGCCGAAAAGCTCCTCGCCACGGATCCGCGCTACAGCGACGCCTGGGTTGCGGTAGGCGTGGAAAACTATATGCTCAGCATCAGGCCGGCTTTCGTGCGCTGGCTCTGCCGCCTGGCGGGCGGGGAAACGGACCGCGCCACCGGCATATCGCGTTTGCAATTGACCGCCGACAGAGGCCACTACCTGGCCCCATTCGCCCGCCTGCTGCTGGCCGTCGCGGCCCTGCGCGACCGCAATCCGGGGCAAGCGCGCAGCCTGCTGGAGGGCCTGGCCCGCGAGTATCCCCGCAATCCCCTTTACCGGCAGGAGTTGGCGCGGATGACGAACGGAGAAGTGGCGCGATGATGCCGCTCTCGGCCACCGACGTGTTCATCGTCGGTGGCGGTCCGGCCGGATTGGCGGCTGGCTTGGCCGCCCGCCGGCTGGGACTCCAAGTTACCGTGGCCGATTGCGGCCAACCACCCCTGGACAAGGCTTGCGGTGAGGGCATCATGCCGGATGGCGTGCGCGCGGCCCGCTCTCTGGGTCTGAATTTGGAGGACGCAAGCCCGCGTGCTTTCGCCGGCGTTCGTTTCGCCGAAGGCGCCCAATCGGTGGAGGCTCGCTTTCCCACTGGCGCCGGTTTGGGCCTGCGCCGCACGGCCCTGCACCGGTTCCTGATCGATCATGCCTGCCAGGCCGGCGTTCGCCTCCTTTGGGGCGCCCGCGTAACCGCTCTGGTGAATGCGGGCGTGTGGGTGGACGACCGTTTGGTGCGCGCGCGCTGGATCGTCGGCGCCGATGGCGGCAACTCGATCGTGCGCCGCTGGGCCGGCCTTGAGCCCAGCCGGCGCGACAGCCGGCGCTACGGCTTTCGCCGCCATTACCGCGTCGAACCCTGGAGCGAATTCATGGAAATCCACTGGAGCGACGGCTGCCAGCTTTACCTGACACCCGTCAGCGACCGCGAAATCTGCGCGGTCTTGATCTCGCGCGATCCGCGCTTGCGCCTGGATGCCGCACTCCCACGCTTTCCCGAGGTGAGGCGCCGTCTGGAGCGGGCCGCGGCGGTTTCCGCCGAACGCGGCGCGGTTTCCGCAACCCGGCGCCTCAAGCGCGTATGGCGCGGCAATGTGGCGCTGGCCGGCGACGCCTCCGGTTCGGTCGATGCCATTACCGGCGAAGGTCTGTGCCTGCTCTTCCAGCAGGCGGTTGCGCTGGCTGCGGCTCTGGCCCGTGAGGACCTTTCGGTTTATGAAGCGGCCTACCGCCGGCTGGGGCGGCGGCCTGAATGGATGAGCGGACTGATGCTCACGCTCGACCGGTTCCCCAGCGTCCGCCGGCGAACCATCCAGGCTATGGCGCGCAACCCCCGCCTGTTTGCCCGCATGCTGGCCATGCACGTAGGCGAGCTTTCCGCTTCCGGCTGTGTCGCGAATGGCCTTTCCCTCGGCTGGGAGATGCTCGCGTGATCCAGCCGCGTCGCGTGACCTCTCACCGGTGGCATCTGCCGCTTCTCTCTCTGCTTTTCGCCCTCTCCCTCTGCGCGCAGGATACGGCCTGGCAACTGGACCCGGGCCTGACCAAGGTGGAGTATACCTTGGGCGATGTGCTGCACACCGTGCATGGCACTTTCGCCGTCAAGTCGGGAAATCTGCGCTTCGACCCGCAAAACGGCAAAGCCAGCGGCGAGATGGTGGTGGCTGCCACCAGCGGCAACAGCGGCAACTCCACCCGCGATCGCAAGATGAACCGCGAAGTCCTGGAGAGCGCCAAATATCCCGCTATCGTTTTCCGCCCCGACCATATTGAAGGCCGACTCTCCCCGCAGGGCGTATCGCAGATCGAAGTGCACGGCGCCTTCGAAATCCACGGCGCATCCCACGAAATCACCATTCCCATGCAAGCCACGGCCGCCGACGGCGATTTCAAGGTGGCCACCCAGTTTCCGATTCCCTACCAGAAGTGGGGCATGAAAAATCCCAGCACCTTGTTTTTACGCGTCGACGACAAGGTGGTCATCACCATTCATGCCGTGTGGAAGCCGGTGCGGTAGCTAAGTACACCAGTTCATAAGGAGGATTGCCAATCGACTTCGTCCGCAGGAAGAATTTCCGCAAGGAGCAGAGGATCGAGGAAGTAAGAAACGGGGAAGGCATGCGGGATTGGTGTGGCCGATTCGAATGCGAGTAGACGACCGGTCCCAAGCACAACTCTACGCCGATGTCGCGCGCGAGATTCTGCCCCGCCTGGAAGCCCTGGCCGGGTGCCGTTCTAGCGCCGAAATGGAGCTCCACCCCGCTTACCAAGCCATCGCTGGGTTGGTCGCCCGTTCTCTCGCCACGCCGCATCTCGCCGATTTCCGCCATTGCGAGGCGCCGGCGCGGGCGCGCTACCGCTTCCTCGCCTGGAACATCGAGCGCGGCACTCAGTTCGACGCCCAGCTCGAAGCTTTCCGCTCTCATCCCTATCTCAAAACCTGCGACGTTCTGCTGCTCACCGAAGCCGATGCCGGAATGGCGCGCTCCGGCAATCGCATGGTGGCAGAAGCGCTGGCGCGTGAGCTCGGCATGGCCCAGGTCTTCGCACCCTGTTACATCGCCTTGGGGAAAGGCTCCGGCGTGGAACGCCAGGTGGAGGGCGATAACACCTTCGGGCTTCACGGCAATGCGATCCTGAGCCGCTATCCCCTACGCGACGTGCGGCTCATCCCGCTCGCGAACGGGGTCGATAAGATGGCGCATCGCGAGCAGCGCCTCGGCCGCCAGGCTGCCGTGGCCGCGCGCATCGACTTCCCTAATCTCTCGCTCCAGGCCGTTTCCATCCACCTCGACGCTCAATCCACCCAGCGGCACCGGCGCGAACAAATGCGCGGCGTTGTTGACGCGCTGCCCTCGGGCCTACCTGTCCTTCTGGGCGGCGATTGGAACACCAGCACCTACGATTCGTCGCACGCCTTCCGCGCCATTCTGGGCTTTTGGCTGCGCGTGACGATGGGCGTCGACTACGTCATTCGCAATCATTACCTTCACCCCGAGCGCCTCTTCGAGCGCGGCCTGTTTCGGTTGCTGGCCGACCGCGGGTTCGAGTATCGCCGCTCCAACCGCATGGGCGAACACACTATCTGCTACGACGTGTGCGATCCGCGCGCGTCCGGAAACCTGCGCGAGTGGGTGCCGGAGTGGTGCTTCGCCTTTATCCATTGGGCCCTGCGCAATCACCAGGGGCGCTGCCCCATGAAGCTGGATTGGTTCGCCACGCGCGGCCTCGAGGTGGAGAACCCGGTCGTGATCCACGACCTCCGCGAGGGCCGGGCCGCACCCATGTCCGATCATGACGCCATCGGCGTAGACGTGGCGGTGTGATTGGGAGCATGGTCAATCCGGGTACACTTCCGGTTTGCACGATCACTCGAGCCTTGGCTTCGAGGCGCGAATCGTGATTTAGAGAGTGGTGGGCATAGGTCACGCGGCGGTTTTGAGGCGTTTTTCGGGGATGGGGGTCGAGCACTGGGCTAATTTGAGGCGGCTATGGTGGGCGATCAAGCGGAGGATTTCCGGATTTGAAAAATCAAATTGCGGGGGCAGCAGCTCGCGCGGGAAATCGGTGGCGGGGTTGCAGGGTTCTCCCGCTTTTTCAGCGAGTTCGGACGTCAACGGGGCCTCTTCGACGGCTTGCTCGAAGGCGGCTTTGCGCTCCGCCTGGAGTTGGCGGAGAGTGGCGATATCCTTTTCCACGCGACGTTGGATGCGGGATGCGTAGAGGGCGATCCGTTCGAGGCTCTTGTCGTTGGCGAGCCAGGTGCGGCCTTTGGTGAGGGCGACGGCGGCTTCGCGATGGCTGTGGTCGGGTGCGACGGTGGCGATGTCGAGAGCGAAGATGGAGTCTTCGATGGCGGCGGCGCGCTGCAGTTGCCAGCGGCCGTCGGCGATGGACTGGACGAGGCCGGCTTCGAAATCGCCGGAGGGGTTGAAGTACTCGTGGGTGTCGCGGCAGCGTTTGTCGTAGGCTACTTGCGTATGTCCCGCGTATCTCCGTCCCGCGTATCTCCCCGTCCGTCCCGCGTATCTCCCCGTCCGTCCCGCGTATCTCCAGGACGCCTGCAAGGAAGATACTGTTTGAGGCGAAAATGGCTCATGAAAGAGGCCGGAAGCAGTGAGGCCAAAGGGCTACTCGCGGCTTTTGTGCATTTTTGTGCAAATTTTCCGGTTTTTCGACGGCTTGGCCCTAAGCTGCCGGTTTATCGTCTTCGGCTCGGGGCTCTTTGTCGAGTCCGGCGATTTGCCGAGCGAGGTCCAGGGGCAGTTCTGACATGACGATCGGCTTGGCCGGCTGGAAGCGCGGCGGGGCGATGGCGGTTTGGAAGATGAGGGTAGCG
>JBEKYD010000295.1:0-9564 GCA_049511335.1 Bryobacteraceae bacterium | reverse complement strand
CGAAAAAATGCCTATTTTACAGGTGTTTGAACGGCCTAACGTCCAAATGGAAGCAGGCCTCGACCCTAACCAACTGAATCTGTTCGACTTTTAACGGGACAGCTGTGGGACAGACCATCGTTTTTCGTGGTCTGTCGTCTCCGGGCCTTTGCTTCCACTGACGCCATCGCCCGTTTGTCTGCGGCCCCGCCGCATTGTGGGGCCGGCCCTCGGCCGGTGAAGAGCGGCTGACGCAGTCGTCTACTGCACGATGTCGCCTGTCCAGCGTTCGCGGTGCGCCCAGAACGGGCACTGCGGGCAGGCCTGTCCTTCGGCGTAATCGATCCCCTCCTCATGGGGGCAGCCTATGATTCGATCCGTCATGACGACCGATTTGACGCCATGATCCCGCACGAACCGGAGGATGTCGCTACCAACGGCCGCATCTATCCGAACGTCGCCCTCCTCGGAGAACCAGCGTTCCAATGCAGCCGGTTCGGCGCCATCTGCGTTCACAATCCCAACCGCGACTTTGCTCGCGCGTTTGTCATCGGGACCGTAGAACGCGATGGTTGCGATCGGATAGCCACGAAAGCCACGGCGAAACCGGGGGCGCCTAGTTTCAAGCCACCACAGACCTGGGAACCTGCGCCGCTGGTCGATCCGCTGATCGAGGAGCACCTCGCAGCCTACGTCCACCAATCCGGTTCGTGGCCTACTGCTTCGCGAAGTCAAACGTGCAGGGGCGGCCTACGATGCCGAGGCCCGTGTCGCGGGTGCCTGTGCCCTCTGTATCCTGGAACTGGGCCTTGATGTTGTAGCTATATTCCTCGCCCTTGTGGGCCAAGACTCCACGGGCGTATTTCCTGGAGGCGACTATGCCTGTTGCAGACAGCTTGGCGCTGCCGTCCACCGCGATCTTGCCTTCGATCAGCAGGTAGCCGGGCTCCCCCGCTGTGCCGTGCTCTCCGCGAAAATTGCTTTTCTGGATGACGCTGGCAAACTGCCAGGTATAGCCCTCGGTGTTCCCTTTTGCGGGGCAGGTGAGCTTCGTGAGCCACTTGCCATCGAAGCGCGGTGAACTTTGGCCACCGGCGCCCGCCGCTTGAGGAGGCGAGGACGTGCTTTGGGCGAAAGCAATCGACCAAATCAGCAGTGCGGCTGCCGCTCGGAGAGCCGCCCGAGTAATGATAGTCAAATGCATATAGAGGGCACTTCTGCAATCTGGCAGCCAACCCGCAAGGTTCCCCAAAAAACCGGTGATGTGCGCGTTTTCTCGCAAAACAGCGCGGCGTATTGAGATACTGACGCCTTTGAGGACAGCGCTTTGCTGAGTAGTGCGCCTTTTGACTCAGGCAGCGCTACCAGGCGCACATGCAAACACACAGGCCGGCGCGGGACTCGAAGCGCTTGCCGACAGATATTCTGCCCATTTCGGCAATAATTCGACAATGTAGGCGTTAACGGCCGCGGCTTGGTAAGTGACTGCAAACACACGGCGCCCGTAACCGAGCCGCGACCGTTAGGGAGCGGTTGACGCGCCTAAATTGGGGAATCCCCAGATCGGTTAAGCACCCGCCTGACAACCCGTAGCCCCGGCGCTCTCAAACCCCGGGAAGGAGCGAAAAACAGAAGACGAGAACAAGAAACCACAAAGCCCAAAACAAACCCTTCAGCCCGGCGCCCGGAGGACGTACAAACTCCAGCCACAGGCCGGCAGGTCTGTCCCACCTTCAAAACGACCACTGCAAACTGGTGAACCCGGTGTGCGCGTGGTAGTTCTCGTAATACGAAAAGAGCTGGAACTGTTCGTTGTAGCCGTAATACTGCCAGGCCGCGTTCCAGCGCAGTTTCGGGGTGATGCGAATCGATACTCGAGCCATGGGCGACTCGTAAGTCAGAGGGAAGGTTTGTACCGAGTCAAGCAGCGCCGCGACTCCGGAAGCGCCCGAAGGCGCCGCCGTGGCGCGGCCGTCGCCGGTATCCTTGGTGATGCTGTAACCCACCAGCAGGTCCGCCCGCCGGCCGATGGCAAATCGTGCGCCGGCGTTGGCGGCGTGGATGTTACTAATGTAGATAGAATCGTAAGCCGTCTGAAACTGCGACGCCGCGAAAAACTGGAGGCCGCCGACACTATCCAAGTGCAATTTGCTGTAACTGGTGTCGAAAGTTAGCCATCGGTTTACCTGCCACGATGCCGACCCGCCGGCTTGGCGTGAACGCGAGCTGTAAGTCGTAAAAGAGAGGGGAGCATTTTCGTTGTAAACTTCGCGATAAGTCGCGCCCACTTGAAGCTTCTTGGTTCGATACTGGGTGCGGCCGCCAAGGGTGTGATAGTTGCGGTCGCTGATGGGCGTGAGCGCGCCACTGGCGTGTCCGCCTTCGCCTTCCAGGTTCACCGTCCATCCCTTGACCGGCTGCAGCCGCAAACCCGCCGCTACGCTGCTCAAAGTGCTCTCCTGTGGATAGAAATTGCTCAGGGAGCTATTGGCTATGCTCGGAATCGATTCGGCCTCCAGTACGCGGATCCGCCGGTCCGAGTAAGTATAGCCGGCGTAAAGTCCGAGCCATTTTTTCGCGCTGTAGTGCAGGTCGGTTCGATTGCTCACGGTGCGAACGCCAAGGAAGTTGAAGCTCAGGCTAGTTAGGCCGCCGGTGCCATAGTCGTATTCGGTGTAATAAGAATCGCCGTCGATTCGGGTATTACTTACCGCGGTGTGATTGACGATGCTCAGCTTATCGCTGGGGAAAAGGCTCAGGTTGAAATCGCCCGCCAGCGCCGGCCGCTGCGCGCTGCCGGAAACCAGAATCTCCCGGTTGGCCGCGCCGCCGAAACGGTCGAGACCGGTCGCCAGTTCGTCTAGGGCGAAGTTGCCATCGCCGCTCGCGTAACTCAGCCGCGCGTTCACGGCCCATCGCTGGCGGTTGGTAAACAAACTGCCCAGCCAGGAAGAGTTGGAGCCGTGATACGGCTGGGCGCGGGAGAACTGCTGCAGCACGGAGAGATCGTTGGGCTCGGTCGAGCCCTCGCTCCCAGTCAGGTTATCCACGTTATCTTGTTTGAAGAATTCCCAGGTCCGCCGCGCCAGAATGGTGAATCCGGCCGCGTGCAAAGTCACTCCCAAACGGAAGTCGTTCCACTGCTGGCGCACGTCGGTGAAGGCCGGGAAGGCGGCGCTCTGGGTGTCGAACTCCTGCGCGGTAGTAAGTCCGGGACCGGTTTGGGTGTTGCGGCTGTAACCCACGTCGAACTGAGCCCGGCTATTGTCCGGCAGTAAGGTCAGATCGTGATCCTGCAGCAGGCGCGTGTTATTGAGCAGGTGCCCGCCGCCCGAGATCGCCACCCCCGGATCGAAGAATCGATTCTCGCGCCAATTCATGTCGTAGCGGTAGAGCCGGTTCTTGCGCACGCGCACAATTACAGATTCGTAAGGATCGTTGCCCAGGCCGATCGTGGTCAGCAAAATTTCGTCGAAATAGCGGCCGTGGCCGTCCTTGGAATCGATGGTCAAGGTGCTTCCGAGCAGGCGCAATCCGTTGCCGAAGTTGATATCGCTGCGGTACAGCCCGTCGTTGCCGCCGATCGTGGCGAAGCGATAACCGGTCTCGAACGCATCGGTGATGTTGTACGACCCTGCGTCTTCGCCGCGGGGCGAGCCCACCGGTTCGCCGCTTGGGGCAAGCACTTGTTGCGCTGGCAAAAGGCCGGCGCAGGCCATCAGGATGAGGATCGGCAAAACGTGGCGCGGGCACTCGTGCCTGCCGTGTCGAGACTCGTCTCGACAGGTTCGCGTGCGGTAGTTGGTCCCCGTCCGAGCGGCAGGCGTCCCGATGAGTCGGGACGCTGCAGGCACGTGTGCCCGCGCCGCGCAATCCCGCGTACGTGTTGCCATTCTCATCGCATCACCTCAGAAAGAACGCACTCGCATTCGAGCCGTGGATGCGCACGTGGCAAGTGGTACAGCGCTGATATTTGGGATCGAGCAGATTGTGCTGCGCGGTCTGAATGTCGACCCCCGCCAGGCGGGTTCCCGTACCGCCGCCGTTGTGGCATCCCAGGCACAGGGTCATCGTCACCGGCCGCCGTAACAGTCGCCCGTTGGTCGATCCGTGGGGATAATGGCAGGTCTCGCAGCCTTCAACGACAGTGGGCGGATGCTCGAATACGAACGGGCCGCGCTTGTCGCTATGGCATTTCAGGCACGCTTCGTCGTTGAAAGCGGTCTGCTCCACCATATGCGGCTGCGACCCCATCCGCCACGTGGGCGCAAAAGTGCCGTGCGGGTTGTGACAATCCCAGCAATCCATGAAGCCCTCGTTGACGCGGTGTTTGGAGGGCATGTCGAACTGCGCGCGCACGGTTGAGTGACAGGCAAAGCAGGTTTCGCTGCGTTGCTTCGCCAGCAGAAACTTGGCGCTGGGGGAACGATGGATGGAGTGGCAGTCCGTGCAGGTAACGCCGTTGAGCGTGTGCTCGGAGCGGCGGATGTTGGACTTCTGAAGATCCTTCGCGTGGCAAGTGAGGCAGACTTCCATCGTCGCTTTCGGTTGCATGATCGAAAACGCATGGGCGATGGTGGCCTTTCCGCCGCGGGCCGCTACATGCGCCTGCCCCGGACCATGGCAACTTTCACAGCCAGTCTCAGCCGGCGGCCGATCGCCCGCGGCCAAAGATTGGTAATGCGGATTCTTGTAGAAGGTCGACCATACGTCCGCGTGGCAGGTTTTGCAGGCGTTGCTGCCCACAAAGCCGGCGCCGGCTGGCGGCGTTTGCGCCATGGCGGCTGACGCCAGCAGTAAGAACGCAAGGGCTCTCGCGAAAGTTCGAGGATGACGGAGCTGCACTCTAAAGCCGCTGCGCATCTGCTCCACACGTGCCGGGCGTGGCCCCTACTAACATACCTATAATGATACGCGGCAGGACGCCATTCGATAACCGATGCTCACCGATTTAACATCTGTCTCAAAGCGTCCGGGCATTACGGGTAAATCTACGGGGGATTCTCGACTGTTTTCGACGGTGAGAGGAAACCGGGGAATGGAGCTGGCGGAGGGGCTTGAACCCCCGACCCTCTGATTACAAATCAGATGCTCTACCAACTGAGCTACGCCAGCCCGGCGTGGGGCAAGCCTGCCCCTTAATCCAGGCTAGACTGTCGGGCGGGTTGGCGTCAAGCGCGATACGCTTTGCGATATGATGCAAACTTGACGCGAAGAATTACTCTCCCCATCACCGTCGCGCTGGTTGTGCTTGGGGCGCGGACGGCGGACAAGTTCGCCCTTACGGTGGACAACATCATGCGCGGTCCGGCGCTGGTGGGTTACGAGCCCGCTCAGGTCCGGTGGTCGCACGACAGCCGCGAGATCTACTTTCAGTGGAAGCGCGCCGGCGATAAGCTGAGCGAGCCGCTTGACACTTATGTGGTGGGGCGTGACGGCGGCGGCTTGCGCAAGTTGACCGAGGACGAGGCCAAGCAGGCGCCGCCGGCCAACGGCGACACGTCGCGCGACAAGAAGCTCACCGTCTTTGCCCGCGATGGCGACCTGTTTCTCTACGACAACTCGAACGGCGACATCCGCCAACTCACCAAGACCATCGACGCCGAAACCAATCCGCGATTCTCGGCCGACGGCAAACGAATCGCGTTCACGCGCGGCGGCAACCTGTATGTGATGTCGCTCGATAGCGGCTTCGTGGAGCAGATGACCGACATTCGGCCGGCCGCGGTCGCGGGAGCAGCGGCGCCGGCGGCGGGCGGACGCGGAAGAGGACGGGGAGGGCGTGGCGGGCGCGGCGCGGAAACAAGCTCCGCCGCGGCGGGCGGCGCGGGTCAGGCCGCAGTCAGCGCCAGCCAGGAATATCTCAAGAAGGAAGAGAAGGATTTCTTCGAAACGGTGCGCGAGCGCGCCGAGTTACACGATGAGGAAGAGGCCCGCCGCAAACAGCACCCGGCGCGCAAGCCGTTCAACCTGGAGGCGCGCCAATCGGTGACCGGGCTTCAACTTTCGCCCGACGGCAAATACGTGCTGGCTTCCATCAGCGAATCCGGCGGCGCCAAGAACACGGTTATTCCCCAATGGATTACCGATACCGGGTACGTGGAAGACGAGACCGGCCGCTCGTATGTGGGCGATACGCCAAGCCGCTTGCGCCTGGCGATTCTCGACGCAGTCACTGGCGACGTGAAGTGGGCCGACGCGGGCCAGGCGCAGCGGGAAGTGGACATACTGCAAACGGTCTGGTCTGAAGACGGAACCCGCTGCGCCGTGGAGGCCCGCGCGGCCGACAACAAGGACCGGTGGCTATTGGCCCTCGATCCGGCCGCGGGCAAGACCAAGGTTCTCGACCGCGAACACGACGAAGCCTGGGTGGCGGGCGGCGGGGGTGGCGGATTCGGAGCGGCGGGTTTCGGCTGGATGAAAAACGATCGCGAGCTCTGGTTCCGGTCCGAGCGCACCGGCTATAGCCAGCTTTATGCCGTTGCCTACGATGGCGGCGAGCCGCGCGCTCTCACGTCCGGCAAGTGGGAAGTGCTGGCGGTGAGACAATCCAAAGACAAGTCGCACTTCTATCTCACCGCCAACAAAGACTCACCATACGAAAATCACTTATACGAAATGGGCGGCGATGGCGGCGAACTTACTCGCCTCACTAAGGCTCCGGGCAAGCATACCACCACGGTCTCGCCCGATGAGCATTGGATCGCCGATATCTACTCCTACACCAACCAGCCGCCCGACCTGTTCGTACAGGAAAACAAACCGCTGGCCGAATCGAAGCGGCTTACGACTTCGCCGACGCCCGAGTTTCTGTCTTATCCCTGGCTGGACGTGCCCATTATCACCTTCAAGGCACGCGACGGCGCGATGGTGCCGGCGCGTCTGTTCAAGCCTGCCAACGCCAAACGCGGCGGCCCCGGCGTGGTCTTCGTTCACGGCGCCGGCTATTTGCAGAACGTGGACCGGTGGTGGTCGACCGGCTATTATCACGAGTACATGTTCGACCATCTCTTAATGGAGCGCGGATTCACCATCATCGACGTGGATTACCGCGGTTCGGCCGGCTACGGCCGCGACTGGCGCACGGCCGTCTACCAACACATGGGCGGAAAGGACCTGGACGACATCGTGGACGCCGCTAAGTACCTGGCCTCCGAGCAGGGCGTAGACCCCAAGAAGATTGGGCTGTACGGCGGGAGCTACGGCGGGTTTATCACTCTTATGGCCATGTTTACGCAGCCGGACATATTCGCCGCCGGAGCCGCGCTGCGCCCGGTTTCCGATTGGGCCATCTACAACCACGGCTACACCGCCAACATTCTGAACACGCCGCAGGCCGATGCCGAAGCCTACCGCCGCTCTTCGCCGATCTTTTTCGCCGATGGCCTAAAGGGCGCCCTGTTGATCTGCCACGGCATGGTGGACAACAACGTGGAGTTCACCGATACGGTGCGGCTGGTGGAGCGCCTGATCGAGTTGCGCAAAGAGAATTGGCAACTGGCGGTCTATCCGGTGGAAAGCCATGGCTTCATTCAACCTACAAGCTGGGCCGACGAATACAAACGGATCTTGGCGCTGTTTGAGAAGAATTTGAAGTAAGGTGGGGCAGGCGATTCGCCCGCAGGATGGATTATGAACAAGCACCTGGCCGGCGGAACCGCCTGCCCCACCAAGCTGACGCTGGCGCCGCTGATCGCGGCCACTTACTTCATCGTGGCAGGCGGTCCCTTCGGCCTGGAAGATATCGTGGCCAAGGCGGGTTACGCGGGGGCAATCCTGATCCTGCTGATCACGCCCGTGGTGTGGGCCATTCCGAGCGCATTGATGGTGAGCGAGATGGCCAGCACCATCCCCGAGGAGGGCGGCTACTACGTTTGGGCCACCCGTTCGATGGGCCCCTTCTGGGGATTTCAAGAGGCCTGGCTCTCGCTGGTGGGAAGCATCTTCGATATGGCTATCTATCCCGCCCTGTTCGTCAGCTACCTGGGCCACTTCGCGCCGGCGGTGACGGCGGGCTGGCGCGGCATCGCCATCGGTGCGGCCCTGATCGCGGTGGCTGCCGCCTGGAACCTGCTGGGAGCCAAATCGGTGGGCGACAGTTCGGTAGTGATGGGCATTTTGCTGCTGGCGCCGTTCGCCGTGCTTTCGGTTTACGCCGCCATGCATCGCGGCGCCGCTGCCGCGCACGCCTCATCCACCGTTCCCTTTGACCTGTTGGGCGGCATTCTGGTGGCCATGTGGAATTACATGGGTTTCGACAACACGTCCACCATTGCCGAGGAGGTAGATCGGCCGCAGCGCACCTATCCGCTCGCGATGGCGGGCACGGTAGCGATCATCGCTTTGAGCTATGTCGTTCCCATCGGCGCCGTAGCTCTCACCGGGCTTCCCCTCGATCGGTGGTCCACCGGCGGGTGGGCGAATGTGGCGCGAGCTACGTTCGGTTCGAACCCGGCGGGCGCCGCCATCTCCTTTTCCATTACGGCCGTGGGAATGATGGCGGCGGCGGGAACGCTGCTGGGCCTGACTCTGGCGCTTTCGCGTCTGCCAGCCGTGCTCGCCGACGACGGCTACCTGCCGCGCGTGCTCGCCCGGCGCAGCCCCGCTACCGGCGTGCCCTGGGTCTCGGTACTGGCGTGCGCGGCTGCGTGGGCCGCTTGCCTGTGGTTGAGCTTCACCAAACTGGTGATGCTCGACGTGCTCCTGACCGGCCTCAGCATTCTGCTGGAATTCGCGTCTCTGGTGGCTCTGCGCATCCGCGAGCCGCTGCTGCCGCGTCCTTACAAAGTACCTGGCGGCCTATGGGGCGCCATCGGCATTGGCATTCCACCTCTCGCGCTGCTCATCCTCACCGTGGTCCGCAACCAGGCCGAACCGATCGGGCCGATCAACGCTCTCGAATTGGGAGCTATGCTGATTGGTCTCGGCGTTGTAGCCTATTTCTTGAGAGCGCGGAAATAACATGATGATTGCCGATCTTGCCGAAATTGCCGGCCGCACCTACCCGGCCGGGCGGCGTACACAGAATCTGGTGGGCGGCGCCAGCCCCATCCAGGCCTCCAACTTCTCCCTGGGCAACGTGACGCTGGAGCCGGAGGGCGGCCAGGTGCCCTGGCATAACCAGCAGCAGGAAGAGATTTACTTCATCGTGGAAGGGACCGGCGAAATGTGCCTGGGCGAAGAGCGCACCGTGGTGCGGACCGGGCAGGCCGTCTACATTCCGCCCCAGGTGTTCCACCAGTTGACCAACATCGGCGCCACTCCGCTACGCATGATCTATTGTTACGGCCCGGCCGGCGACGTGCCACACTGGCGCCAGGAACTGGATGGCACGCTGCCGAAGGCCGGGGTGGAAGCACCGGCACTCCCCGCGGGGGCGCACCCGCAGTGTACCGAAAAACCCAAGCCATGACCACTCACACCATCGGCGTCATCATGAACGGCGTCACCGGACGCATGGGGCTCAACCAGCATCTGCGCCGGTCCATCTACGCCATCATCCAGCAAGGCGGCGTTCGCGTATCCGAAAGCGAAGTCATCATGCCGCAGCCGCTGCTGGTGGGGCGCAGCGCCTCGAAGCTCGAT
>JBEKYD010000294.1:0-9624 GCA_049511335.1 Bryobacteraceae bacterium | reverse complement strand
TTGGTGACGACCGGGAACTCACGGTTCTTCTCGGTGACGGTGCCGGTGACTTCCCAGGTGACTTTTGGCGTGTGCACCGGAACGCGGCCATAGACTTCGCGATCGAACTCTTCCACGATCTGCGGGCGGCGCTGATCCCGCCATTGTCTTGCCGACTTCACTTTCTTTCCGTTGTGGAGTAGCAGCGGATCGGGAAGGCTGGGATAAGGATTGGCCCTGGATTCGTCGTAATTGACGGCGTTGGGCGCATCCTTATGATTGGGATCGGCGCCGGCGCGCAGGGAGGGAATGTGCAGGAGGTCCAGCAGGCGTTGATGATCTTCCTGGGCAGTCAACTGGACCGGTAGAGAATCCTGGCCGGCGGCGACTCCGGGAGGAAGCAGCAGCAGCACGGCAGCGATGGATGGGGCGAGCCTCGCGATATTGTTCGACACCGACACTATATGCGCGCTTTTGGCGCTTCGCGTCAAGCCTCTCTGCATTTTTGTGCATCCTCAGGGCCGAGGGATTTGGCAAAAGCGAAATTACGAAACGAACCCAATGGTAGAGCAAATGATTCAGTATCAGCTAGTTGCGAGGGTGGAAACGGGCAAATCGAAATCCGGAGATCCAGCGTGCCATCTGGACTGAGACGACCCGTTAGCGGTATGGTTACCGCGCTATCTCCTCCCCTCCCATGATGGCGCCACGGACGCCATACAGGCACAATTGCGAGCCCAGGCCACTGGGCCCTGGAGTTTACATATTCAAAGCCGGGCGAAGAAGCGCCCGGGAGAACCTGAGCGTCATAGGCCGGCCGACATCAGTTCAGCGCGTTGGCCAGGCGGTGGTTGAGCACGGCTTTGGCGGCTTCGGCAGACTCGCCCAGCCATGACGATTCGGCGTTGGGGAGGAATGCGATAAGTTCCTCCCAAGTCCAAAGCTTATGCGGAGAGAAGGCGGCAAAGCCGAGCGCGTCGGCCAGGCGCCAACTCACCTTGATGAGATTATACAGGCTGATTTCGCCGGGAACTGGCTCGTCATGATGGGTGGCTATGGCGGCGGCGAATTCGTCCGGGAAGTCCCAATCCTGAGCCAGGTAAGCGCCGGCGGCGCAGTGGTCGATCTCGAACAGGTCCCGTTCGGTCTCGAGCAGGTCGAAGCCGAAGTCGTCGGAAACCTCCAACATGCGGGAGTATTCTTCGGGATATGCCGACATCATCCCCAGCGTGCCTAAATTATGAAGCAGGCCGGTGGTATAAGCGGCGTCGCAATCGAACTTCACAGTGCGGGCCGCTTCTTCGGCGACGATGGCGGTGATCAAGCTGTGGACCCAGACTTTGCGCAACGCCGCGATGCGCACCGAGGCACGGACCATGCGGTTTAACACCACCATTGTCGCCATGGTTTTGACCCGGTCGGTGCCGACCATCAGGACGGCGTGACCGAGGCTTTTCACCTCGCGGCTGAGACTAAAGAGCGCGGAGTTGGCAAAGCGTAGCAACTCCGCCGCGAAGGAAGGGTCCATTTTGACCAGATCGCCGAGTTCACGAGCGGTGACGTTTTCTTTATCGACGATTGCCAGCAGACGTTGGGCGACGGTGGGAAAGGGGGGCACGAGGCGGAGCGCCCATGGTGCTTGCGGACGGGCGAGGACGAATTCAGTCATACACACTCCACGTACTATATCGGCGGAATCCACTTCGAGGTTTAGGGAAAATTCGAGCGAAAGTTCGGGGGTACGACGGGCCGAGTGGAAAATCACCGGCCGCGGACCTGGCGGCCCGCCCCACAGGGCGGCTGGGCCGCCTGGCTCTCACGGGCCAGGAGGGCCGTCCCAGTAGGGTTCCGGCGAAAGGCGAGGATCGGCGGAGCCGGTCGAGTGCCGGGTGTATGGCAGACCACGGAAAACGATGGTCCGCCCCACCAGAAAACTCCGCAGGCAGGGAGCAGATGCAGGTGCTGCGGCACAGCGATCCATCGGCCTCCTCGTTCCAGTGACTGCCAGGAGACCCGGCCAGGAGACCTGTCCCGCTTACTTGGGCACGAACTTGAAATCGGAAATGGCGATTTCGTCGTTTCCTTGGATCAGGAATCCGAATTTCCCCTGAGTGAAATCGCGGCCCGGCTCGGAAAAGGTATCGAGCACCTTCCAGTCGTTGCCGGCGCGCACTCTTTGCGTCAGGCGATCGGGCGCTACCTCGACCTGAATGGTAAACGCTTTCTGATTGCCGAGGTTTTCGGGCGTCTTCACGCGCTCGTAGCGCTTACCTTTTTCGATCACACCGGCCCAGAAATTCTTCCGATCCATCTCGAAGAGCAAGTAGTTTTTAGGGTCGAGATACTGGACGCACCAGCGGATCTGGCCGGCGCGGAAGGCGCCGCCTTTGAGCCGTTCCACGGTGAAAGTGAAGATGCCCTTGGGCGGCAGCTTATACGGCACGAATCCGCCGCCGGTGTGGACCCAATCGTCGCCTTCCTTCTTCCAACTCTGCGGCTCCGCGAAATCCGCCATTCCCCTCACTGCAATGGGCGGAGGCGTGGGCCGCGGAGCGAGGGTGAACGTCACGTCGTGACTCTCGCCGGCGGCCAGTGGAACCCGGATGGACACGTCGGCGAATCCCGGCGCGGCGGCCGCAAATAAGTAGCTGCCGGGCGGCAGCTCGATCTGGTTTCCGCGCGCTTCGTGCGCCTCGGTTTCGTCGCCGCGGCGGTAGGTGACGGTCGCGGAGGCAGGGGTCCGGATGAAGTGGACGACGCCAGTGGCGGCGGCCAGGGCTACGTCGGCGCCGGCCAGCACCACCGCTTGGCCGGCACGGAAGGACCGCTGCAGTCGTTTGGGCGCGTACTGTTCGCGGCGGAGCTCGATGGCGTGGTCGCCGGGTTGAACCTCGCCGATGGTGACCGATCCGTCCGGCGCGGCCGCGCCCCGGTTTCTCTGGTCGATGAAAACTTCGGTGCCGGGCATGGCGCCCTGGATTGCGAGCGAGCCGAACTTGGGCAGCGGTTTCAGGTCGAACTGGAGGCGCACTTCCGCGCCTTTTTTCACCTCGACGGTTTGCGGGGGCGCATCCTCGAAGCCGGTTTTGGCCACCCGCACGGTGACCTTTCCTAGAGCCTGGACGCGCAACTGGCCGCGCTCGGTGCGGCGGCGGTATTCCTTGTCGTTGAGGTAGACGCGGACCTCGTCCTGGCCGGTCGAGACGATCACGGTTCCGGCATCGACGTCCGTTTTCAGGAAGGCGGTCAGCATGGGAGCGGCGCCGAAGGCTTCGCTCATGTTGCGCTGGTCGCGGCCCTCGCCCAGTACGATCTCATTGATGCCCGGCTGAAAAGCGGTGAGGTCCGTGCCGGCCGGACTGGCGTCGCTTTGTGGCTGGCCGTTGACGGCCAGCTTCCAGGGGCCCGCGTTGGTCACCAGGCGCGCCTGCTTTCCCCGGCTGGCCACCACCACCGCGAGCATGTTGCGTGCGCTTATGGGGCCGGAGACGACGGGCAGGCGCGCATCGGCGATCTCAAACGAGAACGAGGCGCTCTCATTCGGGCCGGTGACCGTGACGGTGTGAGTGCCGGACGCCACCTTATCGAGAACAAACTGGCCTTCTTCGAGATCGACGGGCAGCCGATCGTCCAGCACGACTTTGCCCTGCGCGAGATCGGTCAGCAGGCGAACCGAGGGCACCTGCGGCTGGAGCGTCAAGCTGAGCTCCGCGGGCCGATGGCCGGAGACGGTGACCGCGCCGATGGCGGTCTCGAAGCCGTCCAGAGAGGCGGAGACCTGGTAGGTGCCCGGCGCGAGCGCGAGCTTGCAGTTGGATGTGCAGGCCACCGGGTTATTGCCGCCGGCGACCTTGACGGACGCGCCTGTAGGGATGGTCGAGATGGCGACCTCGACGACATTAGCCGATGGGCTCGCGGGGCGCGTGCCGATCTTGCGTCCCCACCAAAAGCCGAGCACCAGCAGAACCAGCAGACCGGCTATCGATACGATCGCCGCCGCGGGGTTGCGGCGGAATACGGGGCGCGGCGGCGGAGGGGGAGCCGGAGGGCGCGCAGGCGGCTGGGGCGGATACACGGGGGACACGGCGAACGCGGGCGGGGCCTCGCCGGGCGGCGCGGCGTCGAACAAAGGGAACGGTAGCGGCACAGGCGGCGCGGTTTGCGGTGCTACGGGCAAGACGGGCGGCTCGGGTGGCGCCCCCGGCGGAGGCGCCGCATCCGGCCAATCGGTTGGCAAGGGCGGAGGCGGCATAACCGGCATCGCGGACGGAGGCGGGGGCGGGGCGGTTTCCTGCATTTTCAGCAGCCTGCCGCGCGTCATGAGGTGCTGCTTGACATCGTTTCCGGTGAATTGGACGTCGAAATCGCCGGGGTACGCCTGCATGATTTCGTTGAGGCGGAAGTAGAGCGGTTTCAGCGCGGCAAGATCCGTGGCCGCCTGGATCTGTCGATCGAGTTTAAGAAGTTCCTCGTGAGGATTGAGGTTTTCCACGCCCACGCTGCCTATCGTACACCCTTCGGAATCGAGGGGCGGCCCGGGAGAACCGTGATTGGCGGGCTGGAACGGGTGACACGGGGGCAGTAGGAAGGTGGGACAGACGATCGGTTTCTGTCGTCTGTCAAGCGGCCATGTGTTACCGAAAGCATGGCAGCCCACCAAAAACCATGGCCTGCCTTAGGGAACGGTTTAAAGGAGACGGGGACAGAGGCTGACCCGCTCCTTCCCCATGGCGCCTGCCTGGGTGGCTGTGGGGCAGCCAATATTGCCTGCAGCCGCCTTTCAGCGGCCCGCTCCCAGCCGCCGCGACGACTTCTTCGTGGAGCGGACTCTCAGTCTGCCACGCCGGGACTCGTCCCGGCACTGGTCTCGCACGGCCTGTGGCGCTCCCCGCGAACGCGAAGACAGCCCGCGCCTTTGGCTGCTGCTCCGCTGCTCAGTGGGGCAGGTGCCACGCTGCCGCCGATTGCCAATCGGCGCTCCGCGGCGCGCCAATAAACTGCCGAAAGCGGGTAACCAACCCAGGGCGCCTGGAATAGCAACCGTTGCGCCAATCGATTTTGAAGAGGCTATCGGGCGGTTTACTCCGGTGCAACGGCCACTGTCCGTCGTTTCTCCGTTTCTCCGCCGTGCTCTTCCATGGGGCAGGTCGCACGCCCGTTCCCGACTCTTCTGGGAGGGGACCGATCCCCAGAGCGCCGTTTGCAGGGCCACTCCCAGCGTGCCGACTTGGCGCCCGGATGGATTCCAGGAATCTAGCGCGCCTATCGGGGCCTATCGCTCTTGCAGCAGTTCCCCGAGTTCGCCGGTGGTCAACTGGCAATCTCGGAGGACTTTGTGAAGCAGTCCTGGACCGATGGTCTCACCCGAGTGCGCGGGCACAACAGTGCTTCGGCCGTCTGCGTGGCGCAGAAAGTGATGGCTGCCTTTGACGCGAAGAACCAAGAAGCCGCCTTTACCGAGGGCGGCAATGAGGTCGGGGCCTGTGATGCCGGGAGCCCGGCTCATGCCGCGATCGTAACGCGCTGGATGCCAACGAATTCCAGATCATGTTCCGGCGCGCCCTCGACTTCCAGACACAGTTTTATGGCTTCGCGAATGCGCTCCGTCACCTCGTCGAGGGACCGCGCTTGCGTATGGCAAGCAGGGATTTGTGGAACGGAAGCGACGTAATAGCCTTCCGCATCGCGCTCAATGACGACATCGAACTGGCGTGGCACCGTATGTATCCTCGATTTCCATTGTAGACGCTCGTGAAGCCGTTGCGGGCGCTCGGACGCCCAAGCGCCGGCAGCGAAATCCGGAAATGCTCCGTCTGTCCCACGTTCCTAACTCACTCCTTAGCCGGTTGGCCTCACCAGCAAGGTCAGCGATCTGCGCCTGCAATGCCCCGATCTTTCCAATCTGAGTGGTTACATTGGCTTCTGGAATGATGTCCGTCCAGTTTTCGATGGCATTGATTGTCTCTTCATGGAGAGTATTGCACTTTTCCACGATCTCTTCTAAATAGGTTTCCACCAGGCTTTGCGGACAATCGGATGTAGAAATATTCTCCAAGTACGCGTTCACCCGCCGCTCCAACGCCACGACGGTGCCGAGTAATAGTTTTAGGTTACGAATCGCTGACCGCGCTCGAGCCTCAAGTAGTTCCGTCTCAATCCTCTCTTGCCATTTCTTGGTTATGATCGCGCTAAACAGTCCCGCGCATACCGATCCTGCGCTGGAGAGAATTGCAGTTAGCATCGAATTCTTCTGCGCAGCAGCCATAGCCACAAACGCCACCGTTGAAACCAGTAAGATAATGGTCCAAGGATCTAGAAGCGCAACAAAAAACTCCCGCCACCGCGAAACCAGTTCGCGACGCAATTCGTTGTGTTTTTCGCTATCCTCCATAACAAGCCTCTAGACTGTGAGCTATCTCGTGATTTCTACAGCCCGCAGACATCATCCAGCAGAAGGACATTCTCACGGCCTATGATCTCGCGGTAGCCGGAATTGACAGATTTGCTGCCCGCCCAGATCTGAATGTTAACACCCTCGTTTTTTAAGGCGCGGGCAAGGTGCGCATAATCGCCGTCGCCGGAAACGATAATCACCTGCTCAAGCCGCTCGCCCTCCTTCGTCGCCTGCTGTTGCGCCCTGTGCACCTCTGTCACCAACTTGAAATCTACCGCATTTTCCATCTTGATCTCCTCGGGCTGCTTCAATTGAAAGTCGTGATGATGATAGGCGGTCTGTAGTCGGCTTTCGTTAGTTCGATCCCAAAAGGCCACGGCCACTCGACAGGTCGGGTTACCCACGCGTCTTGTAGCCTCGTCCACCATATGTTTCAGAATGCTCGAAAGCCAAGCTACTTTCTCCTGACCGAAAGGCACTTGTAATCCGTGGGCCTTTGCCACGTTTTCAAGAGCCTTGATCAAGTTCTCATGATCAATGAAGATTCCGACTTGGGACAGAGCCTCCTTCTTGCTCGACTGTGAGCGCTCGATACGTAGTCGCCCATCAAAGGTCCTGGTTTTCAGCCATTGCCTGAGGGCAGCACCGCGAATTCTCAGTACGTCGGCCTTGTCGGAATCGAGGACCTCGCAAGCCCGGAGGTTTTCAAACGCACGCTTGAATTCGCCCTGCTCGCGGAAATTAATGTTTTCAAAGAAGTGGTCACGAGGAACGGATTCCGTATCCGGATATTCTCGAAACAGGCGTTCAATGAAGCGTTCTTCAGACGAGCCAAGCTGGCTGGGCCACCAATACTCAAAGTGGGAGGCAATGGGCAGGATTTGTTCGCGCGTCACAATCGCGACATCGCCCGGAGTGGCAATCGCGCGCCGCTCAATGTTCATAAGGTCCACGAGAAATGCGCCGTAGATCTGCACGAACCAAGGATAGCCACCGCTTTGGTCGAATACGCTGTCAATTGTCTCCGGCGGAAGCGTGATCCAGTCGGCCATCCCGGCACGCAGAACCTGTCCTACACTCTCTTTCTTGAGGAAGGAGACACGCAGTGGAGTCAATGAACCCAAAATTCGATGTGCTAGCACATCCGAAAGACTATCGAACCTCATCGACCCCGTAAAGATTGCATTAAGGTCGCCGCTATCTAGCAAGCCTCGCAGTTGGTCCAGAACGAGCGTCTCACGATCCTGCCCGGCACCGCTTCGAGCCACTGCGACGAGCAGATCCGGAAACTCGTCAAACATGAACAATGGTACGCGACCTGGGACAGCCGTTTTCACGGAATCTAGGTAGGACCGGAAGGTTCGCCCAGGATCAGATTGGAAGGTGGCGGAATCCGGCACGGCGGGAAGAGAAGCAGCCGGCAAACTATCATTCAACTTGAAGCAAAAGTCTTGAAGGATCTTCCAGGACTCCAGAGGGCCGCGTTGGCCCAGTGCGGTGTCTTCGAAGTTGAAGTATACGGGGATGATTTTGGCCGGCAGGAAAGAGGGCAACATCTTGAGGATGGAAGTCTTTCCGACGCGACGTATACCGTCGAGGAAATAGCGTTCACTCTGGGCACCTTCTTCCAGACTGCCACTGATTTTCTTTATATCATCATCGCGGCCCTGAAATAGTTCGCTCGTTTTGGAGTCCAGAGCCTTGCCGATGAGAAATCTCTTTGGAATCTGATCCTTGCCAATGGCGTCGGAGAAACTCCGAACTACCTTAATGACTTGCTTCTTTATTCCGAGATCGATGTCTTCAAAACCCTCCGCCGAAGCCTTGAGGGAGATGCTGAAGCCCGCTTCTGTGACACCGCCGCCAGCGGCGCTTAAGTGGTTGCGCTGAACCTGAAAGTTGAAGAACTGGCTATGCTGCGCCTCGAGCTTCGCAATGCTGCATTCACGACTTCCGATCACGGACACTGGGGAAGTCTCTACCAGAAGGTTCGCTAGTATATCGGTGACAGGCCGATCAGACGAGTTCTTTATGCGCAGCATGATCGTGGAGCGTTCTGCATCCAAGCTGATGAAAGGGTTATCTATGCTCGCTTGCAACGTCGGGATAATGCTGGCTTGCTTGGAAAGATCGCCCAGGACCTGCTCAACAGCTTGATGATAGGGAGTGAGCATATCCGCGAGGCGCTGCGGCATAGCACCGGTGAACAGCTTGTCAAACCGCTTGGCGATGCCGTTCGCGCTGTCGTACAAGAATCGCCGGCTGTCTCGAACCTCAGAGGGAGTATTGGAAAACGCGGCGACAGTTTGTGAGAACTGCTGGATCAAATCCACGACCACGGGGCTCTCTTGAGGATTCATTTGGGTCAGAATCTTCATTAACTCCTCGATGGCTTGGTTTTCTTGGATGTACTTCTGAACCGTGCGAATTCCCGAAATTCGCGCTGTGGCCCAAAGCAATCTCTCATCGGACGGTAACCTTTCACCGGATACAGTTGGCGGTGCTGGGGGAGGAGGAGCGGGAGGAGGAGCGGGAGGCTTTTTGGGGGATGACGCAAACGTCTTGTTGGAATCGAGGAGTTCTTTGCTTGCTGGAGGCCGAAATTCGTTGGCAATCTTATAGGCTCGTTGCCCTAAATCCACGCGCGAGCGGCGTCGGCAAAAATCAAACATCTCGCGGCATGCCCGATCAACGTAATCCTGGGTCTTGTCCATTCTTGGACGCCTGAGGGACTCCGCGCCATTCACGGCAGGTGCAATGAACTCGCTTGTGCGCGGGTCCTTTTGCTGCATGGCACGCTCGTAGAAGCTCTTGGCAGCGTTTAGCCTCTTAATTCGGCTGTCCAGGGATTCCGGTAGACCTCCTGACCTCTCGATCAGCTTGTCGACGATACCGAGAAACTCGGAGACGACATCTTTCTCATCCCGAAAGGGTTGTTGCCACATGAGGTGCAATGGCCTGGCGGAAGACCGGCCACCTCCACCTGGCTGCGCTCCGTCTGTCCGAGGTGGTTCGGGCTCAGGAGCGGCACCGTCATTGGCTTGCTGCTGCGAGGCAAGCTCGGCCTCAAGCTGATCGAGGCGTTTGCGGACGGCAGCCGCTGACGGCTGAACGGCGAGCGCCTTCTTCAAATGATTCGTCAGAAGAATCTGTGGGTGAGTTCCGGCTCGGGCAGTTTGCCAAGTGAATGATAGAGCGCCAGTTCGGTGACTCGGAAGGTTCGGAACCCATAGGATTTTCTCATAGTGACT
>JBEKYD010000293.1:0-9648 GCA_049511335.1 Bryobacteraceae bacterium | reverse complement strand
ATTCGATCGTCGCCAGGTTGCGATGCAGGCTCAGAAAAACGTCCTGCGCCACTTCCTCGGCCAGCGGCCGGTCGCGGAGGAAATGCCAGGCCACGCTGTACACCATGGCCTGATGCTCCTTCACCAAGCGGTTGAAATCCATGCCGACAGTTTCTAAAGGCACGATCGCGGTCACTTGGCTTCCTTGGCTTCCTTGGCTTCCTTCTCATAGGCCACGTCGCTGGACACGTCTGTACGCTGGAAGTTGCTGTTGGTCAGCGCCATGGTGATGGTGCGGCGGTACAGAAATAATCCGCGCACTTCGAATTCGCCGCCGTAGCTTACCGGGAACCAAACCTTATCGGCGAACCTCTGGTACGAGACCGAAAATCCCAGGCCGCGGATGTTGGTGCCAAGCAAAATCTGCACCGCCATCGGCATTTTCCACGCCAGCGAAGTGGTCACCACCGCAGGTTGAAACTCTTCGGCGTCGATCAGCGCCTCCCCCTTCCAGTTGCTATCCTCCACGCCTTTCTTGGGCGTGAATGTCACCCGGTATACGGTGCGCCCACGATAAATTTGCGCGGCCACAAAACGGAAATCGTACTTCAACTGCTGATGGTAGGTGAGCGGGAACAGGTCCGCCCCGATGCCGTCGTTCGAATCCTTGTTGTTCATCAGATCCTGCGCGAGACCATCGATCACCGCTCCGTCGATATCCATGTTCTTGTATTGGTACCCGGGCTTATCGTATGCCACGAAGCCCTTGCCGGCAGCGTAGCGGCCCTCGAAGTGCGCCAGCACCCGTTCGCTGCGGCGCTCCTTGGGCAGGATGGTGTATTCGCGGCGCTCTTCGCGAGCCAGCTTGCCGTTGGTGCGAATCAGGCGCAGCAGTTGCTTTTGGGTGTAAATGAAATTGCGGCGGAGGTCCTGGCTTTTGGCCTGATTTTCGGCCACCTCGTGCATGATGCGGTCGAGGTCCGGCGGCTTCACCGCGCCCGCGGCCAGCAGCATGAGAATGATCCACGTCGGCATTGTTTTGCCTGCTCTATCAGACTATTACGCAGGGCGGCCGGCGGAGGATGCAGGAACTTGAGGCGACGTGGTGCGGGCTGTCAAGCCTAATGCCACAGATGCAGTCCAATGCCCGCCTTACTTCCTGGCCGGGGCGATCACATCCGGGAGCTGCGATTGGCGAACTACCTGGCCGTTGAGGCCCTCCTCGAGCGTCACGCCGTTGTTTTGGAGGGTTTGACCCAGCACCTGGTCGAGCGAAACGCGCGCGTGGGCGTAATCGGCCAAAGCGGTGACTTCGACGATTTCGGCGGCGGCCAGCGCACGCTGATCGACGATCAGGTTGTTGAACGTGGAGGCGCCGAAGGTGAACTTCTCGTGCTCGTAGGCGAGGAGCTGTTCCTGCAGTTTACGCGTATTCACGGCCGTGTTGTAGCGGGCCCGAGCCTGCCGCAGCGCGGTCATCTGGTTCGAAATGCTCACCGCAATGTCGTTGTTGGCGATTTGCCCGGTGAGCTGCGATTGCTGCAACTGCAATTGCTCGAAAGCGTAATCGCCCTGCGCCACGCGGTTATGAATGGGCAAACTGTTAACTTGCAGGCCGGCGGCTTCGGTGGGAAAATCGCGGCGGGCAATTTGCCCCAGCGCGGTTCCGAATCCGCCGGAAAAGGACTCGGGTACGCGGCTTGGGTTCAGAACCGTTCCGGCAACAGCGCGGTTCATGAAATAGCCAAACGCAAGCATCGTGGGCAATAGGCCGTTCACCGTGCCGATGGTGTTGATGGCCGCGTTTTCGTCGTTGATTTTGGCCAGTACCACGTCGGGCCGGTCTTCCATGGCGCCGGCAACCAGCTTCGACAGACCCGGCAAATCGTCCCGATCGGGAACCACGATATGGTCCAAAGGAACGATGGATGCGGATTCGATAGCGGGGTCTACGCGCCGCACCAGCAATTGCTTGAGCGCGCTTTCCCGCTGCTGGACGGCGATGCGCGCCAATATCAGGTCCTGCCGGCGGCTGGCGGCTTCGGCCGCGGCGCGGCGCTCTTCCACCCGCGGCAGCGCCCCGGCCGCGATCTCCTTTTGCGTGTCCTCGTAGAATTTCCGGGTCGCGCCGGCCGAGCGCTCACGCGCGCCGAGCTCGGAATCGGCCGTCACCACGTCCCAGTAGGCGTTCAGTACGTTCGCCACCATATTCAGCAGTTCCGCCCGAAACGCCTCGCGCGCCGCCAGCCTGCCTTTCTCGGCGATGCGAATGTTGTGCAGGTTGAAGGCCCGGCCGGCGCCCTGAAACAGCGGCTGGTAAAACAGCAGCCGCATGTACGGCGCGGTGACCGGATTGACCAGGTCGCCGGGCGAATCTTCCTTCTGATAGTATTCGTAATCGCGATATTGGACTGCGCCGCCCGTTTCAAACGCCTGCTGCAGTTGAGTGTTATAGATATGTTCCAGGTCGACCAGTGCCGAGACCTGCGCCAAGGCCTGATTGACAACCGGCGTTGTGGAGTGGAGAAAGCCCGTAGTGTTCGTCAAAGAAGGGTCGAAGTTCACCACCGTGCTGCCAATCTGCTGGATGCTGGCGCCGCCCGAACTATTGCCTCCCACCGATCCCCCGCTGCCGCTGCCGGTACTGATTCCACCCGACGTAGTGGAACCAAGCACGCCCACGCCGGGATCGCTCGGGTTCACCGAGGAGGCGCCGCCCGAGACGCCGCGCGGCGTTCCGCCCGCCTGCATGCGCTGCACCTGCCAATCGGCGCTGGGAATGTTGTAGCGCTGAATTTCCAGGTTGAGATTGTTCTCGATAGCCAACGCAATGGCATCCTGAACCGTCAGGTAGAGAGAGCCGGCATGGATCAGCCGGTAGATCCGGGGCGAATTACCCGGATTGACGGGCGGGACGGCCGTTCCCAGGTAGGAACGATAGCCGATCGGCGCCTGCGGCTTCTCGACCAGAGGCATTTGCTGGGCGGTGAGGGACGCGGCGCAGAGACAAGCAATAAATGTGGCGCGGGCACTCCTGCCTGCCGCGCCCCGACTCATCGGGGTGCACGCTTCGCGGACACAGCCCATCAACCCAGCCAATACGCTGCTCCAGCCAAAAACCGTGTCGAGATGAGTCTCGACACGGCAGGCACGAGTGCCCGCGCCACGTTGTGAGCAACTCTTCCGCATCGCTTACCTCCCCGCTCCCGGAAGGCTGCTGGGCAGCACCGATTGCCTCTCCACGTGCCCGGAATAGGCTTCGTCGATCTTGATGTGGTTCACATCCAGGGTGCGGCCGAGCGCGACATCGAGATCGATTCTGGCATGGGAATATGCGGCCAGCGCCTGCACTTCCGCGGCTTGGTCGTTGGCCAGTTCCTGTTGCGCCAGAATCACGGTGGTCACATCGGACCCGGTGGCGCCGTATTCAAACCGCTTCTGCTCGGAATCCAGGCTCTGCTCGGCCAGTTTGCGCGTATCCACAGCGGTTTCGTAGCGAAGCCGCGCCTGCTGCAGTCCCACCACGGCATTCTTCACTTCCACGCGGATCTGGTTGACGGTTCGCTGCAACTGCAGTTCCTGCTGGCGCAGCTTCAACTGGTCCATGGCGAAATCGGCCTGCGCGCCGCGATTTCGCAGCGGGATGGTGAACGCAAAACCGGCCGAATAGTTGGGAAAATTGCGCTGGAATTCCTGCGCGAGCATGGCGCCGATCCCGCCGATGAAGATCGATCCCGCCGGCCCGCAGCAGTTGTTGTACTGCGGATTCAAGGCGCCGGCCAAGCCCTGGTTGTTGACATCGACATACGCGCTGAGGCTGGGCAAAAGGCTGTTCTTGGTGCCCTGCAGGTTAATTTTGCTACTTTCGAGACTGATGCGGGTCTGCTCCAGTTCGGGCCGATTCTGCAAAGCCGTCTGGATCAGGTCCTGCACCGGCTGCACCTCTTCGGCCGCGGGGACCTGGATATGGTCGAGCGCGACCACGTGGATGGCGTCGAAGCCGGCATTTTCCACGCCCGTGCGGGTAAGCGCGTTCTTGAGCACGGTTTCCTGCTGCGCCAGGTTGGTCTGAGAGATCAGCAGAGCTTCCTGGCTGGCGGAAACCTGGGCTGCCGCGCGCGTCACTTCTACTGCCGGCAGCGCGCCCGCGGCGACCTTTTCCTTGTTGTCGTCGAGTAGTTTCTGGGCGGTGGCCAAAGCTTGTTCCTTGATGCGCACGTCGTCGTGGAAAGCCACCAGGTCCCAATACAGGTTCAGCACCGCGGAAACCGTGGTAATCAACTGAAGCTTCAAATTCAGGTTGGTAACTTTGATATTGTTCTTGGCAACCCGGATATTGCGGTTGTTGACGGCGTGGCTGAAACCCTGTAGCAGCGACTGCGTCACGTTGAAATCGATATCGCCGGTGATGTTCGGGTTCAACGTGTTGTTGGGGCTATTGACATTGCTGTGCTGCGTCCAGTAAGTGCCTTGAATGGAAGTTCCGGCAACAAACTGTTGGTTGTAAGATACCTGGTAATAGCGGTAGTCATTTACCAGCGCGGTAGTTCCATAGTAAGTCAGGTTGGTTTCAGGAATGGTGGTGTGGCCGAGTTGGATGTACACGCTGATGTTGGGATCGAAACTCGGCGGGTTGGGCCCGTACCCGGTGAGGAAGGCCGCCGCGGCCAAGCCCGTGCCCGAAGCCAGGCCGGAGGTATTGCCGCTGACGCCGATCGGGCTGACGCTCACCGGGCCGGGAGCGATGGGTGTGACGACATCCTGGCGCAGCAAGCCGCCGCCTTCGGCGCGCCGCAGCGCTTCCCGCGCCATGTAGGGTCCATAGCGCTGCACCGCGATGTCCAGGTTGTTTTCGAGCGTGAGGGCGATGACGTCTTGCGCGGTGAGGTACAGATTGCCGCTGCGGATGAGAGAATCGAGCCGATAGGAATTGGTGAGACGCGCCGCCGAGACCTGCCGCCTTTCAAAATGGAACGGCCGCAGCAGCGGGCCGATGAGGGGAAGCGGGGGCGGCGTAGCGATTTGGACTTCCGACGGCGCCGCCGCCGGTTGGGCAAACGCGGCCGGCGCTACCGCAAGCCATGCCCCAACGAAACAACCGAAGGTTCGAAAACGAGTGTGGTTCAACCGTGCCGCCATAGTAGTAGAGTGACCTGCGAAGGCTAGTTTGGGGCAACTGCACTTCCAGTGGCAAGTGCAACAAAACACGGTGCGTAAGGCCTCTTGGAGCGGCTCGTGCCGAAATTTTGTCCGAATTCGAGATGGAGGTGTTCGGTTTCATAACAGGCCGTCGGGTGGGGCAGACCATCGTTTTCCGTGGTCCATGCCATGCACCTGGCTGGTCTCGTGGCAATGCACAACCGCAAATATGCGCCCTGACCGTACAAGGTGTGAAGGCGGCTATGCGTGCGCCTCCGGCATCCACACGCCGTTGCCGCGCATCGCCAGGTTGGCCACATGTCCCGCGCGCGCCGCGGCTACGCCCACCTCCACCGGAGCCGTGGGCGTGTTGCGAGACCGGACGCACTCGACGAAGTTTTTCATGTGGTCCAGCCCGCCATCCCTCGGCGAGACCTCTTTCAATATCGGAGGCGGCGTGGTAAACGCCTCTGTGTAGCGCGGCACTTCCGCGTACACCTCAAAGCCGCTGCGGTGCAGCCGCATGGCCGCCTTCGTGCCGCGGATCATCAGCCCGCCCCCTTCCAGATACCCCAGCAGCGCACTGTCGAACTCCACCAGCGCCTTGGGATAGGAAAGCGCGGCGCTCATGGTATCGGGCGTTTGCCGCTGTTGCAGAAGCGCTTTTACCCCTGTCGCGGTGGCGCGCGCCGGCATGTCCTCGCCCATGTACCACTGCGCCACATCGACCCAGTGCACGAACAGATCGGTCATGGCGCCACCGCCGAAATCCCAGTACCAGCGCCAATGCGCGTACTGATCGGCATCGAACGGCCGGTCCGGCGCCGATCCCAGGAACCGCTTCCAGTTCAGCTTGGAGAGATCCACGGCCGGCCCCGCCGTCTGGTTGGCGATATGGTTCTGATACCAGTAGGTATGGATGAAAGTAACCTGGCCGAGCGTGCCGCTGGCCACCACGTCCTTGGCATGGATGAAGTGTTCCCAACTGCGCTGTTGCGTTCCCGTCTGCACGATACGCTTCGATTCGCGCACCGCGGCGATCAGCGGTTCCCCTTCGGCCAGCGTATGGGTGATGGGCTTCTCGCAATAGACGTCCTTGCCCGCGCGCACCGCATCGATGGTTATGGGCACGTGCCAATGGTCGGGGGTGGCGATGATTACCGCGTCCACGTCCTTGCGGTCGAGCAACTCCCGGTGGTCCTCATAATCTCGGGCATCGGCAGCGAAGCGGCTCTTGGCCCTCAGCCGGTGCGGTTCGTACACGTCGCACACGGCAACAAGTTCGTGGTTCTCCAGGCTCGCCACATTGCTCAGCAGATACTGGCCTCGTTCTCCGGCGCCGATAGCGCCGAACCGAATGCGATCGCTGGCGCCCTGGATGCGGCTGTAGGACGCCGCCGTTGCCATGGCTGCTCCCAGAAAACGGCGGCGGTTGGTTTCTCTCATGAGCGGTCCCCTTCGCCAGCATAGAACCCGGCGCCGCTGGGCACAACTCCCCATCCGCCGCCGGGCATCACCTCACCAGTCAGCCTGGCGCCCCATGTAGTCAGCCAAGCGTCTTCTGTGCCCGTGGGTCCAGCTTGTCGGTAGGATCGGAGACCAGGAACCGGAAGCTCGATGCGCCCAGCAGGCACGCTAAGCCGGCGGCAACGAAAGCAAGGGCGTACGCTCCCGTCTTGTTGACAATCCATCCGGTGAGGATCGGACTCAGGATGCCGGCCAGGTTGCCGCACGCGTTCTGCAGGCCGGTCCAACGCCCGGCGGCTTGCGGGCCGGCCAACGTCTGCGTCAACGAAAAGACGTTGGATGCGTAAAAGCCCAAGGCGCTGCAGGAAAGGAACAAGCCGGCAACCGCGTATTCGATGCGAGGCAACAGGACCGAGGGCAGAAGGAATGCGGTCAGGACCAATCCGGTGACCAGGAAACCTCTGCGCACCCGGACAGCCGACGCCCCGCGAGAAATCCAACGGTCGGCAAGAACACCTCCGCTGACCGAGGAAAGCGCCATTAAGACATAGGGCGCCGCGCCCACCAGAGCGACCGAATGGAGCGAGAAATGCCGTTCCCGAACCAGGTAAGACGGGAGCCAGCCCAACAGGAAATACCACGCAAAGTTGGCGCCGCACAAGCCGCCGCACGTTCCCCAGACCGCTCTTCGCCGCAGCAACTGCCGCCAACCCGGGCTGGCGGCTGCCTGCTTGATTCCAGTAGCGCTCAGGTTGCGGGGCGCCCACCGGAGCCATGGCCCCAGCCATATCAGCGCAACCGACCCGGTGATCAGAAAGAGACCGCGCCAGCCGAGTTTTGCAACCAGCAAGGCGCCGCACATGGTTCCGATCGCCGGACCTAATTTGGCGCCCACGTCGACCAGGGAATTTGCCAGGCCGCGGCGATTTTCGGGGAAAACCGCGGCCAGAACGCGGGAAGTGGCCGGGTAGGTCACCGACTCTCCGATGCCCAGAAAAAACTGCATGCAAAGCAGCCCCGAGAATGCCGTAACCGCAGCGGTCGTTAGCGTCGCCAGCGAAAAAATCAGGAAGCCGACGGCATACACCCAACGTACTTCCATGCGATCCACCAGCCAGCCGGATAGGATCTGACAGGCCGCGTAGGTCCAGAAGAATGCCGAGACAAGCAGGCCGAAGGCCCAGGGTGAAAGACCGAAATGGGGCACTAGCACGGGAGCCGCCACGGCAAGGTTGCCCCGGTCGAAAAAGCTTATGCTCATGGCGGTGATCAGGAGAATGAGTATCCCCCAAGGTTGCCGCGGGCGTGAATCAGGTGGTTTCATGCGGCTCCGCTTTCTAGTGACGAACTCGGGCTAGCGCTGCGCCGTAAGCTCCGCGGCTGCCAGACGCTCCAACGCTCCGATCTTTGCCACGCGGTTGCGGAACTCCTCAGCGGTGCTGAAACTTGCGGAAAGAAACGCGAGCAGGCAATCTTCCGCCACTTTCGCGCCAACTACTTGAGCTCCGATCGCTACTACGTTTACATCGTCGTGCTCCACCGATTGGTGGGCCGAATAGATGTCGTGGCAGACTGCCGCTCGGATGCCTGGCACTTTGTTCGCGGCGATACACGCGCCCACGCCGGTTCCGCAAACCAAAATGCCTCGCCCGGCGCGTCCGTCCCGCACGCGTTCGCAAACGGCCCGCGTGATATCCGGAAAATCGACCGGATTGGGATCGTAGGATCCGCAGTCGTCGACCGAGTAACCCTGGTTGCGCAGGAATTCGATGAGCGGACCCTTCAACGGGAATCCGGCATGGTCGCCGCCAACAGCTAAGCAAACTTGCTTGTCGTTACCCACTTAGTCACCTCACTCCATAGGACTCAGTTCGCGGAACCGGAACGCCGCTGTTCCGAGGGCGCCGGACCTGCATAGGTCAGACGCAGACCCCAGTCGATGTCCGCCGGGAAATCGGGTAGCCGGACGATGCCAATGATGCTGGACCGGACGCTTCCGTTCCCGACGTCCAGCCAGGTTCCGTTCCGCGGATCGAACCATTGCGCGCGATACAGGCTGGATAGCCTCGTGCCGCGGATCTGACTGCGAGGACAGCCCTTCTCGAAATATGCCAGGAACACTTCTTTGTCGGGCGTGCGCGCGCAATAGGCCCAGCCTTCGTACCCTAGCACCACGGCTGTCTTGTTGGGCGAGACCAGATCGGCAATGGGTACGAGTTCCTGGTAGCGCTTACCGATCGAGAGGGCAAACGTGCGCAGGTACTGCATCTGGGCCGCGGAATTCCATTGAAAGGCATCCCACATCTTGATGGGGGCAGCCGTTTCGATGTCCGCTCCCCAGATTCCTTCGGCCCCGTAGACATGGCCGGCAAAACCGCCGGAGAGAAAGTTGCCGTAAATTGCGGAGCGCACGAACTGATCGTCTTTCTCCGTCCCTCCCGGCGCTCCGAACCGGTAGCCGCCGTTGAGCCCGCGCGCATCGACGTAACCGGAGTAATACGGTTCGCCGTTCAACGCCGGTGCGGGATGCCGCAGGTTGAAGATTTCGGTCAAGTACCAGTAGTTGTTATGCTCCCGCATGTTGCCGGTTTGCTGCAATGTGACCCAGGAATCTTCCCCCCAGTTTTCCAGCGTGGAGGGATTGGCATTGGCGGAAAGCAGTGTCCCGAATGGCGGAGCGCCGTACTTCTCCATGACCATGTGAATGGCTTGGAGAAAGTCGTCGGGACCTACGGACTCACTGATGATGTCCAGATGAATCGGACTCAGAACGGTATTGTTCGCCTGATAACGGGACCAGACATATTCGATGAAGCGCGCGTAGGAATCGGGCCACTTATAGTACTTCTTCCAGCAGAGACTCGCGTCCCTCCGCGATACTTCGATGAAAGGCACGAACCCGCGATCGTTCAGGTAATCGATCTTACGGTCTATGAAATGGAAGTAAGCGGGGTTGATGCGATCCACGTCGGGAAATTCGTCTTCGTACCCGGGCACCTTTCCGGGGAAGACAAATGGCCGGCCGCCTTCGTTGTCCATATTCTTGGCGCTGCCGGTGCCGAA
>JBEKYD010000292.1:0-9686 GCA_049511335.1 Bryobacteraceae bacterium | reverse complement strand
ATGGGTTCGAGTTCGTGGCGCTGCTGCACGGCGACGGCCAGTACCCGCCGGAATGCCTGCTCCATCTCTTGGAGCCCCTGCGCACCGGCCAGGCCGCGGCGGTGCTGGGTTCGCGCATGACCACTCGCTGGGGAGCTCTTCGGGACGGAATGCCGTTTTACAAATTCGTGGGCAACCGGATTCTCACCGGCCTGGAGAACTGGCTGCTGCACACCGCCTTCAGCGAGCTCCAGTGCGGATACCGCGCGTACACGCTGGAGGCCTTGCGGGCTGTTCCCTTCGCGCGGAACAGCAACGATTTCGTATTCGATACGGAGTTGGCGATTCAGCTTCTGATTGCCGGCCGCCCGATTCGCGAGGCGCCCGTGCCAACCTATTCCGGCGATGAGATCCGGAGCGTGAACGGGCTGCTTTACGCCGCCAAGGTGCTCGGAACGGCGATCAAAGCCAGGCTTCAGGAGCTGAGTCTCTTCTACGATCGGCGGTTCGACTGCGCGCCTCCCGAAACCTATTCGCCCTATACGCTGAAGCTCCACTACACCAGCCCGCACTCGATGACGCGCGACCGGGTCGCGCCCGGCGCCCGGGTTCTGGACCTCGGTTGTGCCGGCGGTTACATGGGCGCGGTGTTGCGCAGCCAGAAGCGCTGCTTTGTGCGGGGGCTGGACGTCGCTCCGGTGCAGGCGGGAATTCTCGACGAGTTTGCCGTTCACGACCTGAACGACGGAGTACCCCCGATCGGCCCCGGCCAGTACGACGTCTGCCTGCTGTTGGACGTGATCGAGCATCTCAATCGCCCGGAAGCGTTTCTGGAGGAGTTGCACTGCGCGCTGGGCGCCAGCCCTTCGACTGAGGTGATTCTAAGCACCGGCAATGTCGCCTGCCTGGTGACCCGCCTGATGCTGGTGGGCGGCCAATTCAACTACGGCAAGCGCGGCATTCTGGACGTGACGCACACCCGGTTGTTTACCTTTGCGTCCATGCGGCGGGCGCTCGTGCAGGCCGGTTTCGATGTCGTCGAAACGCGCGGCATTCCGGCGCCCTTTCCGCTGGCGATCGGCGATAACTTCATGAGCCGGGCTCTTTTGGCCCTGAACCGCCTGGCCATTCGCCTTTCGCGGGGACTTTTTGCTTACCAGATCTTCATGCGCGTCAAAGCGCAACCGAGGCTGGAGGCGCTGTTGCGCAACGCCGAGAGCCAGTCCCGGGAGAAGCTCGTCCGGCTCGAGGCGGCCGCGCAAAATGCGATCCGTAGCGGCGTAAAGCGGGCTTGAGGCCGCGCCTTGGGTTACACTAAGGAACAGTATTTTTGACCGGCAGCTTTTGGAATGCCGGCCCATTCTCGACCATGGGAACACCATCTCCAACCAGCTCCGGGCATCGCTCGACACCCCTCCGGCCCATGCGGAACTGGAGCGGGGATTATTGGTATCTGATCGAGAATCTGGTATTGAAGGATTTCAAGATCCGTTACCGCAACATGTCCCTGGGGGTGTTCTGGTCGGTGTTGAATCCGCTGGTCATGATGAGCGTTTTGTGGTTTGTGTTCACGCGGATTTTTCCCAATCGCGTTCCCCATTACGCGCTGTTCGTCATGTGCGGCCTGGTGCCATTTAACGTCTTTACCATTTGCTGGCTGAACGGCACCACTTCTCTGATCGAAAACGCGCACCTGATCAAACGTGTGCCGGTGCCCCGCGAAATCATACCGGTGGCCGCGGTATTGGGCAATTGTTTGCAGCTTTTCGCTCAGGTTCTGCTTTTGCTTTTCCTGGCTGCGGCGGCGACTGGAATTCATCGCTCCTGGATTTGGCTGCTGGCTATCTGGCCGCTCGAAGTTCTCTTTGTAACGGGCCTGGCGCTTATGTTTTCGGCGCTTAACGTCTATGTGCGGGATGTTCGCTATGTGGTGGAATCGGCCAACGTAGTTCTATTCTGGTTAGTGCCGATTGTCTACGACTTCCGCTGGATTCCGGCAAAATACCACGCGATTTATGCGTACAATCCGGTGGCTGCCATGGTAATGGCGCTGCGCAACGTCCTTCTCGACCAGACGGCGCCGGCCGCCACGCTGCTGCTCAAAGCAACCTTGAGCTCGGTCGCGATGTTTCTTCTGGGATGGGCCGTTTTTCGGCGGCTTCGTCCCAGGTTTTATAACTATCTATGAATTCGCAGCCGGCAGTCGAATTCCGCCAGGTATGGAAAACGTTCCACCGGCACATGGGGCAACTGCTGCTCCGCTCTCACTTCAAGCGGCTGCTCACCTGGAAAGACAGCGTGGAGCGTTTTCACGCGCTGCGCGACGTTTCCTTTCAGGTGGAGCATGGCGAGAGCGTGGCTGTGATGGGGAAAAATGGGGCCGGCAAGAGCACCCTGTTAAGCCTGGTGGCCGGGCTCGTGCCGCCTGATCGCGGCTCCGTCCTGGTCCAGGGACGCGTGGCGGCTCTGCTCGAACTGGGCTCGGGTTTTCATCCCGATTTGACGGGTCTCGAAAATATTCACCTGAATGCCGCTTTGCTGGGTTTCAGCCGCAAACAAACCGTGGCGCGCCTGGAGCAAATCGTGGATTTTGCGGAGATCGGGGACTTTATCCTGGAGCCGTTACGAACGTATTCCACCGGCATGGTGATGCGCCTGGCCTTTTCCGTGGCTGTGAATCTCGACCCCGACGTCCTGGTCATCGACGAAGTGCTGGCGGTTGGCGACAGCGGGTTTCAAGCCAAGTGTTTTGACAGGATTCTCGATTTCCGCCGGCGGGGCAAGACGATTCTCTGCGTTTCCCATGCCGCCGGCATGGTGCAGCGGCTCTGTGGGAGGGCCATCTGGTTGGATCACGGCGAGCTGATGCTGGATGGTCCGATCGATTTAGTGGCTTGCGCATATGAAGGTTACGGAAGCGCCGGCTAGACGGTTCGTGCTGCTCGATCGAGATGGCACCTTGATCGTGGAAAGAGACTATCTGGCCGTTCCCGAAGGCGTGGAACTTCTGCCGCATGCCGCCGCGGGTTTAGAGCGCCTGGCCGGCGCCGGTTGGGGAAGGTTGCTGCTGACCAATCAATCCGGCGTGGCGCGGGGCTATTTCGATCTGGCGGCTGTCGACGCGGTTCATTCCCGTTTGCTCCAATTGTTGGCGCAGGCCGGCACGTCGCTCGAAGGCATCTACGTTTGCCCGCACGCGCCCGAAGACGGCTGCGATTGCCGCAAGCCCCGCCCCGGCATGGCGCTTCGAGCCGCCGCCGACTGGCACTTCGACCCGCGCACCGCCGTGGTGATCGGCGATAAAGCCAGCGACATCGGCCTGGGCAGAGCCATCGGCGCCAAAACCATCCTGGTGCGCACCGGCTATGGCGAAGCGGAATTGACCCAGGGCGGCGTCCAGCCCGATTGCGTAGCCAAAGACCTGCTGGAAGCGGCCGAGCTCGCGATCGCCGAAACCGGCGGAGACCGGCCGTGATTCGCGTCGCCAACGGGCAGGGCTTTTGGGGCGATTCGCCCGAGGCGCCCCTGGAGCAGATGCGCCGCGGCCCAATCGATTACCTGACCCTCGACTACCTGGCCGAAGTCACCCTTTCGATTCTTCAGAAACAGCGCGCGCGCGATCCCCAGGCCGGCTATGCGCGCGATTTTATCGACGTCATCGAAACCGGCGCCGCCGACATCGTCACCCGCGGCATTAAGGTGGTTGCCAACGCGGGCGGTGTGAATCCCGCGGCTTGCTGCCAAGCCGCCGCTGCCGCCATGGATCGAGCCGGCTACGGCGGGCAGATCCCCATCGGCGTCGTGACCGGCGACGATATTTTCGATTCTCTCGACGATCTGGCGGCGCGCGGAGTCGAATTGCGCAACCTCGACACCGGGCAGCCGCTCGCCGCCATCCGCCCGCGCGTGCGCAGCGCCAATGTATACCTGGGCGCCGCGCCAATCGCCGCCGCACTCGCCAAAGGAGCGCGGATCGCGATCACCGGACGCTGCGCCGATGCCGCGCTCACGCTAGGGCCGGCCATTCACGAGTTCGGCTGGCGCCTCGACGATTGGGACAAATTGGCCAGCGGGATGGTGGCCGGACACGTCATCGAGTGCGGTGCGCAAGCCACCGGCGGCAACTGCCAGGCCGATTGGGAATCGATTCCGGATTACGCTTCGATCGGCTATCCCATCGCCGAAATCGAGGCCGATGGCTCCTTCGTGGTCACCAAGCACCAGGGCACCGGCGGCCGTGTCTCGGCAGCGGGCGTTACCGAGCAGTTGCTCTACGAAATCGCCGACCCGAGCTGTTACCTCACCCCGGATGTGGCGGTCGATTTCACCGGCCTCTCTCTCATCGAAATCGGCCCGGATCGGGTGCGCGTTGCGGGCGCGCGCGGACGGCCCGCCACCGAATTCTACAAAGTCTCCATCAGCTATTCGGCCGGCTTTAAAGCCGTTGGCGCGCTGGTGTACGGATGGCCGGATGCGTACCGCAAAGCCAAAGCGGCGGACCAAATCCTGCGCACGCGGCTCGAGCGGCTTGGCCTCGTCTTCGAGGCGATTCACAGCGAATTCGTCGGCGCCGGCGCCTGCCACGGAGAAATCCTCTCGGGAGAGCCTTCGCCGGATTTGCCGGAAGTGATGCTTCGCGTTGGCGTTCGCGGCCCGGATCGCGCTCCCATCGAGCGCTTCAGCCGGCAGATCGTTCCTTTGGCGTTGAATGGGCCGCCGGTCGTGACCTATCTTTCCAGCGGCCGGCCCAAAGTGGAAGAGGTCGTAGCCTACTGGCCGGCGCTGATCCCCAAGAGCAAATTGGCCGGACGAATTTCGGTCGAGGTGTCGGTGTGAAGATCGCTTTGAAAGAAATCGCCCACGCGCGCAGCGGCGACAAGGGAGACGCCGTCAATATCGGGCTGATCGCGCGTGAGCCGCACTACTACCCGATACTCGTCGAACAGGTAACCGCCGAGCGCGTGAAGCGGCACTTCTCCGAACTCTGTCGAGGTCCCGTGGAACGGTACGAGTTGCCGAATCTCCACGCGCTCAACTTCGTATTGCGCCAGGCACTGGATGGCGGCGGAACCGTTTCGCTGCGGGTGGATGCGCAAGGCAAAACCTACAGCGCGGCGCTGCTGAGGATGGAAGTTGACGTGGAGTGACCCGCCGGCGCCTCCAACCGTCAGAACTGTTGTGGCGCTTCGCCGAGTTTCACCCGCACCACAACATTGCGGCCGTTCCGGTACACCGTCAGAGTCAAAATGTCGCCGCCGCGTTTTTCGTTCAGCGCGTGCTGCAGCGCGTCCTTGGAGTCGACCGGATGGCCCTCGACGGCCACGATCAGGTCGCCGCCGACTCCCAGCCGGTAATTTCCCACCACCACCATCTGCTCGGGGCCGCGCAATCCCGCCTCTTCGGCCGGCGAGCCGGGTTCTATCTGCTGGATCAGCAGGCCGCCGGAAGACGGCAGCCGCAGCATTTCCGCCAGGTCGCCGGTGAGCCACACTTCGGTCAGGCCCAGCGTCGGACGCGAGATGTGGCCGTTTTTTTGAAATTCGTCCAGCATCGCCTTGGCGCGATTGATCGGCATGGCAAAGCCGATCCCGATATTGCCCTGCTGGCCGTAGATCGCTGTGTTGATGCCGATCACGCTGCCGTGCGAATCGAGCAGCGGCCCGCCGCTATTGCCCGGGTTGATGGCGGCGTCGGTCTGAATCATGCCCCGCAAGGTTCGCTCCTCGGTCTGGATGTTGCGCCCCAGCGAACTGACGATTCCCGTGGTCAGCGTGCCTTCGAAGCCGAACGGATTGCCGATGGCCAGAACTTTCTGCCCCACCACCAGCGCCTCGGAATCGCCCAGGTGCAGGGTCGGGAGTTTGCGCCCCGCGTCGATTTTAATCAACGCCAGGTCGGAATTGGCGTCCACGCCCAGCACCTTGGCCTTGTACTCCTTCATGTCCGCCAGCTTTACCGTCAATTGCGTGCCGCGGCCCTGCAACACGTGATTATTGGTGAGAATCTCCCCGTCCCCGTTGATGATGAAACCGGACCCTGTGCCCTTCGAGGGATAAAGCTGCAGGAACCAGTTCTCCACATATACGATCGACGTTACGTTGACCGTAGCTTCGCGCGCCGACTTATAAATATCGATGTTATTCTGCTCGTCCGGCGAATAGCCGTTGGCCGCCGCGGCCGGCTCCTCCCACAGGCGCGGGCCGCCGGGAGACAAGAAGTGCCCCAGCCTCCAATGACCCGCCGAAGTAAACGCCACAAATCCGGCTACCAGCAGGATCGCCCAGGCAAATAAGCGCAAAATTCTCATGGCTCAGCTTTCTTTATACACTTCGGCTTTATACACTTCGGCTTTATGCACTTCGGCTCTACGCGCTTCGGCCGCGCCGCCTGCCGGCCGTTGGCGAGGGCCTCCCATACCGCCCGCGTCTGGCGCAGCGTGTCCTCTTTGTCGCCGGAAGTGTCGATCGCAAAATTCGCGTACTTTTTCTTCTCTTCGAGCGGCATCTGCCGCGCCAGCCGCGCGCGCACGTCGGCTTCCGTCGCTCCAGGCCGGCGCAAGGCGCGTTCCAGTTGCTGTTCCGGCCGGCAATACACCAGAATCATCCGGTCGAAATCCTTATAGCGGCCGGCTTCAATCAGGATCGCCGCTTCCACTATCGCAATCCCGTCGGGCCGGTCCTGCCGAAACCGGGCCATCAATTCTTCTTCGCGTTCGAGCACCGGCGGATGCACCAGCGCATTCAAACGCGCCAACCGCTCCGGCGTTCGAAACACCTCGGCCGCCAGGCGCCCGCGATCGATGCCGCCCTCCGCGCTCAGAATCTCAGCGCCGAACTCTGCCACCACGGCGGCGTAAGCTTCACCGCCGGGCGACAGCACTTCATGCCCCAATTCGTCGGCCTGAATCAGCAGACACCCCAAGCGGGCCAGTTCCTCCCCCACGAACGTTTTGCCGCTGGCCAACCCCCCGGTCAGCCCTACCTTCAGCATATCCTTTCCCTACAAAACCGAAGTCTCCGAAACTCGTGGGGCAGACCATCGTTTTTTGTGGTCTGCCCTGCACTGGTCTGCCATCGTGGAGCAGGCGGTTTCGCCCGCAAGCCGACCGCCAGGCCGGCTCGCGTCAGCAGGAAGATCCTGCCCAATTCGGTTGCGGCTCCGCTGCCCCGTGTTCATCTGTGGCTCAATTCCTTCTTCTCCGCCGCGGCCACCGTATTCACCATCAGCATGGCGATGGTCAGCGGACCGACTCCACCTGGCACCGGCGAGTAGGCGCCCGCCCGCTCCGCCACGTCCAGCGGGTGCACGTCGCCTACCAGCAAGCTGCCCCGCTTATCGAAAGCGGCCAGCCTTTCCGCAGAGCCCCGGAAGATGCGCGCCACCAACTCGCGGTCGGTAACATGATTCGTCCCCACATCGATTACTGTGGCGCCAGGCTGGATAAAATCTCTCGTAATCGACGCAGGCCGTCCCATTGCAGCCACCAAAATGTCGGCCTGGCGGCAGATTCCAGCTAGATCCGTGGTCTTGGAGTGGCAGATGGTCACGGTCGCGTGCGCATGCAGCAGAAGCAGCGCTACCGGCTTCCCCACAATATCGCTGCGGCCCACCACGACCGCACGTTTACCGGCCACCGGGATTTGGTACCGCGCCAGCAATTCCAGAATCCCGGCCGGCGTGCAAGCGCGCGGCCCCGGAAGCCCGGCCACCAGGCAACCGACGTTGTATGGGTGAAGACCGTCCGCGTCCTTATCCGGAGCGATTTCGAGCAGGATGCGCTTGGCGTCCAATTGCGGCGGCAGCGGCAACTGCACCAGAATGCCATCGATATCGGCGCGCGCGTTCAACTCCTCAACCACCGCCGCCAGTTCATCGCTAGCGATGGATTCGGGCGGCGTAATCGTCTCCGAGTGAATTCCCAGATCCTCGCAAGCTTTCATCTTGTTGCGTACATAGATCTGCGAAGCCGGATTGTGTCCCACCAGCACCACCGCCAACCCGGGACGGCGCCCGCGCGCCGTTAACGCCGCGATCCGCGGCGCCAGTTCGGCTTTGATCTCGTCGCGCACCCGGTTCCCATTCAATATTTCGGGCATTCCTACTTATCATAACGTGGCCAAAATATTGGAAACACGGTCCCGTGAGTGAGCGCTGGGAACCGCCGTCGTGGAGTAGGCGTCTTCGCCTGCAATCGGCTGCTGCGCCTGTCAAGCCGATGTTTCGTAGCGCCGGCGATCTTTGTCGCCGGTGCTTGACGCCCGCGAAACCGTTTCCCCCCAAGCCGCTTACTAATTCATCAGTTGACGAGCTTTGTACATCACTTCTTCCTCAAATGCCTTCTCTATTCCGTTAAACATATTCTGCGAACGCTGGAGACGAACCGCCCCGTTTCGGTCGACCAACCAGACCTGCCCCAGCATAAATTGCGGCAGCACCTTCTGTACATAAGGCTTGCTGGCTAACACCGGAAACGTGTAGCCTTTCTGCTTCATAAAAGCCGCGAGCTTCTGAGTGTCCTCGTCTACGCTGATCGTCACCAACTGCATGCCGGCCCGGCTCTTCGTTCCGTCGTAAATCGCCTGAATGGACGGCAAGTAGGACCAGCAAGGAGGCCACGAAGATGCCCAGAGATACACAATCGTCGCCTTACCCTCGAAATCCCGATTGGTCCATGGCCTCGAATCCAGACTCGAGAGATTCATGTCCGGCAGCTTGTAATCGACCGCGACCCATGGCAGAAATGCAACGCCCTTATATCCGGAGGGAACGCCTTCCGCGAGCGGCGGAACTTCGGAGAAGGCAGCCCAGCCTTCCTCCGTGCCTCCCATCTCCTGCCATAGGGCATGAGCGTCGTACAAGCGAGCCGGATGAGCATACTCCCTGAGGTAATACGGGTTCGTCAGAAGGCGCTGATAAAACGCGAGCGCATCGGTTTTTTCCCCCTCGGCGCGTGCCAAATCCGCGGAAAAGAGGAAGTACTTCGCGGTATAGTCCGGGAAGGTCTCAAGCGGATCCTGATCGAAGTAGCGCTTGAAATCCCCCTCCAGCCAGCCATGAATGCGAGCGATGGTGGCATGCGCCTGGTCGAATTGTTTCAACTGGATTTCAGCCATTTCCAGCGAGCACAGCAAGGGAAACGGCCTGGATGCGAAATTCGCTTCATCGACCAGGTCGGCCAGCGTCGGTGCATCGTGAACGGGCTTGGGTTGAGCGTCGCTCCAATTGATTTCGAAGTGCAGCAATGCCTCCGCGTCGTTGAGGTTCACGCCGATTGCCACCCAATCGTAGGCGGTCGAGCCCGCGACGGTGTGAGGCGGGCTTAACCGTATCAGGTTGTCACCCACCTGCTTCCACAATTCCGCCGAGCGGCTTTGCAAAGGGAGCAGTGCGTCCCGCCGCTGCTGCCACGCAACCCTGCTGTCCGGCCATTTCGTTACCCACTCGCCCGAAACCTCGAACAGCGCCTGCGCGCGAGTTTTCCGATCCATATCGCGATGCGCCGACTCCCAGGCCCGATAAGCTTCGAAAGCCGGATCCGGTTGTGCCACCGCAAGCGTCGCCATTCCCGTCAGCAGTATGAGCAGTTTCATGTCCCCTCCAGACGTTTGACGAATTAGACGTTCGATCCATGCAACAAAGTTGGCCCGCCGCTTAGAATTGGCCTATCCGGCTACAGCTCATACCGGCCGGTTTTGATGTCCCTTGTG
>JBEKYD010000291.1:0-9745 GCA_049511335.1 Bryobacteraceae bacterium | reverse complement strand
TCCTACCGCGGCACCGTTTCTCTGTCGGCGCAGGGCATGCGCGAAAATGCCAACGACTGGTTATACGACGGGGTTGACGACAACGAATTGACGGCCGGGGGCATTGGTACGCTGCCCTCGATCGATGCCATTGCTGAATTCCGCGTTCTGGTTTTTAACTACTCAGCGCAATACGGCAGCCGCGGCGGTACCACGGTGCTGGTCAGCAGCAAATCGGGCTCGAACGCCTTCCACGGCACCGCGTTTGAATTCCTCCGCAACACGGATCTCGATGCCCGCAACTTTTTCGACATTTCGACGAAGAGCAAATATAACCAGAACGAGTTCGGCGCGTCGCTCGGAGGCCCGATCGAGAAGAACAAAACGTTTTTCTTCACCGATTTTCAGGTGAATACAATCCGCAAAGGGGACCCGACTTTGAGCACCGTGCCCACGGCTTTGCAGCGGCAGGGCATCTTTACCGAATCGTTCCCCGGGGCAGCGCAGGGAATCGTAGCCGACCCGTCTACTGCCGCGCGGACGCCATTTCCGAATAACACCATTCCGGCCAGCCGGATTGATCCGATCGGTTCGGCGCTGGCGAACATGTTTCCTCTGCCGACTTACACCAACATCCTGGCGAACAACTATTTCTTGGCGCCGGTGGAGAGAATCGATGACGCGCTGTGGGATTTTCGGCTGGACCACAACCTGGGCGACAATGACCGGTTTTTCGGCCGGTTCACCTGGGATGACGCCACCCGCTTCTTTCCCTCCGGATTGCCGGGGTTCGGGGCGGCCAGCGGCTTTTCGAGCAATGCAAGATACGCTACGCATGCCCGCAATATAGCCGCATCCGAATCGCACGTTTTTTCGCCCACCATGGTGAACGTGTTCACGGCGGGTTACAACCGCGACTTTAACTACATCTGGTCGGTCGGGTACGGGACGGACGAGTCGGCGAAATTGGGCATTCCAGGCGCCAATCTCGGCACGCCGGAAACTTCATCGATGGGCATGTTCACTCTGACCGGCTACAATCCCATCGGCGACCGTGAGTTCGCGCCGTTTCAAGGCGGCACCAACGTCTATCATCTGGTCGACGCGGTGGATATTATCAAGGGCGGGCACGCGATCCACACCGGGTTTTCCGCTCGCATCATGCAGGAGAACACGCTGGGAGATACAGCATTTGCCGGCCTGTTCGCATTCAACGCCCTGTTTACCGCGACGCTGAATTCGTCCGGGGTTCCCAGCACGGGCGGCAACACCATTGCGAGTCTGTTGCTCGGTCTTCCGACGACGGGAGCGCGCAACAACGATCTGGACGGATCGGTTCGCGGACGCCGCTGGAAAGAATACCGCGGATTTGTGCAAGACGACTGGACTGTCAGCCGGAGCCTGACCTTGAATCTCGGTCTGGCTTATGACGTCACCACGCCCATGTCGGAGGCTCACAACCGTTTCAGCAACCTGATCTTTCCTACCGGCCAGGTGCTGATTGCCGGTCAGAACACCAATTCCGCCATCGGCATGCAGACGGACTGGAGCGGTGTCGAACCTCGTTTCGGATTTGCGTGGAGCCCGTTCCAGGACAAGAAGACCGTGTTCCGCGGCGGATATGGAATGTTCCACGATGTCAGTGCGCAGGGTGGCACTACCGGGCCGTATGAGAATCCGCCCTACGCGAATGCATACGCATTTACCAGCAACAACATTACGCCCGTACGGACCCTGAGCACCGGCTTCCCGGATAACAGCCAACCAATCAGTCCCGCCAATTACACGGGGAACTGGTATTCGTGGGATCCGAACTACAAGATGGGGCGGATTCAACAATGGAATCTCAACATCCAGCGCCAGTTGCCCGGCAGCACGGTACTGACCGTAGCTTATGCAGGCACGCACGGCACGCGCTTGATGGAGAAGAATTTCAACTTCAACTCCGCGCCTCCCGGGCCGTATACCAACCCGGCCAGTTTGCGGCCTTACCCCCAATACAACAACATTTACCTGACGGACAGCCATGGCTGGCTTCGCTATGATTCGCTCGAGGTGAAGGCGGAGCGCCGTGTGGCCAATGGGCTCTACATATTGGCCGCATACACGTACAGCAAGGCATTCACCAACGGCTTGACCCAGGAGATTACGGGCGATCCGGGACAGACTTATTATCCACTTAAGACGTATCCAAATGCCGATAAGGGTTTGGGGTCTTCGGACCTGCGGCAGAACTTCACTTTGAGCTATGTTTATCAACTGCCGTTCGGCAAGGGACAGAAGTTCCTGTCGGATTTGCACGGGGTGAGCGAGGCGTTGATCGGCGGCTGGCAGGTTAACGGGATCACCCTTGCGCATACGGGCTTCCCGTTGGGTATGACGATGGCGACCAACCAAAGCGGTACCGGCATCGGCAACCGCCCGAATCATATCTGCGACGGCAAGCTGAGCAACCCGACCGTGCATGAGTGGTTCGACATCACCTGCTTTGCCGCGCCGGCTGTTGGCACGCTGGGTAACGCCGCGCGCACCACGTTGTACGGTCCGGGACAGGTGAACTTCGATGTTTCCGTGTTCAAACGTTTCCACATTACGGAAAACGGCAACCTCGAGTTCCGCTCCGAGTTCTTCAACATCGGGAACCACTCCCAATTCCAGACGCCGGCGATGTCGTATGGCGCGTCCACGTTTGGCACCATCACCGCGACCGTGAACCAAGCACGGCAGGTCCAATTCGCGCTGAAATACCTCTTCTAGCAATACAACCGGCAGGAGTGCACGGGAAAAGTCATGTTTGTCGAAAAGAAGTTTGTCACATCCCGTCGGGAATTGATCCAGCTATCTGCCGGGGCCATCGCGCCAGTATTGTATTCTGGCGCGATGGCGCAAACCAACGGCGGACCGCGGCGCGTGATCATCGATACCGACCCTGGAACGGATGACGCGCTGGCGATCTTTCTCGCGCTGAAATCGCCCGAGCTCAAGGTGGAAGCGATCACTCCGGTCGCGGGTAACGTGCCGCTGGAACTGACGCTACCGAACGCGCTGCGCCTGGTGGAGATTGCCGATCGAACGGACATCCCCGTGGCGGCGGGGGCGAGCAAGCCGCTGGTGCGGCGCCTGGTAACCGCATCTTATGCCCACGGAGAAAACGGGCTCGGCGGCGTTGTCTTTCCCGAGCCGAAGACCAAGCCGATACCGGAATCGGCGGGGCAGTTAATCCGCCGCATGATCCGCAGTGCGCCGCACGAGATCGGCATCATCGCCTTGGGGCCGCTGACCAACCTCGCTCTCGCCTTCCGCGACGATCCGGAACTGCCGAGCCTGATTCCGAACCTCACCATCATGGGCGGTTCGCTTTCGGGCGGCAATGTTTCTCCATCGGCGGAGTTCAACATCTATGTAGATCCCGAAGCGGCCGACGTGGTGTTTCGTTCGGGTGTGCCGCTCACCATGGTGGGACTCGACGTCACGCGCAAAGCCATGATTCGCGAGCAAGACATTCAAGCTTTGGATGCGGCATCGAATCGCGTGAGCCGCGCCGCCGGGCAAATCGTGCGGGCGACCATGACCCGGATGCGCAAGGCAAACTCGCCGCTCGCGGGACCCGCCATGCACGATTCGCTCGCCGTGGCTACTTTCATCGATCCTTCGCTGGTCACGCTGCAGGATTACTTTGTCACCGTCGAAACAGCCGGCGAATACACGGCTGGAGAAACGGTTGGCTACCGGCGCGCTCCGATGCGCAAGTCGGCGCCCATGGCAAATGCGCCCGCCATGGGGCCCGATGGAACATTTCGTCCGAATTCCGAAGTTGCTACCGAAGTAGACGTCGATCGGTTCTTACGCATGCTGGTGGGAAGGCTGACCGCTTAAGGCTGACCGGAGACTCATGTATATACCTAGCAGCTTTACGACCGCCCTGGTGATGACCATCCTGACGGCCGTGTTTTGGGGTTCCTGGGCCAACACTTTCAAGGGCACCAAGCGATATCCATTTGAGCTGTTCTATTGGGATTACATCATCGGAGTGCTGGTCTGTACCTTGGCATTTGCCTTCACCCTGGGGAGTTCCGGTACCGCGGGCGAAAGCTTTCTCACCAATCTTAAGGCCACAGATCCATCGAATATTGGCTTCGCCATCTTAGCCGGTATCATTTTCAACGCCGCCAATCTGCTGCTCGTTGCCGGAATCGATATCGCCGGTCTTGCCATTGCATTCCCCATCGCCATCGGTATCGCGGTTGTGGAAGGTGTGGCACTCAGTTACGCCTTGCAGCCGAAAGGCAACCCGGCTTTTCTCGGAATGGGCCTGCTACTGGCGATTGCGGCCATTTTATTCGATGCTTCCGCATACCGGCGTCTCAGCGCGGCCCGCCCGGCCATCTCACGAAAGGGGATCATCGTCAACATCGTTTCCGGACTTCTGATGGGCGCCTTCGCCCCTCTTGTGACGCGCTCGATGACACACGGCCACGCGATGACTCCCTACAGTGTGGCCGTGCTATTCGCTGCCGGCGCGCTACTTTGCTGCTTTTTCGTAAACACTTATTTCATGAAGCACCCGCTAGTTGGCGGACCGGTGTCATTTGCCGGCTACCCGGCCGCAGGAGCTCGCAATCACTTACTTGGAATTCTGGGCGGAGTCCTCTGGGCTTGTGGCACGTGCCTGAACTTTGTGGCGGCGGGGCTGGTTGGTGTTCCAATTTCGTACGCCATCGGGCAGTCGGCCCCGATGATCGCCGCGCTGTGGGGCGTCGTCGTTTGGAAGGAGTTTGCTGGGGCTGACCGGAAAGCCTGGTCCTTCCTCACACTGATGTTCGTTTGTTACATTGCTGCCGTCGGCATCATCGCCCTTGCCTATAAGTCCTGAAGGAGAGAATCATGCAATCGATCTTCAAGAAGTTCGCAGCCGGCGTTGCGATGTTGCTGTTGGCGGGCGGCACCTTTGCGCAATCCAAGCGCTATGTCGTGATCGATCAGGACGCGGCCGGTCCCGGCGGTACCGATATGATGTCGATCCTGCTGCTGTTGCAGTCGGCAAAAACTGAAGTGCTCGGCATCACCGTGGTTACTGGCGACGCCTGGCGCGATGAGGAAGTGGCGCACGCTTTACGGCTGCTCGAATTGGTAGGCCGGACGGACATTCCGGTGGTCCCCGGCGCCGCCTTTCCCCTGATTCGCACACAAACTTGGACCGAACAGTGGCAGCAGATGTTCGGCAAGATCGTCTACCTTGGCGCGTGGAGCAAGCGTCCCAGCAGCCACGGCCCCTACGAGGTTCCGGCGCTCCGGGAAGGTAGTCCCAAGCACAAGCCTTTGGCCGAGGACGCCGCTCATTTCCTGGTTCGGACGATTCGCGCGCATCCTCACGAAGTTACAGTCTACGAGGGAGGGCCGATGACGAACCTGGCTCTGGCGCAGTCGCTCGATCCGCAGTTCGCGGAACTGAGCGCCGGGTTGATCTTCATGGGCGGAAGCCTGAATCCGCAGACGGACAGCCCGGAGTTTGCCACCAACCCGCGCCACGAGTTCAATCTCTGGTTCGATCCGGAAGCATCGCACATTACGCTGCGGGCACCGTGGCCTTCGATCACATGTACAACCGTGGACGTTTCGGTAAAAACCAGGCTGACCGAGCAGATGGTCCAGAAAATCAGCAAAGCGCAAACGCCAGTGGCGCAATACGTGGCGCGGTATGCCCGGCCGGGCCGCAGCTTTCTGTGGGACGAATTGACGGCGGCGGCGTGGCTCAATCCCAGCCTGATCACGGGCGATAAGAAAGTGTACATGGACGTGAATCTCGATCGGGGGTCTGGTTACGGCGACACGCTGACCTGGTCGGATCGTGTGAAACCCGCGCTCGAGCTCCAACTGGTGACGGCGCAAATGGATGTCAACATGCCAGAATTCGCCGAAGATTTCGTCCGTTTGATGACCGGGCCGACGCCCGGCGCGCACGACCCGCTGATGCTTACAGAGCCGCCACCACCCGATGCAAAGCCTGGAGCGCGGCAGGATTAGCGATGGCACCGGAGCGGCCGGCGGCGGCGGATAGCGTATCCGGATTCTTCGTTTCGTTGAGATAAGGCTGCAGGGAAGGGTGTCTTCACTCGAATTTCAACATGCCTAAAATTGTCGTGATCGGGAGCTTGAATATGGACGTCGTGGCGCTGGCACCTCGCATACCAGTGCCCGGCGAGACGATTAGCGGCAACGGCTATTTCACCAACCCCGGCGGAAAGGGCGCCAACCAGGCGTTTGCGGCAGCCCGGCTTGGCGGCGAAGTGGCCATGTTGGGATGCGTCGGCAACGATGATTTTGGCCGCGCGATGCGGCAGAATCTGGTGAGCGTGGGTTGTTGCGTGAAAGGGATCCGGACCGTGGACGGACCGAGCGGCGTGGCGGTAATTATTGTGGCGGCGTCGGGCCAGAACTCGATTGTGGTGGTGCCGGGAGCCAATCACCGTTACTTAGGCGACGACGTTGACGGGCACATGGCCGAGCAGGAGACCGGAGGGGTGGCGCTATTGCAGCTCGAGATCCCCTTAGCGAGTGTGCTCGCGGCGGCACGCAAGGCGCGAGAGAGCAAACGTCTGGTGATTCTGGATCCGGCTCCGGCGCCGGCCAGTCCGCTGCCGGCGGAACTATTCGGCCTGGTGGATATCCTCACGCCCAACGAAACGGAAGCTACGACCCTGGCAGGGCTTCCACCCAGTGCCGTGACTCGGGTGGAAGCCGCGGCGTTGGCGCGAAAGCTGCTGGCGATGGGCCCCAAGACGGTGATCATGAAGCTGGGCGAACAAGGCTGCCTGATCGCGGAACAGAGCGGGATAAAAGCAATCGAAGCACCGCGAGTTCAGGCGCTCGATACTACCGCGGCGGGCGACGTTTTCAACGCGGCTCTGGCGGTCGGCCTGTCCAACGGAATGGCACTCGAATCCGCCTGCCGGTTTGCCGTGCAGGCTTCGGCTTTGTCGGTTACGAGGTTGGGCGCGCAGCCCTCCGCGCCGTCACGCGCAGAAGTGATGCAATTCGCCGCGGGCCTCGGCTTGCCGGCGCTACCTACGACGAGCCCATGAGAGACGTGGGGCAGACCTGGGCAGACCATCGTTGTCTGTGGTCTGCCATGCACCTGGCTTCCGGCGAACGCAAGGCTTGAAAATAGCCTGCAAGGCAGACCACATAAGCGATGGTCTGCCCCACGGGGCACCGTGCGCCCTACCAACACAGTTCGTCGAGGCGACTGTCACCCGATTACGCGAGGCTCCGTGATGCTGAGTAATCTGGATGAGGCGCCGGCAGGGCGGGCGGTGGACTGCCGGAGGTGGAGCTCGGTCGGCAACACGATGTGCTGAGGCGGATCGGCCGCGCCGTTGACCCGTTTGAGCAGCAGCGCAGCGCCCTTGGTTCCCATCTGGTAGCCAGGCTGCGAGACGGTGGTGAGAGCCGGCAGTGTGAACTCAGAGAATTCCAGGTCATCGAATCCTACCAGGGAAATGTCTTCCGGGCATCGCAAGCCGTTCTCGCGCAAGGCAGCCAAGACTCCGAGCGCGATCAGGTCATTACTCGCGAAAACAGCCGTCGGGCGGGGCTGCAAACGCAGCAATACTCCCATTTTTTCGTAGCCGCTGAGGCGGTTGAACCGCCCTTCCTGAATGTATTCGGGCTCGACTTCAATGTCTGCCCGGCGCATGGCGGCGCGAAAGCCCTCCAGGCGATTGACGGCGTTGGCGAGTTTCATGTCGCCGGTGATGACGCCGATCCGCCGGTGTCCCAAGGAGAGCAAGTGACTGGTTGCGGCTTCCGCCCCGGCGGTGTTATCGACCGCGATGCTGTCACGCTCCCATCCCTTTGGCAGACGATCGAGGCAGACCACGGGAAAACTGCGTTCGAAGTGGACACTCCCCATCTGGCTATTGACGGACGGAATGAGAATCAGGCCGGCTGTCCGGTAGGATTGGAGATCGTGCCAGTAGGCCAACTCTTTTGCGGGATCGTTGTCGGTATTGCAGAGCAGCAGCCGGAGGCCATTCTGGTAGAAAATGTCTTCGGCGCCGCGCACGACCGCGGTGAAGAACGGGTTGGTAATGTCGGGGACAATCATGCCGGCAATATTCGATTGGTTGCGGCGCAAACCGCGGGCCAACTGACTGGGTTGATAGCCGAGATCACGGATGGTTTGGAGAACCCGCTGCCGGAGGGGTTCGCGGACATGGGCGCTGCCGTTGATCACGTGCGAGACGGTGCCCATGGAGACACCGGCATGGCCGGCAACGTCCTTCATTGTCGGAGATCCGACCGTGCTCGAAGGCGACGTAGTTCTCCTTTTGGTGGTACGTTTCGTACCGGGCAGCGGCGAGCGCACTCGTGCCATCCATTCAAGATTAGATCATGGGGTTTTTGCGATCAATAGACTAACCAATTCGCCTGAAGAACCGTCCGACAACCCCAAATCCGTCAAGTGCGGACCCGCGTTACAGGCGAGCGCGGTTCCTTCCAACGCTTTGAAGGTGAGGTAGGGCAGCTTCCACTGAATCACTTTTCCAGCCTCGAGGCGCACGTTGCGAAACTCCTCCGCCAGGCGGGCGGGTCGAGCATCGGACAACATACCGGCGATGGGCATTTCGACGATGGCGGCGAGCCGGCCGCCGTGAGCCACGGCCATTCCGCCGCCGCAGGCGATGAGTGCGTTGGCCGCCACCTGAAGATCGCGCGGATCGCGGCCAATCACCACCAGGTTGTGCGAATCATGGGAATAGCTGGTGGCGAAAGCACCGCGCATTTCACCCCAATCCTCCAAAACCGCGCACTGGACCGGCGCGGGGTGACGCCCGTGGCGATGCCGCACCAGAATGACGCCATAGCCGGCCGGAAGTTCCGCGAAAGCTTCGCGAACGTTGACCTCCACCTGACTCCACTCGGCAAAGCGAGCGCCGCGGATCGCTCTGATGATCGCTCTCCCATTCTGGACACCGGGGACGGCTACGCGGCACTGGTCGAGGGTAAACGGCTCCAGGCGCATGGAGGAGGGCTTCGGCGAAACGCGAGAAGGCTCGGCCGGCATCACCATTTCTCGACCTCGCGCCGCCAGCTTACCGCCGCAGAAGACACGCTGGACGGCGACACCACGAAGGTCGGATAATTCGACGATGTCCGCCAGGCGGCCGGCGGCAATGACGCCCAAATCAGACCGGCGCAGGCGATGCGAAGCGTTCAACGTGGCACAACGGATGGCCTGTACCGGGTCCATTCCGTAGCCGATGAGACGGCGCAGCACGTCGCACATGCCGCCCGATTCGATCAGGGTATCGGGCGGAACATCGTCCGTGCAGATGGTGAGCGTGGAGGGGACTTGCGGGAGCTGATTGACCGCTTCGACAATGCCGGGCAGCACGTAATCGTGCGAACCACGGACTTCCACGGTCAGACCGGCACGGAGTTTTTCGAGGGCATCTTCGCCCGAGGTGAGCTCATGGTCGGAACCTACGCCCGCCGCCGCGTAGGCCTGCAAGCGGGCGCCAGTGAGTCCGCGAGCGTGGCCTTCGATCAGTTTACCCGACGCCAGCCCGGCCCCGATAACGTCACGCATGCGCCGGCTAAGGTTGAGAATTCCGTTCATGTCCATGGCTTCGGCGACGCCGGCTACTTCCGGCCATTGGAGCATTTCGGTCATCTCGTGGCCGCCGATTTCCGCTCCGCACATTTCCAGTCCCGGCGCAGAGGGAACGCTGGAAGGCGCCGAACAAATGAATCGCAAAAGCAG
>JBEKYD010000290.1:0-11136 GCA_049511335.1 Bryobacteraceae bacterium | reverse complement strand
CCTGCCCCTGTTCGTCGTTCCAAAAGTTGCGCAAGAACGTCATGTTTGTTCGCTCCTAAGTCTTTGATTTTTGTCGATGTATCGATCGATCGCTTGCCTGTGTCTTCGTGGCCTCGCGGCCACGGCCTTCTCCGCCGCACTCGTTGGCTGCGGAAACCCGTTGCGGCCGGCCACTCGCGGCCGGCCGGAAAATAATCGCCACTCCGTCGTCATAATCGACGCGCCAGTGCGCGGACTCCTTCAGTGCCCCGGCCAAGGGTGTGGCCGGAGGCATGAGGACGGTATCGACGCCGAAACACGCCAGGGTCCGGTCCCAGCCCGGAGTTACGTTGATTACCTCCAGGGCCTTTTTCAGAAAATCGGAACCGTAGAAATCGCTGCGCGCGTCCAGGAAGACCTTTTGGGAGGGATAGAGACGATAGATCAGATAATCGCCCCACTGGTCATAGGTAAAGACGCGGGCGGAAGCATAGCGCCCGAGCCGTTCCACCGCTTTGGCCGGAAAACGCTTCGGATCGAATTCGGCCCGGAACTTCGGAGGCGGATTGGGCGCCCACAACAGGGCCGCCACCATGGCGACGCCCGCCACGCTCGCCAGGTGCCAGCGCGGGATGCGCTCGGTTTCGCCGGTTTCCGCCGCCAGCCGGTTGAAGCGCTTCGCCAGCGCGCCGAGCCAGCCCGCCACGTCGAGCGACGGGAGGCGCCGCAGGGCCGCGTCCATCGCCGCCGCCACTTGTGGAGTGGCAATGATGGCAAACAGCGGAACATTCCGCCCGGCGTTCAGCGCGGCATGAGCGAATACCAGCAGCAGTACGCCTTCGGTAAAGCTTTTTTTCGAGCCTGCCCAAAAGGCCGCCGCCACGCTCATCACCAGCAGGAACTCGAGGAAGATGGCGAGCGGGTGATGGAAATTCATCGAGGTAAATTCGGAGATGTTATCGCGCTGGAACGGATCGCCCAAGTACTTCCATATGTGCTCGTGCAAATGGTAGGTGTACGGATTGACGAGGCTGGCGGCCAGAGCCGCGCCCGCGGCCGCGAAATAGCCGGCGGCACGTCTCAGAGCGGGGCCCCAATCGGGTTCGCCGGCTGTCAGCACGATCGCCAGCAGTTCCCCGACCCCATAGGCCCCGATCAGCACGATGCCCACAAAGAAGCCGCCGTGCAGATTGGTCCAGACCACGGTGGCCAGCGGCAGCCATACCAAGTAAGGCACGCCCCAGAGGCGCCGCCGCCCGGCACGGACATTCTCAAGCGCGATGTAAAACAAGGTTAGGAATAACAGGGTGAACAGGTGCGGCCGCGCCAGCCAGTGAATGGAACTGGCCGCGGCGGCAATCATGGTCACCGCAATCGATACCAACACGTTGGCCCGACGCAACCGTACAGGCCGGCAAATATCACGTCCGACAGCCATTCCCATGCGTACCAGGGGCTGCCCGCTTTGGAAAAGGAAAAAATATCCTGGACCGGCACGGCATGATGCGCCAGAATCCATTGGCCGGTTCGAATGTGCCAGCCGGTGTCGCAGTCCGCCAACAGGTGCAGCAGTCCGTCCAACCGGCCGAACAGAAAGGCAATCGGCATGAGGAAAGCCATGTCCGCCAGCGAGGGCAGAAGCCGGAACGCGAAGCGGGGCTGAGTGCTTTCGGCCGTCATCACGCCATCCAGGAACTGGCCACCGGTTCGAAAACCTCCATGGCCCGCAGCCGATCGTGAAACGACCGGAATTCCATGTAATTCACGCGCAACGCCACCAGCGGATATCCTTCGCCGGTATCGCTCGCCCGCGTCACCGTGCCCTGGCAGTGCAGACACTTCTGCCCGAATCCGTGATGCACCGGCAGCTCGACTTCTATCGTCATGATCTGCCCCATCGCCGGGATCGGAAGCGAGCCGCCGTCGCCGCGCCAGGCTACCAGCATGCCGCTGCGGCTGATGTTCTCGGTGTAAATCGCGCTACGCCCCCAAACAGCCGGCGACGTGACGTGGCATCGAAGCTGAATCTCCACTCGCGGGCTCTCGCGCCGGTTGATATTCTTCATCGGGCCTTGTGACTCACCCGAACTGTAGCGCTCGAAACTGTCCAGCATCAATATCCTAAATGGGCTATATCGCGATATATTCCAAGGTTATTAACCGCCACATTTTTCGGTAGTAGGGGTTTAATCCTAGCTAAATATGGGATAATACTGATACCGGTAATAGTTCATGCTGACCATCCCTAGAGATGGTTATTAGAGGGAGACTAACCCGGTTAATCCCGCGCCGGGCAACCCTGGATAGAAGTGCAGTGTTTTCAGCAAGTTATTTATTTTATTCATATTAGATGCCATCATAAATATTCGTACGCCCTTTTGGGGGTAGCGAAAATCCACTCATAATCGTTCCAATTTTTTTCGGTAAATACTATTGACAACCGAAGTGAATAATCTGACAATTCAAGAGGACAGGGACAGGCGAATACGGAAAAATCCGATTCGTAACTGTGATACGTTCCGGTCCTCCGGAACGGTGTTTAAGGTGGAGAATATGACGCGAATTCTTCTATACAGCGATGAGCCCATCCTCGCCAAAGGACTCGAATCCGTCCTGCGGCAGGCTGAAAGCTTCGAACTTCTTCCAACGTGCAACTCCGTGACCGGCTTGATGGAGCAGGTTACCGAGGGCGCGCCCGATCTGGTGCTCATGGACTTGACGCCAGAAGTGACCTTTGCCGTGCTGAGCGATATGAAGCACGCCATGATGAGTACCAAGATTGTGCTCTGGGTCAATAACATTTCAACTGAACTGGCCTTTCAGGCGATGGGCTTGGGCGTTCGCGGCATCTTGCGCAAGACGCTTCCCACAGATTTACAGGTGAAATGCCTGCAAAAGGTCCAGGCTGGCGAACTATGGTTCGAGAAGGCGCTTACCGATAGTTTCTTGTGCGCGCGCCGCGTGGCTTTGACGCAGCGCGAGGGACAACTTGTAAGCCTGCTTTCGCAGGGCCTCAAAAACAAGGAAATTGCCACCACACTCATGATTTCCGAAGGCACCGTGAAGGTTTATCTTTCGCGTCTTTTCCAAAAAGTGGGCGTGAAAGACCGCTTCGAGCTGGCTTTATTCGGCCTGAAAAACCTCACCACGGGTCAGCTTCCGGTGGCCGAAAAGGGGCACCGCGCCGGGGCCTCCCCAATGCCTGGCCTCCGCTCGCTGGTACTGGAAAAGCCGATGGACCGCGCCGAAGCGCCCGCGCGTTTCCCCACCCCTCTTCGCCCCGTGGTTTCCCGCCACTACTAAGAGATTTTCCCCCGCGGACCGCGGTGCGTGCGCCAATTGTCGGATGGCTTGCACCGCGGTCCTTATCCTCTTCGCCTCGGCGGTGTTGGCAGTCTTGGATCGGCAGGAGGATCGCAAGCAGAACCGCGTGAGCTTTCAGCGTCCGCCAGTTGCGCGCCGCTTACCTCTTATAACCGATCGTCCGCAGAAATGCCCGGCGCTTCTCCGCGTCTTCCGGAGCTTCGACCGCTTTCGGAACCGCGCCATCGATGACGCCCAGAACCCCGCGGCCCAGTTCGCTTTCCGCGATGACCGCTTCCGCCGGGTTCGCCGTGGCGCAATAAATGCCGCACACTTCGGGCACATCTTTGATCCGGCCCAGCACGTTGATGGGATACCCATCCCGCATCGCCACCACGAAAATATGGCCGGCGCCGATGGCCGAAGCGTTGCGCACGGCGAGCTCCCGCATAGCCGGGTCGTTGCCGTCCGCGCGTGTCAGACACGGCCCTGAAGCCTCATTGAAGGCCACCGCAAACTTGCTCGACGGCACGGTATTGACCATGGCCTCGTAGACGTCTTCCACCGTCTTAATGAAATGGCTTTGCCCGAGGATCAGGTTCACGCCCTCGGGAATTTCTAGCGGCACCAGTTTTAATTCCATAGAAATGGCTTTCAGCGGTCAGCGTTCAGCAATCAGCCATGCACGGACCGTCGCGCAGTCTGCAAAGCCGATCGCCGGCGGCCGACGGCTGAACGCTCAGCCCCGCCCTACGCTTTTCCGATACCCCAGCCCTTGCGGTAAACCGGCTTCAAGTACTTGTTGGCGTCGGCATTATTGGTGAACCGCATCTTGGCGGCGTCCCATTCGAGCTTTCCTTCCACCCGCAAAGCGATCACACCCAGCAGCATCCATTCGACGAACGGCGAGGCAATGCTGAAACTGGAGCAGGAGGGCTCGCCCCCTTTGGCGGCACGGATCCAATCCCGATAATGCCCGGGCGAGCGGGTCAGGAGCGGCTCGGGGAAGTGGTAATCGGCCATTCTTTCCACCGGAATGAGGCGGGTATTTTCGCCGTAGGTGCCGGTGGTGATCATGCCCTTCGCACCCACGAACAGGCTGCCGTCGGGCTTCGGCATCGTGGCCGGCGTGCTTTCGGCTCGAATCCTCTGCCATTCCGTCCAGTTGAATACCTGGCCGACATAGCCGGTCGGCTCGGACGGAACCGGCTTGCCATTGGCGTCCTTGGCAGGCGCCAGGCGCGGCAAATCGCCCAAAATCTCTCCCTCCGGCACACCCGGAATTTTGGGCGTTTCCTTCAACCCGTCATACCAGTAAATCTTCACCGGCGGCATGGCCCCGCGCGCCGGAAAATCGTAGCGGAGAACGGTCTTGGCCGGGTACATGAACGGACTTGGACCGTCTTTGTGCACGCACTCCACCGAAACCGGACTGCCGAGACCGAGCGCCAGGTTGGCGGCGCCCAAAATATGGCACGCCATGTCGCCCAAAGCTCCGCAACCGAAATCGTAGAATCCCCGCCAGTTGAAAGGCTGATAGAAATATCCGCCCCATTCGTTTGGATAGCCGCTGCCGCCCGAGGTGTAGGGCCGCGTTTCGGCGCCTCCCAGCCACAGGTCCCAATCGAGCGTGGCGGGAACCGGGTCGGGCGGCGGAATCGCGGTGAGACCCTGCGGCCATAGCGGCCGGTCGGTCCAGGCGTGCACTTCGGTGACGGCCCCGATTTCGCCGCCCCAGATCATTTCCGCCAATTGTCGCGTGCCTTCGCAGGAATAACCTTGATTCCCCATCTGCGTCGCGACTTTGTACTTGGCCGCGGTCGCCGCGAGCGACCGTGCCTCCCAGACGGTGCGCGTCAATGGCTTCTGCACATAAACGTGTTTGCCGCGCTCCATGGCCCAGGTCGCCGCGATGGCGTGCATGTGGTCGGGAGTGGTGACGATGACCGCGTCGATGTTCTTATCTTCTTTGTCGAGCATCTTGCGGAAATCCCGGTATTTGGGGGCTTTATCGAATTTGTTATAGGTCTCGGCGGCTTGTTTGTCGTCCACGTCGCACAAGGCAACGATGTTCTCCGTCACCGCGCAAGCTTGAATGTCGCTGGCAGCTTTTCCCCCGGCGCCAATCGATGCGATATTCAGTTTTTCCAGCGGAGACTTGTAACCGAGCATTCGCAGGGACGCGGTGCTGCCGAACCCGCCGGCGGGGACGGCTCCGGCCATGAGCGAGCCGAAAAAGAAGTGCCGCCGGCTAAACCTGCTGTCTGACATCGAGTTTCCTCCCTATTTCAAACTGGGGCGCCGCGTATCAGTATAAGTCAAATCGCGCCAGCGCGGTTTTTGGGGGGAAAGACGGTTTAGTCAGACGGGGCGGCCTTGCAGCGGCCTTTGGAGCGGTCAGCCCAACCACGTGAATGGTTGGGCGTTACAAGTAATCGTCAAAAAGCAAATTACGCTACGGCGCTGGTCTGCGCGGCGCCATTGGCAACCAGCTCTTTTTGCTTTGGCGGCCTGCCGCGCCGCTTCCCTTCCGGCGCTTCCGCATCGGCACGCTGGCTCAACCAAGCCGGCGGACGCCCACGTCGCGGACCGCGGGACCTCGCCAGACGCTCCAGGCTGATAATTGCCTCTTCGATCTGAGCACGCTCTGCCTTGAGTTGCTCAAGAATTTGTGCCATGTCCATCATAAGCCGTTCGGCCCTCCCGGTTGGCGCACTGGAATAAACCCGCGCCGCCAATGATTCACTTTCCTGCCTTTGTCTAAATTATACACCTATAATTCAGAAGAAATAAATAATTGTTTTGTCCTGTTTGGGTGAATTCTCCCAAATAAGCCGGTACGGTACTGGACAAATAGTTGGTACTGCCCGTCGGCTCCAAAAATAGCTTCAGATCTTAGAGTTATCCGCCGCTGCCCTGCGCCAGTAGGCATAGAATGGCAAACCCAAAGCAATCAGGCCAACTCCCGCCAAGGACTCGAGCGGCGCATTATATAAAGTGGAAATGATGAATGCCACAGCCACTAAAACAAATATCGCCGGCACCACCGGGTAACCTAGAGTGCGATACGGCCGCGGCAAGTCCGGCCGTTTACGCCGCAGCACTATCACACCGGCAGTGGACATTCCGTATACCAGCCAACTGGGAAAAATAACCAGCGTGAAAAGGTGCCGGTATCCCCCGGTCAATACCAGCGCCGCCGCCCAAGCGCTGAGGAAGAGAATCGACACTCCGGGCGTCCGATAGCGCTCGTTCACCGTCGCGAGCGACCGGAAAAACAGTCCGTCCCTGGCGGCCGCATAGGGCACTCGCGCGCCACTCAAAATGGACCCGTTAAGAGCGGCGAAGATGCTGATCATGGCCGCCAGCGAAACCGCCTCGGCTCCCCGCGTGCCGGCGATGCGCTGGATCATTTCTCCTGCAACCCGCGGATTGGCGCCCACCTCGGCCGCGCTCAGGACCCGGAAATAGGCTGCGTTGGCCAGGATATAGATCGCAATCACCGCCAGCGTGCCGGCGATCAGGGCGCGCGGCAAATTGCGCTGCGGCTCTTTGATTTCCGAAGCCACCATGGTGACGTTATTCCATCCGTCGTAGGCCCACAAAGCGGCCACCAGTGCGGCCGAAAACCCGGTCCAGTGGGCCAGCACGCCCGCCTGCCGCGCGTGCGGATGAGCCGTCCCGAAGGCGAATCCCACCGCGACGATGGCCGCAATCAGCGCAACTTTCAGAACCGTAATCGCGGTTTGCACTTCGCCGCCCAGTTTCACGCCGTAGTAATTCAGCCACGCCAGCGCCAGGATCAGCGCAATCGCCAACAATTGGCCATAGCGAACTTCGAGACCGATCGTCCCGGAAGTCTTCCACACCACCCCATCGAGCGTGGGAAAGAAAGTCGTCAGGTAGATCGCAAATCCGGTTGCCAGCGTGGCAATCGAGCCGCTCTTCGCCACCCACATCTCCGTCCAGCTATACAAAAAGCCCCACAGCGGACCGTATGCTTCCCGCAAATAGGCGTACTCGCCGCCGGCTTCCGGCAAAGCCGCGGCCAGCTCCGCATAGCTCAACGATCCCGCCAGGGTGAGCAGCCCGCCGAATACCCAGACCGCGAAAACCAGGGCCGGCGCGCCTACCGCCGCCACCATATCGTGCGGCACCAGGAAAATGCCGCTGCCGATCACCGTGCCCACCACGATCGAGCCGGCGGCCCAGGGGCCCAAGTCGCGTTTCAGTTCGATGCGCCCGGTGGATCGATTCATTTGTTTTCGCCTTGCGGGTGATTTTGAAATTGGGCGGCCATCCATCCGCTTGAAAAAGTTACCACGGTGCCGATCAACACGTACCAGGTCCACGCTACCGGGGTGAGAAAGTGGACGGCCAGGACCGCGGCGAGACCGGCAACCACACCCGCGATACCTGCCGCTTCACGCGGTTTTTCCGTCAAGATTCCCAGCAAAAAAATCCCCAGCAGGGCGCCAAACGGAATGGAAGCAATGGTCAAACCGGCCTCCAGCACCGAGTGCGAATGGCGCGAGGCGATGCCGATTCCGAGCAACACCGCCGCCCAGGCGATGGTGGCCTTGCGCGCCTGCTTCAAGCCGGCGCCGTGTAGAAAATCCACCACCCAAGTGGACGCCAGCGCATTCAGTGCCGCGCTTAAGTTGGCCATGGCGGCAGCCAGAATCGCCGCCACCGAAAGTCCTGCCAATCCCGGAGGCAGCTCGCGCCAAAGAAAGGCGGGATAGATCCGGTCCATCGCGGCCGGCGCGGCGATCCCGAAATCGCGGTAATACACCCACAACAGCACGCCAATCAGCAGAAACAGCGTGAATTGAAACGCAATCACGACCCAACTGGCCAGCAGGGCGGCCCGGCTTTGGGCTTCGTTTCGGGCGCTCAGCAGGCGCTGCACCATGAGTTGATCGGTGCCGTGGCTGGCCATGGTCAAAAAACACCCGCCCGCCACGCCCGACCAAAACGTGTACGTGCGCGAAAAGAATTCCATCGTGGGCGCAAAGCGAAAATCGAAAATGGCGAATTTGTGCGCTCCGCCCGCCATCGCCGCCACGTGCGGCCACCCTCCCGGAATCTTCCCCAGAATCACGAAAAAACTCACCGCCGCGCCCACGATATAAATCGTCATCTGCACCACATCGGTCCAGATGACCGCGGTCATCCCGCCTTCGAAAGTGTAAAAGACGGTGAGCAAAACGATCAGCACGATCGACCACACTTCGCCCGTCCCGAGGATGATCGAAACCACCAGCGAAACCGCAAACACACGCACTCCCTCGGCCAGCACTCGCGTCACCAAAAAAATGCCGGCCGTGAGTCTGCGTACCCGCTCGCCGAAACGGCGCCGCATCAGCTCATAAGCCGTGAACATCTCGCCGCGAAAGTACTGCGGCAGGAACAGAGCTACGATCACCAGCCGCGCTAGCAGGTATCCCGCCACAATCTGCAGGAACCCGAGGTTTCCCCGGAACGCCAGCGCGGGCGTTCCAATGACGGTGAGCGTGCTGGTTTCCGCCGAAACGATCGAAAGGCTGAGGGCCCACCACGGCGCCGTCCGCCCGCCCAGGAAATAATCGCGCAGGCTCTTCTGTCCGGAGCGAAAATGCGCCCCAAACCAGGTGATGCCCGCCAGATAAATTGCCACCACCGCCAGATCTATATAGCGCATGGTGGGAGCCAGATCTCGCCTCTTGCCACAGGCTTCCAGCATAGTCGATCTGATATGATTTGGAATTCAGATCCTCAAATCGGGCGTCCAAGCGCCAAACGTGGGAGGTATTTGTGTTCCGACTGGGAATCCGGTGCGCGGCGGCGCTGACCATGGCCTGTCTCGTCGGCGCGATCGCCGCCCCGCAAGGCGCGGCCAAGCAAAAACAGCCGAAAGATCAAGGTGAATTCGATATTTATAACGAAGTTATTAAAGACGTTTCCACCAATAATTTCACCAAGGCGCTGACCGATCTCGATAGCTGGAAGCAAAAATACCCGGATTCGGACTACAAAGACGACCGCGAGGTGCTTTACGTCCAGGCCTATAACGGCGCCAAGCAGCCGGCCAAGGCTCTCGACGCCGCGGCTCCACTCGTCGCCCGCGATCTCGACGCGGTTTTCACCGATGCCGTCTCCGGTCCACAGCAGGTGGTCAAGGTGCTCTTCACCGCGTCGTTGGCCGTGCAGCAGGTGGCCAACCCTACTCCCGAGGAGCTGGCTACCGGCGCCAAAGCCGCCCAGATGCTGCTCGATTACAATCGCAAACCTTCCAACGTGAGCGACAACGATTGGGCCACGGCGCGTGCCCAGTTGCAGACCGTCGCCAAAGCGGCGCTCACATCCGTGGCGCTGAAACCCGGAACGGCGGCGATGGAAAAGCACGATTACGCCGGCGCCGAGGCCGCCTTTGCACAGGCCCTTCAAAAATATCCCGAGAGCGGGCAGATCGCCTACCAGTTGGGCGCCAGCGAACTCGCGCAGCAATCCACCAATCCCGCCAAGGTGCCCGCCGGCATCTATGAAATCGCCCGCGCCGTAGCGCTCGATCCCGCCAAGGGCGGTCTCGCCGATGCCGCCGCCCGTTCGCAGGTGGACTCCTACCTGAAGAAGATCTACACCACCTATCACGGCAGCGAAGACGGTCTGGACGCGCTCAAACAGCAGGCCTTGGCGAGCCCCACGCCTCCCGCCGGTTTCACCCTCAAGACCCAGGCCCAGATCGATCAGGAGAAACAGGCCCAATTCGCCAAAGACCATCCCGAGCTGGCGCTCTGGCTCGAGATCAAGAAGCAACTCTCCGGCGACGGCGGCATGCAATATTTCGAGACGCAGCTCAAAGATACGGCAGTTCCGAAGCTGAAAGGCGTGCTGGTGGAAGCAAAGCCGGCGTGCCGGCCCAAGGAACTGCTCGTGGCCGTACCGATGCTGGACGCCAAACCACCCTATACCGCCGAAATCGCGCTGAAACTCGACGCCCCGCTCACCGGCAAGCCCCGGGCCAACGCCGAATTCTCATGGGAAGGCGTGCCCTCCAGCTTCACCAAGAGCCCGTTCCTGTTGACCATGACCGTGGAAAAGGCAAGACTCACCGATCTCACAACCGAACCGTGTACCGCCGGACCGGCGCGCAGGCCCACCGGCAAGAAGCAGTAGCAGGATTTCCTCCAGTCCCATGTGGGCAGATGAAGCTGGCGCCGCTTGTCTATCGCCCGACTGGCGGGGGCGCTCGCCGCCATCTGGCTGGTCACCGCCTTAGCCGCGCTGTACCCTGCCCGGGTAGCTTCGAAACGGCCCCGGTGGACGCGATTCGCGAGGAATAGCCCCGCCGGGCGCGGCAAGATTTTGGCGCGGCGCCACGAATTTACCGCCGGTTGCCTCGAAGAGGATTGATTTCGATAGGTTTCTCATTGGTGGGACGATTGCCTCAAGAGACGGAGATGCTTGACCCGGTAGCCACGCAACTGGAGCGATATATGGACCTTCTCAGCGCGCGACAGCGCCTGGTGACGTCCAATATCGCCAATGTCGATACCCCGGGCTACCAGACCCAGGACATCGATTTTGTGGATGAGCTGCGGCGCGCTTCCGGACCGCCGGAGGTGCTGGAAGCCGGTGGACTGGTCACCAAGAACGACGGCAACAACGTAAGCCTCGACCGCGAGTCCCGCCTGTTGTCTGAGAACGCATTGCGTTTTCAGGCGGCGTCGAGCTTGTTGCGAGCGCAAATTCTGGAGTGAACCCCAAAACTGAGACGCCAAGTTAAGGACCAAATACATTGAATGGAGTGAGGAATGGATTTGGCCCGAACCGTGTACAGTCGCGATCTGAAGATCGCCGCCATGCGCGCCC
>JBEKYD010000289.1:0-9773 GCA_049511335.1 Bryobacteraceae bacterium | reverse complement strand
TTTCCGCTTGAAGGTCGCGGGCGGGCACGGCGCGATTGATCAGCCCCCACTCGGCCGCGACGGCTGCGCCCACCGGCTCGCCGGTCAGCAGCATCTCGAGCGCGCGCTTGCGGCCGATGGCCCGCGTCAAGGCCACCATCGGCGTGGTGCAGAATAGGCCGATCTTGACGCCCGGGGTGGCGAACCAGGCTTCCTCGGCCGCGATGGCCAGGTCGCAGGCGGCCACCAGTTGGCATCCCGCCGCGGTGGCCGGGCCTTGCACTTCGGCGATCACCGGCTGCGGAATCGCTTGCAGACGGTTCATCAATTCGGTGCAGACGTCGAAGATCTCGCGATAGCCGTTGATGCCGCGCCCGGTCATCTCCGAAATGTCGTGGCCGGAGCAGAATACTTTGCCGGCGGCGGCCAGGATCACCGTTCGCGTTTCCGGCTCGCGCCCAATTTCCGCCAGGCACGCTATCAGCTCCCGCATCAATCCAGGGAAAGCGCGTTGCGGCGCTCCGGACGGTGCAGCGTCACCACCGCCACAGGCCCTTCCCGCGTGACCGCGAGCGATTCGAAGTTCATGGCTCCATTTGCCCCCTTCGTAGCGTAGCGCGACAATCGGAGCCCGTGGCGCGGGGTGGGAACCGGACACTAAGTGTTCGGCTTCGCAATTTTACGATTGCCGGCGCCCGTCGATTGCGCGCCAGTTTGGTCCCGGTCCTGCAGGGTCAGCGAGCGGTTGCCGATTATGTAGCCGTAATTGCGAAACCTAGGAACCTCTCCCCACTTCCACTGTCTAATCTCGGGGCACTCACGGGTTACACAAGCGAGGCCCTCCATGGAAACGCTTCTTGCCGATCTCAAGCACGCGGTTCGCATGTTCCGCCAGTGCCCCGGCCTCACCGCCGCGGCAGTTTCGGCCCTGGCCCTGGGGATCGGCGCAAATACCGCCATCTTGCGCATCGACCCGGTGGTCGCGCTGAGATACGAATAGCCCGGCTCGCCCCAGTAAGTAAGCGCACCGGCGCCGCGCGAGAACTGCCGGTCGGCTTTCGAATAGGTGCAAATCCAGCCAGGTCCGATGGTGAAGAAATCCGGGGTTTCTGCCGATAAGCAGAAATGAGATCGTTAATATGAAGAACGATGCCGTGCCAGCCGCGACTGAACTCCCGGCAAGCCGCAGCGATTCCGGTTGTCCCTGTCCCCCCGGCCCCGCGACAGAAGAGTTGTCTCGCTCTCTGATGCAGGCGATTCACGAGGCGTACCCGGACGGCATTCTGGTTGTCGGCGCGGACCGCGCTATCCTCTCCCACAACCGAAAGTTCTTCGACATATGGAAAATCCCATGGCCGGGACAGGGGAAACGCGAACCTGGCGCGGCCGATGCGACGAGCGGGTTCGTCCTGGCCGCCGCACTGGAGCGGGTCAAAGATCCCGGCGCCTTCCTGAGCCAGGTACGGGAACTGTACGACCGCCCGCTCGAGAGCGACGATTGCGAAATCGAACTCAAGGACGGCCGAACCCTGGAACGGCATTCCGCCGGTTTCCGGGACTCACACGGGCGCTATGTCGGCCGGATCTGGTTCTTTCGCGATATCACGGCTCGCAAGCTGGAAGAACAGGCCTTGCTCCGCAGTGAGCGCGAATCGCAGGCGAGGCTGGCCGAGATCGAGCAGATTTACAAGTACGCTCCGGTAGGTCTTTGCCTCAGAGACCGGAATCTGCGCTATCAGCGCATCAACGAGCGTATGGCCGCCATGCACGACATGACGGTCGAGCAACATATCGGGCGAAGCGATTCCGAAATCGTTCCGGAGATCGCCGCCAGAGTGGATGAAACCACGCGGCCGGTTTTTGAAACCGGACAGCCGGTGCTCGACGCGGAATTTCAGCGCGACATTCCCGGAGAACCGGTGCGGCGCTATTATCTGGCGAACCATTTCCCGTTCAAATCGGAGAGCGGGGAAGTCGTTGGCGTAATCTCGTCCGTGCTGGACATCACCGGGCGAAAGCATTCCGAGAGGGCGCTGGTCCGTAGCGAGCGCGAATCCCGCGCCCGCCTGGCCGAAATCGAGCATCTGTACCAGAGCGCGCCCGTCGGCCTGGCCCTTCTCGATCGGGAATTGCGATACATTCGCATCAACGAGCGCTTGGCTGCCATCGGCGGCTTACCGGCCAGCCAGCACATCGGCAGGAGTATAGCCGAGGTATTGCCGCCGGGGCATGCCGGCAGGGTCGCCGAGTTCTGCCGCCCGGTACTGGAGCGGGGCGAAACGGTTGTGAACCGGGAACTGACCTTCCAGGCCGCGGGGAGCGTGCGGGAGACCTACGGCCTGGGTGGCTATGCTCCCTTCCGGAACGAAGCCGGCGAGATCGCCGGAGTCAGCGTTTCCGTTCTGGACATCACCGCGCGCAGAGAGGCCGAAGAAGCGCTGCGCCGCGTGGGCATCGAATTCCGGACTCTGTTTGACTGTGCCAGCGACGTCGTTATTATCTTTCGACTCAGCGATGGCAGCATTCTGGAAGTGAACCAGAGCGCATGCGACCGCCTCGGATACGCCAGGGAGGATTTCCTCGGGGCGGATATAGCACAGTTCGTGGCACATCGCGATGAGGCGCGCATACGCAAACACATCGACTACCTGATGACGCATGGAGAATCCGTGTTCGAAACCGAGGCGCTGAGAAAGGATGGCGCCGTCATACCGGTTGAAACCAGCAACCGGAAGTTCGAATTCCGTGGGGATGTGGCCTCTTTGTGCCTGGTCCGGGACATCCGGGAGCGAAAAGAGGCTGACGCCGCCATGCGGAAGTCCAAAGAGGCCGCCGAGGAAGCTACCCGCGCCAAGAGCCAGTTCCTGGCGGTCATGAGCCACGAAATCCGGACACCGATGAACGGGGTCATCGGCATGGCGGGATTGCTGCTCGAGACCACACTCACCGCGGAGCAAAGACGATACGCCAAGATCGTGCGCGACAGCGGCGAAAATCTCTTATCCATCATCAACGACATTCTGGATTACTCGAAGATCGAAGCGGGCAAACTGGTGCTCGAGAAGCGTGAGTTCGGCCTGCACGCGACGTTGCAGCAGGCAGTCGAGTTGCTGGCCCCGCGGGCTCATGAGAAGGGGCTGGAACTGACCTGCTATCTGTCACGGGAAACACCCCGCCTGCTCCGCGGCGACGCCGGCCGCCTGCATCAGGTGCTGGTCAATCTGATTGGCAATGCCGTCAAGTTCACGGCGCGGGGCGAAGTACGGATTCGGGTCGAGCTGGAGCATGCCGAGCGGAGCGCCGCCAGGTTGCGGTTCGCCGTTTGCGACACAGGCGCCGGTATCCAGGCGGACAGAATCGCGACCTTGTTCGATCCGTTCGTCCAGGCCGATAGTTCCACCACGCGGAAATTCGGAGGCACGGGGTTGGGCCTGTCCATTGCCAAACAGCTCGCCGAGCTGATGGGCGGCCGCATCGGGGCGCAAAGTCTGGAAGGCAGGGGGTCCGAATTCTGGTTCACCGCCGAATTTGAAATGGGGGCTGAAGATGGAGTTCCGGCGGAGGCGGATGCCGCGCCGCCCGGATTGAAGGTGCTGATCGCGGACCGTCACAACGCCAATCGTTCGCTGCTGCGCTCCCTTTTCGATGAGCTGGGCTATCGCTCGGCCGAGGCCACGGATCCGGCCTCCGCCCTGGCCCTTTTGCGCGGCGCCGCCCACGCGGGCGACCCGTTCCAGGTGGCCTTGGTGGATGCAGCGCCGGACCGGATGGCCGGCTGCGCGGTGGCACGACAGATCAAACTCGATCCGCGGCTGGCCGGGACGGGGCTGGTGGCAATGACCTGCCTGGGCGAGCGCGTCGAGCCAGCGGTTCTCGAGCAGGCCGGGTTCGCTGCCTTCGTCACCAAACCCATCTGGAAATCGAGCCTGCGCGAGGCCCTGCGGCTGGCTGTGGGCGCCGGCGGACAGTCTTCAGCCACCGGCGGGGAAACGGTTCGTCCTCGGACCAAAATAGCCGGGGCCAGTCATCTGCGGATCCTGGTAGCCGAAGATAATCTCACCAACCAGGATGTCGCCCTGGCTATTCTCGAGACCATCGGATGCCAGGTCGACGTTGTCAACAATGGCGCAGAGGCCATTGCGGCGCTTCGCTTCGGCAACTACGACATGGTGCTCATGGATTGCGGGATGCCGGAGATGGACGGCTACGAAGCCACCCGCCGGATCCGCAATGCGGAGGCTGGCATAGGCAATTCGCGCATTCCCGTTATCGCCTGCACCGCGGATGCGATGTCCGGCGATCGCGACAAATGCATGCAGGCGGGCATGGACGATTATCTTTCAAAACCCATCCAGCCGGCAGCCGTGGCGGAGATGCTCGCGAAATGGCGCAAATCCCCCGCCAATCGGGATGAGGCCGCCAAAGTTCTTCCGCCGCGGGATCCCCAGAGATCGCACCTCTGAAGGGAGCGAGTTGCCGTCTCGCCCGTTAGTCTCAGTCCTCCTTCCTTTTCTAATTTTTTCTCGGCGCTTCCCAAGCGCCGGGGCTACGGGAACCGGTTTCGTCTCTCCCGATTTACTTGGGAGAGAAGCCGCTATGGCCGCCTTGCGAACGTTGAACGGCATATGAATATGTCGAGAGCGGTCCCGTGCTGGCGGGATTGGCGAAAGCCGGGGATGAGTGGAATTGGTCGAGTGCCGGGTGCATGGCAGACCACCAAGAACGATGGTCTGCCCCACGTTCGGTTAGCGAAAGCCTCGCCGGGCGTCGTTTGGCGGTTGTGGCGTTGTCGGCCATTCAGCTACAGGTCGCCAGGGGCAACCTGCCGGCGATCATCGGCGCGATCGAGAATGCCCGTTACCGGAAACCACTTAGGGACCCGACCGCGTAGCACACTGTTCCCGAATATCTCAGCACCAGAGTGAGTTTGTTAAAGTCAGCCATCCCGAAATAGTCGATCGTACCAGTGGCGCCGGCGAATCTCCCCGTTCCGCCACTGATGTCGCTGCTGTAGTTTCCCCACGGTACGGCCACGATGTTTTTGTCGGCGGTCGGGTAGGTTGGCGTAAGGATGGCTTGCTTAAACAGGATCGTGTCGCCCGCGCTCGTGATCCAGTAATGCTGCAGGGTGTAGGTGGTCGCGGTGGAGCCGACGATCTTGGCCGCCACGTTGCCTTGCAGGTCGCCAAAGACCGGCCCCAGGTTGTATATACTGTCGATAGCGCCGATATTGGTCATTAGCACTCCGCCGACGGGCTCACACTGTCCGGGCTGCGCCCAGACAGGGACCGACGCGACGAGCGCAATCAACAAAAGCGGAAAAATACCTTTAAATCTCATATTGGCCTCTATATTTGGCATGCCGCCAAGCACCCGCCGGATCTTCCGGCGGCGCAAGGCTATAGCACGGTACGGAATTCTCGGGCCGCCGGTCGTGCCGGCCCGGACATCCACCTCGCGGCCGGCGGTCCCGAAGACCCTGTACTCACGTAGAGAATAGAGCTAATCTGAGCGAAGCGATCGCAGGGAAGAAGCAGGTAATTTCAAAGGAAGATCAAAGCACGGGGCAGGGCGCCTATCGCTTCGGTGAATTCGAGCTCTTCCCCTCGGAGCGCCAGTTGCTTCACCAGAAGCAAGCGGTGCCGCTGCCTCCAAAGGCTTTCGACGCGTTGCTGCTTTTGGTGCAGAACGCGGAACGGCTGGTCCGCAAGGAGGAATTGGTACACACCCTGTGGCCGGATACTTACGTGGCCGAGGCCAACCTGACGAACACCATCGTGGTGCTGCGGAAGATTTTCAGCCACGACGCGATCCAGACCGTATCGAAATTCGGCTACCGCTTCGCCTTGCAGGTGCTGGGCGAGCCCGGCGTGGACCAGGCGGTGTACGGCAATTTCGCGCGGGCCAAGGAGCTGATCACGGAGCGCTCGCTCGATTCGATGCTCCGCGCCCGCGACCTGTGCGTGCTGTGCATCGCCAGCGACCCCGGATTCGCGGCGGCATGGGCTTGGCTGGGGCGGTGCTGCCGGGTCATCGAGAAATTCTCCGGACAGAGCTCTGTGAACCTGGAGCTGGCGCAGGCGGCGCTGCGGCGGTCGCTTACGCTGGCCCCCGATCTGGCCTGCGCACACTATTTCTATACCCAGTTGCAGGCCGACCTCGGCCAAGCGCAGGAAGCCGTGGTGCGTCTGGTGCACCGGCTCGCCCGCCATCCGCACGAAGCGGAGAGCTTTGGGGGACTGGTCCAGGTGCTGCGCTTCTGCGGTCTAATGGACGATTCGGTGGTGGCGCACCGGCACGCCGTGGCCCTGGACCCCACCATCGTGACCAGCGTCGCCCATACGCATTTCCTGCGCGGGGAATATGAGGCCACGATCGAGACCTACAGCGGACGCAAGGGATATTACCTGGACGCGGCGGCTTGGGCGGCGCTGGGCGATGCGCACCGGGCGATATCGCTGCTGCGGGACCGGCTGGAGGCCCCCCAGTTGTCTCCCCTGATGTCCGGTCTGATGAGGTCGCTGCTCGCTTTGGTGGAAAACCGCAACCGGGACGCGGCCGCGATCATCGACGCAACCGAGGTGGCGCACGAACCCGAAATCATGTTCTACCTGGCCCGCCATCTCGCGCGGGCGGGCGAAGCCGCCGGGGCCATTCGCCTGCTCCGGCGTTCCCGTGCCGAAGGCTTTACGGCCTCACGGCCAGTAGCAGAGGACCCGTGGTTCGCCGCCCTTCACACGCACCCGGAATTCGCCTCCCTGCTGGAGGAGGCGAAGGCCGCTGAAGCCGAGGCCGCACAGGCTCTAGCCGACGCCGGCGGTGTGAAGGTACTGGGCTGGTGAGCGGGCGCCGCACGGCTAGGGCGTCCGCCCTACGAGTTTGACACAAGTGCGCTTTCTTGGTTGCGGTCCCAGTACCTCGGGTGCTTAACCGATCTGGGGATCTTGCAATTTAGGCGCGTCAACCGCTCCCTAACGGTCGCGGCTCGGTTACGGATGCCGCGTGTTTGCAGTCACTTACCGAGCCGCGACCGTAAGGGAGCGGTTGACGGAAACGGATTTCCCCAGATCGGTTAAGCACCCCGGTATCTCGGCGCGCACGTTGGACCGTTAACCCACGCTTAGCGCATTCTCAAGAATGACAAGAGGCGCAGGAGAAGAACATGGACAAACAGCACGCCTATCGGTTGCTCGACCGGCTCGATCCGGGCCAGTTCGAGGCCGTTGTCCGGCTGCTTGAAGTCATGACCGATCCCGCGGCCGCCTCGATCCGCAATGCCCCCATCGACGACGAACCGGTCACCGAAGAGGAGGAGCGCGCCGTCGCTGCTTCCAAAGAATGGTTCCGGAACAACCCAGGCATCCCGTTAGAGGAAGTGGTCGCCGAGTTGGGCTTCACCATGGAATAGATCCGCGGCGATAGAGAACCCGCGTGAAGCGGATCGTCTTTTCCGAACAAGCCAAGACGGATATTCGCGCGCCATCCCGCGGTCATCTCCTGGGCGCGTCAGTGTCCCAAGCGGAAATGTGTAGCCTGTCACCGGTTTTTGTCGGGCTTCTCATCTGTCAGCGGGTTTTTGTCACCGCGCCTTGGGTTTCTTGTCACCAGTTTTTGGGGCCATCGGTGTTTTGGGTTGGCGGGCCCTAGGCCGGTCTGTTACCTACAATAATCCTAAAATCCCCGATTGGTACCTTCTCATCGATCTCGCCGACCGGTTCTATCCCTGCTCCTCTCATGCTTCTTACGAACTCTAAAAGGCCCGGAGGTTGATCTTCTCGGGAGTGCAACTTTATCACTATCCCGGCCACGGGTCCCATAAATACCGCCTGGCTAAAACCGCTACCCGGAAGTTTCCAGCCGGCGTAACGAAAAGCCTCTACTAGATTTGTCGCGAATCTTGCGCTGTCGGGATCACCGAGCACGCACGTGATCAGTTCCGGCGCTTCCCTGTTTGGCGCGTACGCCGCCATGCTCCTTGAGAGAGCAGCCAACTGCTCTCCACTTAACCCCCACCGCTGACCGGTAATCAAATGCTTAAGTTCGTCAAGTCTTCTGTCTATGTCCGACGGTGATTCAGGCACCGTGTTCGGGGCTGTCTCCTTGGCACGGTCCTGCCTTGGAGGAGAAGCCGCAGGCGTCAGCGGCGCCTCTTCTCTTACCTCTTTTGTGTCCTGCTTGCTTAGCCTGAGCACGATGGCGTCAGGTAGTTTGGCTATGTCGCCTTTTGTCGCCAGATTTGCCATTTCCGCAGAGTGGGCTTTCCTATTCTCGGACTGATCCAGCCAGATCAGGCCGCTGAGCAGTGCGCCTCCCATGATGAATATCACCCGATGCCAAAGCGTCGTGCTCTTGACCGGGAAAACCCCGACGGCGATACCGATAATGGTAGGCACTGCCACCGTCGCCCAATCGAGAATTGATAGCCATCCGTATACTCGGCGCAGCAGTAAAAGAGCAAGTGCAGCCCCCATCAGCGCCAGCCACTTCGCGGTGTTCCGCCAACGTTTGCGGGAGTCCTTCCAGATAGGGACTCTTCGCCTCTTACCGAACAGCATGGAGGGATGATATCACCATCGCGCGCTCTCTCTCTCGCCTTCCCTTTCTTCTCTCATCAGATCCTTCGCTCTAACCTAAATGACTGCCCGCGCACGACTACAGCGCTCTCGTCGCAATCGGTCATGCCGCAATTCGGAGTCAAGCCTCTACCACCGCGATGCGCGACCAGGTGGTCGCGCGCGGACGAGGGCATCCGCCCTACAATTTGCGCAGGCGCTCAGGAAGGGGAAGGGAAAGAGCAATCTACGGCGCCTTCAGATATCGGCTGGCGAACTCGATAAACGTCGGCCAGTTCGGACCGGCAGTATGCCCGTCGCTATGTTCGCGGTAAGCCAGGTCGCCGGAGATCAGGGCGGTCTCGATGGGCGGGAACTCGGTGGTGCCCAGATCTTTCTTGCCCAGCAAGCGGTACACCGGGCCCGCGGCCGCGGCGGCCAGGAACATGCCTTTGGCGTCGACCCACGCGTCGCCTCCGGTGGGCGAACCGCTGCTGATGAAGACCGGGCGCGGGGCGCAGAGAGCGATCAATTCGTGCGCGTCCACGGGCAGATCGTTGGCGTGGAGCGGGCCGGCATACTTGAGGAAGTTGCCGGCCATCCAGTGGTATTCGCTGGTCCCGGCCACGTTTTCCACCAACTCGCCGAAATTGCGGCGATTTAGCTTGGCGCCGCCTTCGCCGGAGGATGCCACCAGAGCGATGGCGAAGCGCCGATCGTACGCCATGGTAACCAGAGCGGCTTTGCCGTAGCGCGAGAGGCCTTCGATTCCTATCTGGTGCGCGTCCACGGACTTATCGGTTTCAAAATAATCCAACAGGCGGCTGGCGCCCCAGGCCCAAGCGCGCAATGCGCCCCAATCGTCGAGCTGGCGCGGCTGGCCGCGGTTCGCCAGGCCGATGATGCCCGCGGTCAAGCCCGCGCCGTTATCCGCCTGCACGGTGTTGGGCGCAAGGATCGCATAGCCCCAGCCCTTGGCCAGCACCTGCTGCTGCCAGGTGGGACCGGGCGGCGCACTTCGCGGCGGTCCCGGCGCGCGCCCGCGGCCCGGGAACGTTCCGGGAAGGAAACCGAATTCCAGGATCACCGGCGCCGGGCCCTTGGCCTCGGCGGGAGTGCTCAAGGTCGCCTGAATGTCGACGGTGATGGCCGGGTAAGACGAGTTGTCGACGTGGCCAACCAGCTTCTTGGTGACGACCGAAAAATCGCCGTTCTTCTCGATGACGGTGCTGGTGACTTCCC
>JBEKYD010000288.1:0-9867 GCA_049511335.1 Bryobacteraceae bacterium | reverse complement strand
TTGAGTCGGAATCCCAATGTGGTGGAATCGCCAGCCGTCGATCGCGATCGCCGAGGGAGGCTGGCGATCCTGCCTTACAGGGTTTGGTGACGAGTTCATGACTGATCCGATTCTAACCCGGTGCGCGTCGAATGGGAGCAGCCCGACGGCTCCGAAGCGAGCGGTCTGCCCTTGAGTTGATCCACCGCTTCATGTTGTAGTTGGTTCAGGAAACCGTCACCATGCCACGCGTTCGCCGAGTTTGGGCAGCTTTGTCCCGCACGCTGCGGCGTTTTATCCGCTATCGAGTGACGCCCGCCGGGATTCTGTTTGCCGCGGCCACGGTTGCGATTACCGCGGCAGCCATTCTCACAGCCAACAATCTGTTTCTTCTGCTGACCTGCGCGTTCATTTCGACTCTGGTGGTCTCCGGGCTGGTGAGCCGGTTATGCCTGGCGGGGCTAGAGGTGGATTACGTGGTGCCGGAACACGTGGCCGCGGGCCAGTTTGTGCCCGGGCGCATGAGCGTGCGGAATCAGAAGCTGCTGATGCCGTCGTTCGCCATCCGCGTGACGGGCATTCCGGCGGCGGACCGTCCTACCCTGCGGCATCCGGTGTTCTTCCCGCTGCTGCCGATCGGGGCCGCCATGGAGCAGACCGTGGAAGCCCGCTTCCCGCGCCGCGGTCTCTACCGCACCAACGGGTTTGCGGTTTCCACCTCGTTCCCGTTCGGTTTTCTCGACCGATCGGCCAACGTAACCCTGCAGCGCGAAACGCTGGTCTATCCGCAAGTCGAACCGCAGCCTGGCTTCGAAGACCTGCTGGCGGGCATTAACGGCGAAATCGAAAGCCATTACCGCGGCCTGGGCCGCGACTTCTACCGCATCCGGCCGTACCAGACTTTCGAGAGTGCGCGGCACGTGGATTGGAAGGCGTCCGCCCATGTAGGCACGCTGCAGGTTCGCGAATTCGCGCGCGAGCAGGAGCCCGTCGTCGAGCTGTTCCTGGACCGCGAGCTGCCCCACGATCTGGACGCCTGGTTCGAACACGCCATCGCCTGCTGCGCGTTTCTGGCGTGGCGGCTTTCCCGGCAAGGCGCCGCCATCCATTTCCGCTCCAACGGCTACCGCCTGCGCCAGCCCGAAGACGCGGACATCTTCGGAATCCTCAAGTACCTCGCCCTGGTTTATCCGCGCGGCGAGCAGCCGGCCGAACCGCCCTTCGAACCCGCCAGCTACAAGCTGGTATTCACCGCCTCGCCCGAGAAATTCCGCGCCGCCGGTTGGGCCAGCGCGCGGGTGTTGTGCCCGGAGACGCTGCCCGCCCCCGGCTCACACTAAGTGGGACAGACGATCGCCTTTCGTCGTCTGTCGCGCCTATCCGTGGACACCCACCCGACAGACGACAAAAAGCGATCGTCTGTCCCACCGGAAGCCTGAAACCGGTTTGATACCATGAAATGAAAAACCTTGACCGACACGGTTCCCGACATTCTGGCCCGCATTGTTGCCCAGAAGCGTGCTGAGTTAGCCGCGGGCGTGTTCCCTGTTGAAGACTGGGAACGCCGCGCGAACATGCACGCCGCTTCGCGCCGGGATTTTCGCGCGGCGCTTACCGCGCGCGCGCCCGCCATTATCGCCGAAGTGAAAAAGGCCTCCCCGAGTAAAGGCGTGCTATCGGCCGAATTCGCACCGGCGTGGATTGCCGCGGCGTACGAAGCGGGGGGCGCGGCGGCGATTTCCGTGCTTACCGACGAGGCTTTTTTTCAGGGCAGCCTGGCCGGTCTGGAATCCGCGCGCGCGGCGGTCCGCGTTCCGGTGTTGCGCAAAGACTTCACCATCGCCCCGCAGCACATCCTCCAGGCCGCAGCTCACGGCGCCGATGCCATCCTGCTGATCGCCGCGATTCTCACCGAGCGCGAGATCCGCGATTTTCGCGAGGCTGCCGCGCGCTACCGCATGGCCGCGCTGGTGGAGGTTCATAACCGTTGCGAATTGGACGTCGCCGTGGCCGCCGGCAGCGACATCATCGGCGTCAACAACCGCAATCTGGCCACTTTTGAAGTCACCCTGGAAACGTCGCTGCGGCTGGCTGAATTCATGCCGGCCAATGCCGTGTTGGTGAGCGAAAGCGGGATTCACGCCGCCAGCGACATCGCCCGCTTGTGCGCCGCCGGCTATCAGGCGTTTCTGGTGGGCGAGCATCTGATGAAGTCCGGCGACCCCGCCGCCGCGCTGGCCAAGCTGGTGGCGGCATGAGCTTCGTGTCCGCAAGATGTGGGGCAGGCTCCCAGCCCAATGCCACATACTTTTCCCAAGGAGCCGAAACGGCATCATTAGTAGGGCGGACCCCAGGGCGGACCCCCGGGCGGACCCCCGGGTCCGCGCGGGACGCCCTCGTCCCGCAAGTTTTCTCCAAGAATCAAGTGTCCGAGACCAGCGAAGAGCCGGCCGGGGGGCCGGCTGCGGACCAGGGGGTCCGCCCTACAACCCCAGCCTGCCGAACAACGCGGTGCGCCGGGTATCGAGGTGGGCGAAGTGTTAGCTAGGCCGGGCCCGATTCTCAAAATCTGCGGCATCACCAACCGGGAGGATGCCGCCGCCGCCATCGATGCCGGCGCTACCGCCATCGGTTTTAACTTTTATGGCGGCAGCCCGCGCTACATCGCGCCAGAACAAGCCGCGGCCATCGAATCTCCCGCGGGCGTGCGCCGCGTGGGTGTGTTTGTAAACGAAACGCGGGCGCGCGTGGAAGAGATAGCATGCATCGCCGCGCTGGATGTGGCGCAACTGCATGGCGAGGAAACCGCCGACTACTATCCGCAAACGATCGCGGTTTGGAAAGCGGCGCGCGTGACGGCGGAGTTCAGCTTCGCGCTTTACCGCGACGCTCCCGCCGAAGCGCTCCTGCTGGATGGCCCGGCGGGCGAATTGTATGGCGGTTCCGGCCAGGCTTTCGACTGGCGGCGCGCGGTGGAATCGCCCAAAGCGATCATTGTGGCCGGGGGTCTGGATGCTTCCAACGTGGCGCGCGCCGTCGAACTGGCGCACCCCTGGGGTGTGGACGCCTGCTCGCGCATTGAAAGCGAGCCGGGCAAAAAGGATCATAGAAAGATGCGAGAGTTTCTGCGGGCGGCCGAGGCGGCGCTGCGCTCGTGACCGCGCAGCCCGATACCAGCGGGCACTTCGGACCTTACGGCGGGCGATTCGTGCCGGAAGTCCTGATGGCGCCCATCGAGGAATTGGAAAAGGCCTATCTGGAAGCGCGCCAGGACCCCGCGTTTCAGGCCGAACTCGCCCAGTTGCTGGCCACCTTCGCCGGCCGGCCGACGCCGCTCTACTACGCGCGCCGGTTGAGCGAATGCTTGGGCGGCGCCCGTATCTGGCTCAAGCGCGAAGACCTGCTCCACACCGGCGCGCACAAGATCAACAATGCTCTGGGGCAGGGGCTGCTGGCGCGCCGCATGGGCAAGCGCCGCATCATTGCCGAAACCGGCGCCGGGCAGCACGGTGTCGCCACTGCCACGGTGTGCGCGCTGCTCGGTTGCGAATGCACCGTCTACATGGGCGAGGAAGACATGCGCCGCCAGCGGCTCAACGTCTTTCGCATGCGCCTGCTCGGGGCCACGGTAACGCCTGTGACCACCGGCAGCCGGACTCTCAAAGACGCCATCAGCGAGGCCATGCGCGATTGGGTTGCCAACGTGGGCGACACCTATTACCTGTTGGGGTCGGCCCTGGGCGCGCATCCCTATCCCATGATGGTGCGCGATTTTCAGAAGATCATCGGCGAAGAGGCGCGACGCCAGATTCTGGAAGCCGAAGGCCGCCTGCCCGATACGGTTTTCGCTTGCGTGGGCGGCGGCTCGAACGCCATCGGCATCTTCCACGCCTTCGTGCCGGATGGCGGCGTCGCATTGGTTGGCATTGAAGCTGGAGGGGCCGGCGAAGAGCTCGGGCTACATGCCGCGCGTTTTCGCGGCGGGTCGCCCGGCGTGCTGCAGGGCGCGTACAGCTACCTGCTGCAGGATGGCGACGGCCAGGTGTCGCTGACGCATTCCATTTCGGCTGGCCTCGATTACGCCATGATCGGACCCGAGCACGCGCTGCTGCACGACCAGCGCCGCGCCGAATATGTGGCCGCGTCCGATTCCGAAGCCTTGGAAGCCGCATGCAAACTTTCGCGCGTGGAGGGTATCATCCCGGCGCTCGAATCCGCGCATGCCCTGGCCGAAGCCTTCCGCCGCGCGCCCCAGGCGCCGGGCCAGATCTTCCTTGTGAATCTCTCGGGCCGCGGCGACAAGGACATCGACATCTACCGCGAAAACCTCAAGGAACTCGACCAGGCATGACCAACCGGGACTACTTACAGCGGGTGGCAGACCACACAAAACGATGGTCTGCCCCACGACGAGATCATCGCATGCGCCACGGTGGGGCGTGAGAAATGCCTACTAGAATCGGCAAGCTTTTCGAGAACCTGGCGCGCGACAACCAGAAAGCCCTGATCGCCTATCTGACAGCCGGCGATCCGTCGCTCGATGCCACGCCCGCGCTGGTGGATGCGCTGGTGCGCGGCGGCGCCGACCTGATCGAGCTGGGCGTGCCATTCTCGGACCCGATTGCCGATGGCCCCGTCATCCAGCGCGCCGGCGAACGCGCCTTGCGGGCTGGAACCACGCTGGCCGGAGTTCTCGCAGCCGCGCGCCGCATCCGCGAGCGCTCCCAAGTTCCGCTCCTGCTGTTCACTTATCTGAACCCGGTGATGCGTTACGGGCTGGAACGCCTGGCTCGCGACGCCGCGGCCAGCGGCATCGATGGTTGCCTGCTTACGGACGCCTCGGTGGAAGAAGCCCACGACTACGTCGGCGCCATGCACGGCGCGGGGCTCGACACGGTATTTCTGGCGGCGCCCACGTCCACGCCGCGCCGTCTGGAGCTGGTGGCGCGCTACTCCACCGGATTCGTCTACCTGGTTTCGCGCACCGGCGTCACCGGCGAACGCGACGCGCTCTCCGATTCCATTGCGCCGCTGGTGCGGGCGATGCGCCAGGTCACCAAGCTGCCGCTGGCGGTGGGCTTCGGCATCTCGAAACCCGAACACGTGGCCGAACTGGGCCGGCAAGTGGAAGGTGTGGTGGTGGGCAGCGCCATCGTCCGCATGGTCGAGCGCTATGGCGGAGACCCGAATTTGGCGGGGCATCTGGAGGATTTCGCGCGCCAGCTCAAAGCCGGCTTCGCATCTTCCGCCGCGAGGGTGGAGGCATGACCGAAGAGGAGGCCCGCCGCGAGCTGGACGAACTGCGCGTCCGCATCGACGAAATCGATCGCCAGATCGTGGCGCTGCTCAACGATCGCACGCGCGTGGTGGAAGACATCGGCAAGGTGAAGCGCCAGGCCCAGTTGCCGATCTATGAGCCGAAACGCGAAGAGCTGGTCTTCGCCAACGTGAGCGCCTCCAACCAGGGGCCACTCACCAACGCCCAGTTGCGCGGCATCTTCGATCGCGTAATCGACGAGATGCGCCGCATCCAGCGCATCCGCATGGAATGGGACGGAGCCAAATAGATGGTCATCGTAATGCAAGCCGGCGCCACCGACGAACAGATCGAAGCCGTCATCGACCGCATGGTGGAAATGGGTTTCGACGTGCACCGCTCCACCGGCGTGGTGCATACCGTGCTCGGTGGAGTGGGGGGCAAGGCCGAATTCGATCTTTCGTTCTTCGAGGTGATGGATGGCGTGAAGGAAGCGCATCGCATCGCCTCGCCTTACAAGCTAGCGAGCCGCAGCTTTCGCCCCCAGGGCACGGTGGTCCGCGTGGGAAATGTCGAGATCGGCGGCCGGCGGGTGGTGATCTTGGCCGGCCCAGCCGGAGTGGAAAACAGGGAGCAGTTGGAGCGCTCGGCGGACCTGGTTGCCGATGCGGGAGCTTGCGCGTTGCGCGCAGCCATCCGCCTGCGCAGCGATTCGCCTTACGGCAGGGAGGGCCCCGGTGAAGAAGGGCTGGTTCTGCTGCGCCAGGCGGCCGAGCGCCGCGGTCTGCTGACGGTGAGCGAAGTCCACGACCATACCGAGATCGCCCTGGTGGCGCGCTATGCCGACATTCTCGAAGTTGGCTCGCGCAATATGCAGAACTTCCACCTGCTGGATGAGCTCGGCAAGCAGTCGAAGCCGGTGTTGTTGAAGCGCGGCGCCGCGGCGACGGTGGAGGACTTGCTGCTGTCGGCCGAACATATCCTGGCCGGCGGCAATTACGACGTCATCCTGGGCGAAGGCGGCATTCGCACTTTTGAAACCTACACCCGATACACACTCGACTTATCGGCCATTCCCGTGGTGAAGAAACTTTCGCATCTGCCTATCCTGGCCGACCCCTGTCAGGCCACCGGCCGGCGCGACAAAGTCCCGTCGATGGCCCGCGCCGCCGTGGCCGCCGGCGCCGACGGTTTGATCCTGGAAGTGCATCCCGATCCCGACCACGCCATAAGCGAAGGCGCGCAGTCGTTGGCCGCGCGCCAGTTCGAAGAGCTGACCGCGCAGTTGCGCCAGATTGCCTTAGCAATCGGCCGGAGCATATAAATATGTCCGGCCGCGTTGCGAGGTTGTTCTGGCGCCGACGCCAAATGTGGGGCGGACCCCCTGGTCCGCGCGGGACGCCCTCGTCTCGCTCTTTCCCCGTGGACCAGGTGCTTGGGCCAGGCGATGCGCGACCGGGGGGTCGCGCGCGGACCAGGGGGTCCGCCCTACCAGGTTCGATCCGATGAAACAAGTCACCATTATCGGCACCGGGCTTATCGGCGCGTCTTTCGGCTTGGCTCTGCGGAGAGCCGGCTTCGATGGCGCCATCCTGGGAGTCAGTTCTCCCGCTGCTCTCTCCGACGCCCTGGCGTGCGGCGCCATCGACCGCGGCGCGCCGCTGGCCGAAGCGGTTGCCGCGGCCGACCTCGTCTTTCTGTCCCAGGCCATCGGCAGAATCCTCGACACGATTCGCCATCTCGGCCCGCTGGTAAAACCCGGCGCGCTGGTGACCGATGCCGGATCGACCAAATGCGAAATCGTCGACGTGGCGCGGCAAGTTCTGACCCGCTGCCAGTTTCTGGGCGGACATCCCATGGCGGGCAAAGAAAGCCGGGGTGCGCGAGCGGCGGATGCCGAGCTGTTTCGCGGCCATCCTTGGGCGCTCACGCCAGACGACCCGCACGAGCTCGAAACTCCGGCCGCGCGCGAGTTCCGGCGCTGGCTGGACAGGATGGGCGCGCGCATCGCCGTGCTCGATTGCGACGCTCACGACCGGCTGGTGGCCCGCACCTCGCACGTGCCGCAACTGGCGTCCACCGCGCTCGGCGCCGTGCTCGAAATGCAATGGCAAGGCGCTCTTCCACCTTTGTACGGACCCGGCTTGATGGATATGACCCGGCTGGCGTTAAGCTCCTACGACCTATGGCGCGACATCCTGGCCACCAACAGCGATCACATCGACCGCGCCCTCGGCGACTACATTCAAGAGCTGGAGCACCTGCGCGAGAATCTTCGCACTCGCCAGATGCAGGAAGAATTCGGCAAGGGAGCGGCGTTTGCGAAGCGGCTGCGGGAACGGTAGGGCCAGCACGGTAGGACGGATCGTCGGTTTTCGCGGTCTGTCAGGCCTTCGCCGGACCAGCCGCCCGACAGACGACAAAAAACGATCGTCTGCCCCACCTGGCTTCCCGAGCAGATTCCCCGTCACGCCGCGGCGGTGACGGGTTTATTCAGGCAGCATCGCTTATATTTTTGGCCGCTCCCGCAGGGGCAGGGTTCGTTGCGGCCGATTTTGGGCTCGGGTCGGCGGTAGGGTTTCTGTTTTTGTGCATCGTTGTGCATTTTTGCGGGTGTGCATTCTTATGCAACTTTCTCTTCTTTTGGGGCCGCGGGGAGATCCGAGTCTGGCGTGGCGTTGCAGGGCAAGGGCTTTTCGGCTTTTCGCGGAGCGGGGGGCATGGCGGTTTGGATGATGAACATGGCGGTTTTGAAACGGACGGAGGGGGAAGCTTTCGGGTCGGTGACGACTTCGCGGAGGGCATTGAAGGCCAAGTCGGCCAGGTCTTCGGCGCGTTCGCGGAACGTGGGGGCGCAGTCACCCTGGGCGCGGGCCAGGGCGTGTTGGAATTGAGGGGAATTGCGGCGCCAGTAGGCGATGGTATTGCGGTGAACACCGGCTGCGGCGGCGGCTGCGGTTAGGTTGGCGCCGTTAGACAGGGCGTCGATGACCTGGAGTTGCTTGGAAAGATGCGAATGCTTCATATTTACCAGCCTTCGGCCATACGATAGCGGACGAGCGGGAGGAATCGGCTGGGAGGAAGGCGCGGATTGGCTGTAACGCGATGAAACGGCGGGATTAAGAAATATTTGCAAGTTCTGTGACCGTCAAGCGGCCAATCGCGGTTTTCCGTGAAATTCAGCGCAAGTGCTAGAAAGCAAATGGGATGGCCGGAGGAGTGGCAAAGGGGACAGTCCAGACAGTTCAGTCTGTCGCAAGGCACCCTCGCAAGGCACCTGTCGAAAGGCACCGGCCACAAGATCGGCGGCGCTACGGAAACGTCGGCTCGAAAGCCGACGCAGCAGGCTTGGAGGCCCGCGCCACGAGGCTCGAGTATGTCAATAATGGAACGCCGGCGGTCGGTGTCGCGTATGGTTTCGGAAAGAGATTCCGCGAAATTTCTTTGCGCGGTTGTCGAAAACACGCGGCGCCGAACGACATCGGTGTGACGGAGTCGAGAGAAGAAAGGCACGGTCGTGACTGGGATGAGCGCAGAACAATTGGATTTACGCGAAGCTGCCGGGACCTTTTGGCGGGATGTGAAATACGCTCTCCGCTCGCTCGCCGCAGCTAAGGGACTTACGATTACCGTGGTTTTGACGCTGGCACTCGGAATCGGGGCCAATGCCGCTATCTTCACGCTGGTCCGCGGGGTCCTGCTGCGGCCGCTGGTGAATCGCGACGAAAACAGGCTGATTTATATCAGGCAGAGCGCGCGGGGATTGGGCATGGAGAATGCCGTGTTTTCCGTGCCGGAGATGCAGGACCTGCGGCAGAGCGTCAAATCGTTGAGCGCGATCGGCGATTTCTCCACCATCGGCTTCACCATGAATGGGCTGGGCGAGCCGCGCGAGGTGCGGGCGGGAGTCGTGGGCGGCAATTATTTCGAAGTGATGGGCCTGCATCCGGTACTGGGGCGGCTGCTCGATATGCGAGACGACGGCCCGGCCGCCGCCGGCGCCATCGTTCTGACGTATCGTTTCTGGACTACGGCGCTGAAGAGCGACCCGTCGGTGCTCGGAAAAACGGTCAGGCTCGGATCGTTCGGAGCGCGTACAGGGACCATCGTAGGGGTGTTGGAACCATCGATCCCGTATCCGGCCGAGACCGAGATCATCGCCAATGTGGTGACCAGTCCACACCATCTGTCGGCGACGATGGTGACGGGCCGGGTCCATCGCATGACGGAGCTGTTTGGCCGGCTGGCGCCGGGCGCGACTTTGGAACAGGCCCGCGCCGAGCTCAGGGCGGCGCACGCCGCCATCATGAAAGAGCATCCCGAGGCGTATCCGGCGAAGGCGGACTTTCGCATCGACGCGATGCTTCTGCGCGACCAGATTACGGCGAAAGCCAGGACCGTGCTTTGGGTGCTGCTGGCGGCGTCGGGATTGGTCTTCATCATCGCCTGTTCCAACGTGGCCAACTTGATTTTGGCGCGGACGATTCGCCGCGAAGGGGAGCTGGTGGTTCGGGCCGCGCTGGGTGCGACCACCGGCGCGCTGCGGCGCGTCCTGCTGGCGGAAAGCCTGCTGCTGTGCGGGGCGGGAGCGGTTCTCGGTGTGCTGAGCGCGCGGCCGATGGTGGCGATCC
>JBEKYD010000287.1:0-9876 GCA_049511335.1 Bryobacteraceae bacterium | reverse complement strand
ACCAGGCTGAAGACCTCGTACAACATGCGGAGGTAGCGCAAGTAGAGGCCGGGGTGGAGGGTGGGAGAGCGAAAAACGGACGTCACGCCGTGAGCCATTTTGCGGATGACGCGCGGGGGATTGGCGATCATGGTGATCCCCAGGGCAGCACCGCCAACGATGAATAGCTCAGCCGGTTGCAAAAGGATGAACAGGTTGCCGCGTTCCAGGAGAAATCCCCCGAGGACCGCGACGACTACCAGGAAGGCGCCGAGGATTGCGAACATATAGAAAATGAGGAGCCGGAAGACGCTCTGAGTATTCTTATCGGACCGGCGGGAAAAAACTTGAAGCTGGGTTTGGAGGTAAAGAAATATAGCTACGCATGAAGAACTCAAAAAGGGCTTGTCTTATCGGTGTTCATCGGTGGCTTGCATTTGATTTTTCACGGTTACGCTGAAGGGGCGCGCGCCACGGCGGCGGTTGTGAGGTTAATGTTCCACCGCTCCTAAGGGATGCGGGCGTCTTGAAATACGACGACATAGACGTCGCCGAAGCGGGTCAAACGGTTTTGCCAGGCGGCCAGCTCCGGGCGGGCGGCGAACCACTTGCGCCACCAGCGGACGTTTCCGGCGCCGCCGTAAACGGCGAAGCGATGGGCGGCGGTGAGCGGACCGGCGAGCAATCCTTCGGCGTAGTCTTCGGCCTGAGGCGAGGTTTCGAAGGGGAACAAAACGATGGGGCCGCGCAAGGGGTAGACGGGCAGGTGAGCGTAGAGGAAGCCGGGCAGCGGATAATCGGGCCGCCACACCGGCCAGCGCGCTTCGACGAAGGGGCTGGGACAAACGACCGGGATCAGAGCGGCATCGGAAGGGCGATTCAGCATGCGCACGGCGGCGCGCCAATCGGATGGTTCATGGGACGGCCACCACTGGCTCCATTGCCCCAATACGAGAATGGCCCCGATACCGGCGAGCGCGGCGGCCGGGCGCCAGGCGTTTTCGGGCAGGAGGCGGGCCGCTACCCAGGTGGCAGAGAGGGCCACGCCGGGCAAGAACAACGACAGATACCGATTGAGGAAAAGACTGTTGCCGGTGGCGAGCGAAAAGGCATAAAGGGCCAGAGGATGCACCAGCCACCAGGCGAAGATGAGGAGCGTATCGGCGGGAACCGGTGGGACGGACGATCGTTTTTTGTCGTCTGTCGGGCGGCTGTGGGCTGGCAAGGGCCTGACAGACCACGAAAAGCGATGGTCTGTCCCGCCCGTCGCGAACATCTTCCAGAGCCAAGCGCCGACGCCCACGATCAGCACCAGGTTCCAGCGCAGCAGGTGCAGCGCGTCGCGCCAGGTGGGAGGCTTGACGATGACGTGCGCGGCGGCCTGGCGTGAGAGCGCCAGAGCCAGGCGCGCGACCGGCAGCAGCACCAGCGCCAGCATGGCGAAGATCAGCAAAACCCGCGGCCAGAGGGGGCGCGAATCGGTGGCGAGGCGGGCCGCGGCATAGAGCGCGAAGACGCCGTAGAACGGCCAATACACCAGGTGCACGCGCCAGAGCAGACCGGCGGTGAGGACGAACAGCAGGCCGTCGCGGAAGACGCCGCGATCGAGGAAACGCACCAGGAACCAGACGGCGGAGGAGGAGACGGCGATTCCAAGGGCGTAGGGGCGGGCATCGGCGGCATGATAATCGATGCCGCGCATGGCGAGACAGGCGAACACGGCGAACCAGCCGGCGCGGGGATGGATCAAGCGAACGGCGAGAGAGAAGAGAATCCAGAGCGCCAGCGCCATGGCCAGCACGGAGGGGAGGCGATAGGAGATTTCGGAAAACCCGAGCCAGCGCTCGGCCGCGCGCGGCAACCAGTAATAGAGCGATGCCGGCACCTGCGGGGCGACCGCCAGGGAGGGGTCGGCAGGATGGTGGACCACGAAAGCGGTGACCATTTCGTCCACCCAGAAGCTGGATGGGAGCGGCATGAGCCAGAGGCGGGCAATGGCGACGGCCAGGAAGGTCCAGAGGAGGACGGTGGCGGGCTTAGTACACCAGTTCATAAGTTCACCAACGTGTTCCCGGGCAACCGCTCCCTAACGGTCGCGGCTCGGAAACGCGCGAAACCGAGCCGCGACCGTTAGGGAGCGGTTGCTGAATATGTGGCCGTAATTGCGAAGCTGGGTACTTAGCAGGCATTTCTCATACTCGCTGGCGGGCAGGAAGCTGGGAGGCAGAAAAAATATAGCCACCGATGAAACACCGATAAACACAGATGAAGAACTCAAGAGTGCTTATCTTATCGGTGTTCATCGGTGGCTTGAATTTGGTTCTCACCACTGGCGTCATTGGCGGATCTCGAAGGGAAGATCATCGGGCTTGCCGATGTGGCGGGCCTTTTCCGGAAATTCGAAGATCGCGGCGCGGCCGAGGCCCCACTTGGCCAGGCGGAACTGAAGCGAGGTGCGCAGCACGCCCAACCCGTAGATGGCGCTGCGGCGGAAATCGATGGAAGAGGCTTCCGGGAAATAGCGGGTGGGGCAGGAGATCTCGCCGATGCGCGCGCCCACCAGAACGGCTTGGGCCAGGACCTGGTTATCGAAGACGAAGTCGTCGGAATTGGACTCGAGCGGCAGGGCTTCCAGCAACTCGCGGCTGAAAGCGCGAAAGCCGGTGTGATACTCGGAGAGTTTGGCGCCCATGAGCAGGTTCTGTACCAGGGTCAGGAAGCGGTTGGAAATGTACTTATATACCGGCATGCCGCCGCGCAGCGCGCCGCCGCCAAGGATGCGGGAACCGAGGGCGAGGTCGTAGACGCCGTAAGCGATCATGGTGGCGATGGGCGTGACCAGAAGGGGATTGTACTGGTAATCGGGGTGAAGCATCACCACCACGTCGGCGCGGTGGGCGAGCGCATTGGCGTAGCAGGTTTTCTGATTGCCGCCGTAGCCGCGGTTTTGAGGGTGCACTTCGACGGTCAGACCGAGACGCCGCGCCACATCGGCGGTATCGTCTTTCGAGTGATCGTCGACCAGGATAGTCTCGTCCACGATTTCAGGCAGCTCGCGGACAGTGGCTTCGAGGGTCTTAGCCGCGTTATAGGCCGGTAGAACGACGACGATACGCTTTCCGTTGATCAAGTGGAGACCTCAGCTTGGCGATGCTCTTTTTCGAGTGTAACGCGGGGATGGGCGGATGCGGAGTGGGGCGAGGGCGGCAAAAAGTGCTGGCGAGGGTACACCCGGGGGCGGAGACCAAGGGTCGGAAATACGGGTTGGCAAGGGACACCGACGATAAAGATAGCCGGCGCTACGCCGCGTCACAGACTCAAGTCTGCGCCACCACAATCGGCCGGCAGGTTGCCAATCTGGCCCACAATCCGGGCTAGCGCCTGGTCGAGCTGGGCGCGGGTGGGGAGGCTGCCTTGGGCCATGCGGGGGGTACCGCCGCCGCGGCCACCGGCGGCGGAGAGAGCGGCTTTCAGGAGCGCGCCGCCGTCCAGACCGGAATCGGCGGAGGAGGCGAGCAGGAGGGCGGGCGGTTCCTCCAAAACGGCCAGGAATATGGCCGCGGGCTGGCTGGTAAAGCTCTGGGCCACGGCGCGCAGGTCTTCGAGGTTGCCGCGGGCGGCGCGTTCGATGTGGCGGCGAATGCCACCGGCGCCGGCCGGGCAAGTTTGGTAGAGCTCGCGGCCGCGGTAGCCGGCCACCTCGAGCTCCAGTTTGCGGCGGGCCTTGTCGGCCACGCGGGCAGAATCGAGCTGGGAGGCGATTAGCGCGGGGACCTCGTCGAGGGGCGCGGAGAACGCCTGGGCGGCGCGGTTGAGGGCTTCGAAATCGGCATGGGCGCGCGCCACGGCGCGGGCGCCGCAGAGGAACTCGACGCGCACGGTCTTGCGCACTTTTTCGAGCTTGCGCAAGAGGATGCAGCCGATTTCGCCGGTGGCGGCGACGTGCGTGCCGCCGCAGGCGCTGCGGTCGAGATCGGCGATGGAGACGATGCGCAAGGCGCCGGTGCGCTCGGAAGCCTTGCGCAAATCGGCGGCTTGGGCGGCCTCTTCGAAGGACACCGAAAGCGGGCGGTTCTCGCAGACGAGTTGGTTGGCGCGGCGTTCGGCCTCGGCGGCCAGGCGCGCATCGAGAGAGTCGCCTTCGAGATCGATGGTGGAGCTTTGGGCGCCCAGGTGAAAGCTCACGGTTTGGAGGCGGAAGCTTGCGGCGAAGACGGCCGAGAGCAGGTGCTGGCCGCTGTGCTGCTGCATGTGATCGAAGCGGCGCGGCCAATCGAGGAGGCATTCGACCGGGCCGGGAGCGGCGGGGGCGGCCAGGCGATGACCGATGCGCTGGTCTTCATCGACGACTTCGACGACGGCAATGCCCGCGATGGAGCCGGTATCGAAGGGCTGGCCGCCAGAGGCGGGATAAAAGGCGGTGCGGTCGAGGTAGGCGGTGAGGCCGTCGGGCGAGGTTTCCACCAGGTTGGCGGTGAAGGCGCGCAGGTAGCTATCGGTGTAATAGAGGCGTTCAGTCATGGTCATTGCTATTGTGACAAACCGGGGCCGGCGGCAAGCGGCGCCTAGCCCGAGAGGGCGACAGAAAGTAGCCCAGTGCGTAAGCGCTGGGATCTGCGGGAATCGCCTTGCCAGCCCTGGCAAGGGCGTAAGAGCGTTTGCACAACCCCACTTTCATCGACGCGCGCAATCTTACGCCCCTCCGGGGCTGGGTGGGCTGTTCTTGGGTGTCCCAGCGCTTACGCACTGGGCTACTTTCTTTCGCCCTGCCGGGCGATTTCGCGGAGCGCCCGGCGCCGGCTGCATTGGCGGCGTCGCGTTGGCCTCCAGCCCTAGCCCTCTTGGCAGTTCTCCTAATTCTCGATATGATTTAATCAGATTAGAGAGGAGCGCGTGCAATGGTGGATGTGCGCAGCCCGGCGGAATTTTCAGGCGAAATTCTGGCGCCTCCGGGATTGCCCGAAGGGAATGACAGCCTGGGGGAGTGGGACAGGCGATCGCCCTAAGGCCGGGGGTTCGGGTCTTGACCGCCTGACGGACGATGAGTCGCGATCGCCTGTCCCACCAACTCAACGGGCGGCGTAAGCGACTCTTCCAGCCCGCAGATCCTGTTCCGCGCGAAACCAGTCGTCCCAATCGCGTCCAATTCGCCGGCCTGCCGCTTCCCAATACGAATAAGCCAGTGCGGCAATTTCGTGGTGGCTGGGTCCGGAGGCGGCGAACATGGGCCGGGTATGGATTTCCTCCACCGAAAACCGGTAGCGGGCATGGCTGCCGTTGGTCTTGTTACACGTGTGCGTCATGGGATTAACTCTATATAGCAGAAATCGGGGACGTATGGGAAGTACCGGGAGTCCCGCCGATTGCCAGTGAAAGTACCCTTACGGGCCTAAGGTTTGTAGGTGAAAGTACCCGTAGGGAGGGACAGGCCGTCGTTTTTCGCGGTCTGTCCGTGCCAGGCCAGCCGCTCGACAGACGACAAGAAACGATCGTCTGTCCCACCTGGAAACGGCACGCAACCGAAACCGCGCAGTTAGTTTAGTTGGGGAGACAGCGCGGCGTAATGCGCCTGGATGCGGCGGGCGGCGGCGCGGCCTACCGAGGCGGCCAGTTCTTCTTCGCTGGCGGCGCGCACCAGCTCTAGGCTGCCGAATTGCCTGAGCAGTTTGGCCACAGTCTTCGCGCCCACGCCCGGAATTTGGTCCAGCTCGCTGGTCAGTGCGCGGGCGTTGCGGCGCGAGCGGTGGAAGGTGACGGCGAAGCGGTGGGCCTCGTCGCGAATGGATTGCACCAGGTGCAGGATGGGCGAGAACCGGTCCAGCACCGCCGGCTCGTCCTCCTGGCCGTAGACGTAGATGATTTCCTCGCGCTTGGCGATGGAGGCCAGCGGCTGATCGGCAAAGCCAAGCGCTTCGAGCGATTCGGCGGCGGAGTGCAACTGGCCCAGCCCGCCATCGATCAGCACCAGGCCGGGCATGGGCTTGCCTTCTTCCTTCAACCTGGCGTAGCGGCGCGCGACGACTTCCCGCATGCTGGCAAAATCGTCGTTGCCCACTACGGTTTTGATGATGAACTTGCGGTAGTCGGCCTTCTTCATGCGGCCGTCTTCCCACACCACCATGCTGGCGACTTTGTCGGTGCCCTGGATGTGGGAGATATCGAAACATTCGATGCGTTCCGGCGCGGACGGCAGATTGAGGGCGTCCTGCAAGGCTTCGCGAATGGCGCGCGAAGATGGTTTCAACACGCGGAAGCGGGCATCGAAGCTGTGTTTGGCGTTGTTCTCCACCATATCGAACAGCGCCTTCTTCTGGCCGCGCTGGGGGGTGCGAATCTCCACCTTGCGGTTGCGTTTCTCGCTGAGCAGCTCTTCCAGTGCTTCGCGGTCTTCGAAATCCACCGGCACGTGAATCTCGGTGGGAATATACTGGGCGTCGAGATAAAGCTGCTGCAGCAGGGTGGAGTAGAACTCGGGCGGATCGAACGACGGCTGGTCTTCCCAAAAAAACTCGCGCCGGTCGACCACCTGGCCGTGGCGCAGGTGAAACAGGTTGAGCGCGACCAGCGGCGGCTCGGCATAGCTGGCCAGGATATCGATGTCGTCGCCCTTGGCGGCGGCGACCTTCTGGCGCTCCTCGATCTCTTCCACCGTCGAGAGCAGGTCGCGCAGACCGGCGGCTTCTTCGAAGCGCATCTCCGCCGATGCTTCTTGCATGCGGGCGCGCAACTCGCGGGCGAGGTCGCCGTGGCGGCCTTCCAGGAACAGGCGGGTATCGCGCACGGCGGCCGAGAAAGCATCGTCGGTAGTGAGCCCTTCCACGCACGGACCCAGGCAGCGGTGGATGTGGTATTGCAGGCACGGCTTGGGATGAAAGCGGGTCAGATCCACCTTGCAGGAAGGCACTTGGAAATGGCGATGGATGAAATGCACCAGGCGGTGCGCCAGGTTGGCGGGAAAAAACGGGCCGAAGTAGGTGGCGCCATCCTTGCGCAGGCGGCGAGTCACGTAAACCCGCGGAAAACGCTCGCGGGTCAGCTTGACGTAGGGGTAGGTCTTGTCGTCGCGCAAGAGAATGTTGAAGCGCGGCTTGTATTGCTTGATGAAATTGTTCTCGAGGGCGAGCGCTTCTTTTTCGTTATCGACGAGGATGTAATCCAGGTCGGCGGCCTCGGAGATGAGCGTGCCGGTCTTCACGTCGGCCAGTTTGTCTTCGGAAAAATAGCTACGCACGCGGTGGCGGAGGCTCTTGGCCTTGCCGACGTAGATCACCCGGCCGGCGGCGTCTTTGTACAGATACACGCCTGGCTCGAGAGGCAGTTGCGCGGCCTTTTCGCGGAGGTCCATGGAGGGGCGGCTATAATAAAATTATGTCACGCTGGGTCTTGGTGCTGTTAGCGGCCGCGGTGTGCCTTCTGCAGGCACAAAACACCACCTCGCAGCAGCCTCCGCCGAATAACACTACCTTGAAGAAGGAGCGCCCCGCCGCGCAAGCCACGGGAGCGGAAGAGGATCCGCCGGAGGAAGATGCGTCGCTCTCGGTCGATTCGTACTCCTTTAACCCGCTGCAGTCGAAGAAGAGCGTGGATATCGGCAACGAGTACGCCAAGAAACACAATTTTCGGGCCGCCGCCGGCCGCTACAAAGAAGCCACCAAGTGGAACGACGGCAATAGCGAAGCGTGGTTGCGGCTGGGCGAGGCGGAAGAAAGGCTGAAAAACCCGCAAGCGGCTAAAGAGGCCTACTCGAAATACCTGGAGTTGGCATCGGACGCCAAGAACGCGGCGGAGATCCGCAAGAGGCTGGAAAAGTTGAAGTAGGGCGCCGCGCCCCCAGGCCCGAACAGGTGTGAAAAAAAACAATTCTAGCCACGGATGAACACAGATAAACACGGATGAGAAACCAATAACGGTGTCGGCGTTCATCGGCTCGAATTGATTTAGCGGCACGATTCATTGGGCGAAGCATAGCTGGAGCATCTACGGACTCGATCGGCCGGAACCCGTTCCGACCCCCTTGCCGGCGCGCTAGCAAGAGAGGGTATTATGAAAAGCACCATGAGAGTCTCCGTTTCGATCGTTTCGATAGCCTGCGCGCTGTTGGCGTCGTCCACGGCCTTCGCCCAGATTAAACAGACCAAGGAACAGATTTTGTTCTACACCTCGGACTGGAAGGGCGAGCGCTTCCCGGACGGCCGGCCGAAGGTGGCCGACAGCCTGCTCGAGCGTGCCCTCGATGTTTCCATCGAGGATGTTTGGGAATACCTGCGCGGCCAGGGCTACGTGAATCAGTTCGAATCCGGCTGGCAGGGTCTGCATATCGACAAGCCCTTTGCCGGCCGCGCCCTCACCGCGCAATTCATGCCGCGCCGGCCGGACATGGCCGCGGCCGTCGGCGCCGAGGGCAAAGCGGAGGGCCGCGTGAGCGGAACCAATAGCTGGGTCATCAACGAACTGAGAATGGGCGACACCATGGTCGTCGATGGCTACGGAAAAATTGTCGAAGGCACCATCATCGGCTCCAATCTCGGCAGCGGCATCGCCGCCCATACCCATTCCGGCTTCGTGTTCGACGCCGGCATTCGCGATGCGGAGGAGAATCGCGAGATCGCCAATCTGAATGGCTTTTACCGCGGCTACGATCCTTCCGCGTGGGCGCAAATGCAATTGACCGGAATCAATGTGCCGGTGCGCATCGGCCGGGCGGTGGTGCTGCCGGGCGACCTGGTGCTGGCCAAGCAGGACGGCGTTATCTTCATCCCCGCCGTGCTTGCCGCCAACGCCATCGCCAGAGCGGAGTTCACCAATCTTCAGGATGCCTTCAACTTTGAGCTGAACCGCCAGGGCACCAACGGCGCCGAATTCGAAGGCGGCTGGACGGCGCAAAAATTCGCGGCATTCGCCAAGTGGATCGACGCCCATCCGGAGAAACTGAAAATGACGCGCGCCGAATTCGACGCCCTGCTGACCCAAGCGCAAATGCCGCGGCCGGGGCGCGGTGGGCGGGGGAACCAGTAGGACGAGAACGCAGCTCAAGCGTGTTTATAGCTTGTCGTACGCGTCCATCGACGGATCGTTCCACTCCTCGTCAAGGTCGGAAAGTTTGGACCTTGTCTCGTCGATTTCCTGCTCCGTCCAGCCCAGCGCGGAAAGCTGATTTCCGTTAGTTGGGGAAGCGACGGGGTGTTTGCGGCGGGTCTGGAGGCGCTCCTCCGTGCGGGGGACGGTCATTTGCATAATGTCGCATACTTTGGTCTCCATGCGACACCCGCATAAGTTGTAGGGCGGATCCCCTGGTCCGCAGCCGGCCCCCGGCCGGCTCTTCGCCGGTGTCGGAGACTTGGTGCATAAGGAAAGAGCGGGACGAGGGCGTCCCGCGCGGACCACGGGGTCCGCCACAGCGCGAGGCGCCGCCGCACTTCACAGTTCACCGCCGCCAGCCGCGATAGCCGCGCGCCACATAGTGCGGTCCGACGAAGGCCGCGCCGTAAGGACGACCCCAGTAGCCGGCATGCCACACATGGCCGGGTCCCCAGAGACCAGCGGTCCAGACAAAGCCCGGTCCCGGGCACGGCGGCACATAAGCAGGACCGACGTACGCCGCCGCAACCGGAGGTGCGTAAGCGACCACCGGAGGAGCGTACACCCGAGCCCGAACTCCTACGCCAACCCCAAAGAAAAACCGCGGTCCAGCGAACGCTGCGCTGCCCGCCAAAAGCATCAGAGCCATCAATTTGGTCTTCATTTCCTTTTCCTCCTTCAGCCGCCCTGGCGGCTTACGCCCTCTTATATTGCAAGGCGCGTGCCAGAACGGAACCGGCTGAAAACGAACGACTTGCCGCAAGATTAAGTTTTATTTTGGCCGAACTCCACCGGTGCTGGTGGTTTTGGAGCGAGCCG
>JBEKYD010000286.1:0-9892 GCA_049511335.1 Bryobacteraceae bacterium | reverse complement strand
ACAACGGCTGGGAAGACGAGCAACGCTCCTTCGACTCCACCTGCCGCAAGTTCCACAGCTTCCTCATTCAATCCCAGCGCTGAAACCCGCAAGTTACCCACAGATTCCCCGGACGAGCCGAAGAAGTAACTCGGCCCGCTGAAAACCCTAGCGGAGAATGTAGAAACTCTTAGCGCCGGCGTTGCCGCCGGCGCTACGTGCCGAAGCGCCGCCAGAATCGCGACCGCTCCGGACTGCTATACTGAAATCAAGTCCTAGGGGACGCGATTTCAAGTCATGCCGCTTTACGAATATCAGTGTCAAAGTTGTGGGAAAACGTTTGAAGTGATCCAGAAATTCGCGGATGAGCCTTTGACGGTTCACCGCGAGTGCGGTGGCGTAGTGCATCGGCTGCTATCGCCGGCGGCCCTGCGGTTCAAGGGAACCGGTTGGTACGTGACGGATTACGCCCGCGGAAATGGCTCGGCTTCGAACGGCTCAAACGGTCACGACGGCGGGAAGGCCGAATCGCAGGGAGCTAAGTCCGAAACCAAACCCGAAAAGTCCGCAAATAAAGCCGAAACCAAGTCAGAAGTCAAACCCGCCGGTTAACCCAAACGTCTCACAAACCTACCTGTCAAAGTGGCGCAGTCACTCGTGGCCGCTCACGGTGCGCGCCTGGCAGCTATCCGGGCGCAGATGGTAATCGGGGTCCTGGCCGGAGATCTTCCGCGGGTCATTTGGCGGGATCGCCGTTGCCGTTCAGAACGTAGTCGTTCAAACGGTATGCCTCGGGCATATTGGCCTCGATCGAAAAAATGGTGAACCGAGGGTCACAATGCGCGCGTCGCCGATGACTTTTTTCAGAGGCTCGAGGCCGGCAAACCCGTGGCCCGCCTGAACCGTCGCGAGGGGGGATCGCGCTGCTTTTGATCCATTGCTCCACGGAGGCGCTTTCGGGCGCTGCCCGAGGCGAAGAAGCGGCTGGCGGCGCTGGGGCCCAGTTCGGCGAGCCAATCGAAGAATCGGAGGACCTGCGAAGAGCAATAAACTGGTTGCATTTCGAGACGGGCTGCGCTAATCTGCAACTTGGAGGTTGCTTAACGAATGGATGATCGAATTGAGAAGCGGATTGAGCTGAAGGCGCCGATTTCGCGGGTTTGGCGCGCGCTGACGGATTACCGTGAGTTCGGCGAGTGGTTTCGGGTGAAACTGGAAGGGCCGTTCGTGCCCGGCCAGATCTCGCGCGGGCGCATTACTCATCCCGGCTACGAGCACGTGGAATGGCAGGCCGTGGTGCAGAAGATGGAACCCGAGCGGCTCTTCTCTTTCACCTGGCACCCTTATTCCGTTGAGCCCGGAACAGACTACGCGAAAGAGGAGCCCACGCTGGTCGAATTCCGGCTGGAGAAGACCGCGAGCGGCACGCTGCTGCTCGTGACCGAATCCGGTTTCGATAAAGTGCCGGCCGAACGGCGTCTGGAAGCGTTCCGCAGGAATGAGGGAGGCTGGACGGAACAAATGAAGAACATCGAGAGCTATGTCGCACAGAAGCCATAGCAGCGTGGCCGCCAGACGGCGTACGCATGCGCCTGTTTTCGCCGCGCTGGGCGACGAGACGCGGCTGCGGCTGGTGGCGAAACTTTCGGGCGGGCAGCCGCGTTCGATCGCTCAGCTTACAGAAGGCACCAAGCTGACCCGGCAGGCGATTACCAAGCATCTTCGCGTGTTGGAGAAGGTGGAAATCGTGCATAGCGTTCGCACGGGCCGCGAGAGCCTGTTTCGATTCGATCCGCAGCCGATTGAAGCGGTCAGGAAGTACCTCGACCTCGTTTCCGCGGAGTGGGATCAGGCGCTGGCCAGGTTGAAGGCGTTTGTGGAGGATTGAACGGGAGGGGGGGCCTGCGTGACGGCAAGCGGGGCCTGTGGGGCAGGTGCTACGCTGCCGCCGATTGTGAATCGGCGTTTCGTGGGCTGGTGAGCAACTGCCGAAAGCGGGTTACCAACCCGCCGCAGGTTACCAACCTGCCCCACAGTTTCCGGCCATTTGTTACTGTAATTTGCAGTCTCAGTAAGTGCCCGCGCCGCGGGCCTACCGTTTGCGCATTTCCACTACGGCGTTCTCTGCCACGGCGTCGCTTGGGTTCGAGACTACCAGGTCGCCGAGGGCCAGGCCGGACACCACTTCGACTTCGGCGCCGAGGTCCTGGGCGATCGAAATGTCGCGGAAGTGCACCACGTTGCGGCCATCCACCACGGCCACCCGCAGGCCGGTTTTGGTCTGGATGACGGTGTCGCCGGGAATGCGCAGCAGGGGCTTGGCGTGCGTCAGGGTAAAGCGCACCTGCGCGTACATGCCGGGATAAAGGGTTGCGCCGGGATTGGGGGTTTCCAGGATTACCAGCATGGCGCGCGAATCGGCGTCCAGCGAATCGGAAATGTTGGTGACGCGGGCCGGGAAAACCTCGCCCGGCTTTTCGTCCACGCGCAGCTCCGCGCCCTGGCCGTTGTGCATCTCGGAAACGTAGGTCTGGGGCACATTCACGAAAACCCGCAGCGGCTGAATTCGCGCCACGCGGAACATTTCGCGCGAGGCGCCGCCGTTGCCCGCATTGATCAGCGTGCCCACATCCACGTTGCGCGCGGTGACCATGCCGTCGAAAGGCGCGACCACGCGCGCGAAGCCTTTCAGCTCCTGGAGGCGCTGCAGATTGGCTTCGTTGGCGAGGACGGTTTCGCGCGCCGTGGCGAGGCTTGCCTCCGCGCGCTGGGTCTGGGCGTTCTTCACGTCGAAATCGGCTTTCTTCTGGTCGAGATCCTGGCGCGCCACCACGCCTTTAGCGAAAAGGTGCTGCCAACGATCGAGGGTCACTTGCGCCAGCGACAGGTTGGCGCGCGCCAGCTCGATATCGGCTTTCAACTCATCGAGCGAGGCCTGGGACTGCGCCAGGGTCGCGCGCGCCTGGCTGATCTCGCGATCGAGTTCCGGCGTTTCGATCTCCGCCATCAGTTGCCCGGTCTTCAGGTGGTCGCCGATATCGACCTGCCGGGTCTTCAAGTAGCCGTCGGCGCGGGCGAAAATCGGCGATTCGATCATGGCTTGGCAATCGCCCGGCAGGTCGATCGAGTCCCTGGCCGGCGCCGGCTTTACAGGCGAAACAATCACCACCGGCTTGCGCTGGTTTACCGCGGCCGCCGCCGCTGCCAGCGTCTTCTGGCGCGCCAGGCGCGGCACCAGCCCGCCCGCGATGCAGGCGATCACCACCAGCGCCAGCACGCCAAAGAAGGCCAACAGACGGCCGCTTCCGGGACGCGTTTTGACGTCGGCTTCGAATTCCGTCTTCATACCGATTCCATTCCCGCGCGCCGCCCGTGGCGCGGAGGAGTGCGGCGGAGCACGCTGTACACCACCGGCACGAAAATCAGGGTCGCCACGGTCGCGACCAGCAAGCCGCCAATCACGGCGCGGCCGAGCGGCGCATTCTGCTCGCCGCCTTCTCCCAGACCCAGCGCCATCGGCGACATACCCACAATCATGGCCAGCGCCGTCATCACCACGGGGCGCAGGCGGGTATGCCCGGCTTGGAGCGCGGCCGTGACGGCGTCCAATCCATCTTCGCGCAAATCGTTGGCGAAATTCACCAGCAGAATGCTGTTTGCGGTTGCCACGCCGATGCTCATGATGGCTCCCATCAGCGACGGCACGTTGAGCGTGGTTTGGGTCACGAACAGCATCAGCACAATGCCCGAGAGAGCGCCCGGCAGCGCCATCAGGATAATGAACGGGTCGAGCCACGACTGGAAGTTCACCACCATCACGAAGTACACCAGCAAAACAGCGAACGCCATGCCGAAGCCCAGGCCGACGAACGAGCTGCGCATAGTAGACACCTGGCCGCGGGTTTCGATGAAGCTGCCCTTGGGAAGCTGGGGCGTAAAGTCGCCGATCACGCGGTTCACGTCGCCGGCCACGGCGCCCAGGTCGCGATCCTGCACGTTGGCGTAGATATCGTAGACCGGCTGCACGTTGTAATGGTTCACCACGGCGGGGGTGGTGTCGCGCTCCAGGCGGCCCAGGTTGGCGAGCAACTGCGGCGCCTCGGTAACGCCGGCGTGAATCGGCGTGCGCAGCAGCTCGGCGGTGGAATCGACGACATATTGCGGGGTTTGCGCGGCGATCGGGTAATCCACGCCGTTGTGCGGGTCGATCCAGTAATTGGGCGCAATGACGGCGCTCGAGGACAGCGAAATCAGGAGGCTGTTGGAAACATCGGATTGCGTCAGGCCCAACTGGCGCGCCCGGGTGCGGTCCACGCGGAACAGCAGCTCGGGCGCGTCCACTACCTGGTGGATATGCACGTCCTCGGCGCCGGGAATGGATTGCATGCGCGTCTCCATGCGGCGCGCCAGGGCGTAGTTGGCCTTGGCATTGGTCAGCGGCCCCACCACCTGAACGTCGATCGGCGCCGGCAGGCCGAAGTTCAGAATCTGGCTCACGATGTCGGCCGGCTGCAGGAACACCGTCAGCTCGGGAAATTGGCGGCGCAGCTCGGTGCGCAGGCGGCGCACGTATTGGCTCGAAGGCGCGTGTTCGCCCGGCCGCAGCGACACCATGATCTCGCCATCGTAAGCGCCTATGGTGGCGCTGTCGCTAAACGCCAGGTTGAAGCCCGAATACGGCAGCCCGATGTTGTCCAAAATGTCCACCAGCTCAGCCGGCGGAACGATGCGGCGAATGGCGTTTTCCACCTGGGCGAAGTAGCGCTCGGTTTCTTCGATGCGGGTCCCGGCCGGCGCGCGCAGGTGCAGCCGGATCTGTCCGGCGTCCACTTGGGGAAAGAAGTCTTCCCCCAGGTACGGAATCAGCGCCAGCGAAACTGCGCAGATGGCGAGAAAACACGCGCCCACCAGCTTGCGATGCGCCAGCGCCTGCGCCAGCAGGCCATGATAGCGCATGCGCACCTTCTCGAAGCCCGATTGAAAACCGCGATGGACGCCGGCGAAGAATCCGCCTCCGTCTTCAATCGCCCCGCCCACGCCGTGATACCGCTCCGCCTCGGCCGGCAGCAGGTAGTTCACCATGGTAGGCACCAGCGTCCGCGAAAGCAGATAGGATGCCATCATCGCCAGCACTACCGCCAGCGCCAACGGTGTGAACAGGTAGCGCGCCGCGCCCGTCAGAAAGATTACCGGCACGAACACGATGCAGATGCACAGCGTGGAGACGAAGGCCGGAACCGCAATCTCCATCGCGCCATCCAGTATCGCCGGCACGATGGGCTTGCCCATCGCCAGGTGGCGATGGATGTTTTCGATCGCCACCGTGGCGTCGTCCACCAGGATCCCGACCGCCAGCGCCAACCCTCCGAGCGTCATCACGTTCACCGTTTCGCCCATCAGGTTGAGCACCGCCAGCGACGCCAGAATCGAAAGCGGAATCGAAATGCAAACGATGATGGTGCTGCGCCAGCTCCCCAGGAACAGCAGAATCATGAGGCCCGTCAGCAGCGCCGCGATGGTGGCTTCGCGCAGGACGCCGGAAACCGCGGCGCGCACGAAAATCGATTGGTCGAACAACAGCTTCAGGTTGAGCGAGGCGGGCAGCGTCGAGCGGATTCGCGGCAGTACGGCCTTGATTTGCTCCACGATTTCGAGCGTGGAAGAGCCCCCGTTCTTGAGCACCGTGAGCAGCGCGCCCCGCGACCCGTTGTGCCGCACGATGTTGGTCTGCACCGTGTATCCGTCGCGCACGTGGGCCACGTCGCCCACGTAGACCGTGGTATTGTTCTTAGACTGCTTTACCGGCAGGCGATTGAAGGCCGACACCAAGTCGGGCGAGCTGTTCATGCGCACGGCGTATTCTTGCGAGCCCAGCTTCACGGTTCCCGAGGGCAGGATCAGCGCCTGCGAGTTGACCGCCTGCACCACTTCCTCGGCCGAGATTCCCTGCGCGAACAGGGCCCGCGGATCCAAGTCGACGGTCACCTGCCGGGGCCGTCCCCCGTAGGGCAGCGGGAAGGTCGCGCCTTCCACGTCGGCGAGTTGGGTGCGAATGAAGTTGTAGCCCAAGTCATAGAGCTGCTGCTCGCTTAGTGAGTCGCTCGAAATTCCCAATTGCAGGATGGGTACGCTCGAAGCGTTATAGCGCAGGATGTTGGGCGGCTGCGTGCCCGCGGGAAGCGTGCGCAGCGAGGCCTGGGTGGCCGCGGCCAGTTGCGCCACCGCCGATTCGACCTTGGCCCGCGGATGAAAGAAGACCTTGATGATGGCGAGGCCAGGCAACGAGGACGATTCCAAATGCTCGATGTCATTCACGGAAATGGTGATGCCGCGTTCGGAGCGCACCGTGATTGCCTCCGCCATCTCCTCGGGCGAAACTCCGGCGTAAGTCCAGATCACGCTCACCACCGGAATATCGATTTCCGGGAAAATATCGGTGGGCATGCGCACCGTCGCCAGCACCCCTAAAATGACGATGGCCATCGCCATGATGACAAAGGTGTAGGGGCGGCGAAGGGCAAGTTGGACGATCCACATGATGATTCAATAGGCGAAATGCGGATTCTTTTATCTTAACAACGTTGCATTGTATACATCGGCGACCGCTCCCTGACGGTCGCACCCGAGTATCTGGGCCCCCAAAAGCAAAAACGGCCTGGCTTTGTTCAAGCCAAGCCGTTTTGATTTTCCCGGCGCAATGGCCGGACCGGAGTCTTATAAACGGTTTGTCTAGGTCGTCGACCGCTTGGCGGTAACGCTCGTGGTCACCGGGTCGCCGCCACCACGGCCGGGGCGGGTTACATCCAACTTCATGGTGTCGCCATCCACGGTTCCCTTGTAGGTGGTCACGAAGGTGTTGCCGTTCTGCATTTCCCGCTTCACCGAGAACGAGACGTTGTTGCCATCCACTTTGCCGTCGGAGATTGCCGTATCGCCCATGCCGCCCGATACGGTGCCGGTGAGATTACCGCCATCCGCCTTCAGGGTGAGGGTGACGGTCATGGTATTTCCGCCCCGGCCCTGTTGCTCAAACGTCCACTTGCCGCTGACATCGGCAGCGATCAGAGCGATGCTGGCGACGAGGGCAATCAATGCTACAAAAAGCAGCTTTTTGGTCATAGTAACCGTTAGGCGTCCCCGGAGGGCCGGATGTTACAGCAGTTCCTTGCAATATGGAATACAGGCCGGACAGGATTTGTTGGAACTCATGGTGAAACGGCATTCTTGCCGGCTTCGATCCGGATGCGGGCGAAATCGCCCGTTCCACAACTGTTTGCTAGAATTTAGGCTTGCCGGAAAGTCTGGTTACGGTAGTTATTCCCACCTTGTCCGCGGATGCCCGGTTGGCCGAATGCCTAGCCTCCTTGCAGCGGCAAATTCGCCAGGATTTCGAGGTGCTCGTGGTCGATAACAGCGGTGCCGGACGGGCGGCGCGCACCCTGCGCGCGGCGGGACTGGAGAGTTTCGCCAAGGTGCTCGAGAATCCACGCAACGTAGGTTTCGGCGCTGCGATCAATCAGGCGATGGCCGCCTCCGCATCGCCCTACCTGGCGACTTTGAACGACGATACCGTGGCCGCCCCCGAATGGCTCGACGAAATGCTGCGGGCGCTCGAACCGCGCCCGGACGCGGGCATGTGCGCGCCCCAGATTCGCCTTTTCGGCGAAGACCGCATCGATTCGGCGGGAATGCTGGTGGCGCGCGACGGTTCGAGCAAGCAGCGCGGCCACGGCCGCCCGCCCGGCGCCTTCCCGGTGGCCGAGGAAATCCTGTTTCCGAGCGGATGCGCCGCCCTGTACCGGCGAGCCATGTTGGACGATCTGGGCGGCTTCGACGAGGCCTTCTTTCTCTATTGCGAGGATACCGACCTGGGACTGCGGGCCCGTTGGGCCGGATGGAAATGCCTGTACGCGCCGCGCGCCGTGGCCGAGCATCATTATTCCCATTCGGCCGGCGCCGCTTCCGCGCTGAAGGCTTATTACGTGGAGCGGAACCGCCTTTTCGTGGCGGTGAAAAACTTCCCCGGGTGGATGCTGGCGGCGGTTCCGGCGGCGGCGGCGGTGCGATACTTTTGGCACATGTGGTTCCTCGCCGGCGGGCGCGGCAGCGCGGCGCGATTCCGCTCGAGCGGCCAAGCCGGACCCAGACTGCTGTGGTACGTCCTGCGCGCGCACCTGGCTCTGGTACCGCGCGGGGGCCGGCTCTGGCGACAGCGCCGCCAGATCCGCGCCGGCGCGCGCATCACTCCCGCGGTCTTCCGCCACCTGTTGCGCGCTCACTCGATCCGGCTCCGGAGGATAGCCGCGCTTTGATTCGCGCCAACGGCCCCGGTGCGTTGCTGGTGATAGTGCCGGCGTTCAACGAGGAGGGCGCCATCGGACAAGTCGTCCGGTCGGTGAAGGAGGCGATGCCGGGTGTGCCCGTGCTGGTGATCGACGATTGCTCGAACGACAGCACCGTCGGCCTGGCCGCCGCAGCCGGCGGCGAAATCCTCCCGCTGCCCCATCATCTTGGCCTCGGCGGATGCCTGCAGGCGGGTTACAAGCTGGCCTACGAAATGGGCTATGAGTATGTAATCCGCGTGGACGGCGACGGCCAGCACGATCCGCGCGACATTCCGCGCCTTCTCGATCGCTTGCGGCAAACCGGCTGCGAGATGGTGATCGGCTGCCGCACCTCCGGCAATGGCGCCTGGCGGACGGGTTGGGTCCGCGCTTTGGGCATCTGGTTCTTCCGCCTCGTGCTGCGCCCCATCCTGGGCAAGCCGGTGCGCGACCCCACGTCCGGTTTTGTGGGCGTGAACCGGCGCGCCCTGGACGTCTTCAGCCGAAGCTTTCCGCTAGAGTACCCTGAGATTGAGGCGCTGGTGGTGCTGCAGCGCCGGCGTTTCCGTTTCGAGGAGATCCCTTGCCGGATGCGTCCCCGGCTGGCGGGCAGGTCTACGTTGACTGCCCGAAAATCGCTGTACTACATGGTCCACGTGTTGCTGGGCGTATTCGTCAACGTGCTCAAGTACGAGAGGCGCCGGCCATCGCCCGCGCCTGCGGTGAAGTCCCAGGGCGACGATAAGAGGGGCGATAAGGAGGTTTGATGGATCGTTTGCTGCATGTCACCACCGGCGTGAGTATTCTGCTTCTCGCGATCATTCTCGTATCGCTGCGGCGCGCCCATATCCGGGCCGAATATTCGGTGACCTGGCTGGCGGCCTCGGTGGCCATGCTAGTGCTTTCCCTCTGGCACGGCCTGCTGGACGCGGTGCGCAGCCTTTTGGGATTGCCCGATTCGCCGCTCGCGCTATTCCTGCTGGGGGCGGCGGGGCTGCTGGTGCTGGCGTTTCGCTCTTCGGTGGTGATCTCGCACCTGCGCGACAACAACATCGCTCTCGCCCAGCGCGTGGCCATTCTGGAACATCGCCTGCGCGACCTGGAAAAGCATGAAGGCTAAAGCCAGAAAATCGGCGCTCGAAACCAAGCCCGCCGGAAAATCGCGGCAAGCGCCTGCCGCGCCGTCGCGCCCTTGGCTCCCTTATCTGCTGGCCGCGCTGGTAGCGGCCGCTCTCACCGTCTGGGCCTATGAACCTTCCATGTACGGGCCGTTTCTGTTCGACGATACGTACCAGCAATTCGCTTTGCCGGGGGTGCAGAACCCGTTGGGCGACTGGATTCGCGGTGTGCGCCCGCTGCTGATGGTCAGCTACTGGGTCAGTGCCCGCATGGCCGGCGACACCACCTACGCCTACCATTTCGGGAACCTGCTGATTCATCTCGCGGCCGGCGGTCTGGTGGGTCTGGTCCTCCGGCGGCTCCTCGAATGGGCCGGCATCGGCGACCCCAAACGAACCTGGATGGCCGCTTTCGGCTCCTGCCTGTATCTGCTTCACCCGCTCAACTCCGAAGCTGTCGCCTACCTGGCC
>JBEKYD010000285.1:0-9929 GCA_049511335.1 Bryobacteraceae bacterium | reverse complement strand
CATGCTGTTGACGCCATAACCGGGCAGCAACGCCAGCAACTCTTTCACGACCTCATCGGTGTGAGCGGGATCGTCCACCTTGACGTAGATCTGCCCGATCTTGCCGGTAGCCGCATCCAGCTCCTGCAGGGTGGCGAGGGGCACGGCCAGCCGCGCCAGCTTGCCCGGCTCGACGATCCCAGCCACACGCCAGTCGTAATTGAGCAGCTTGATTTTCTGCCCGACCGCGAGGCGGTGCTGTTGGGCATAGTATCGATCGACCAGAATGTCGCCGGGGCCTTCAAAGGGTCCGCCGTCGTCGTACGTAAATCCGCCGGTCATCCGGTTGAATTTGGCCAGATCGATCCCCGTGATGGCCAGCGGCAGATCGATGGCGTGATTGATGACGCCCATGGCCAGCTTGACGTGCGGCTGGCGCTCAATCGCCGCGACCATGGCTACCGGCATCGAGGAAGGGCTAAAGTTGATCACGGACTTGGCCGTCGAACCGCGAATCACGACGTCCGCGCCGACGCCCCGCTGGCGGTTGCGGCCGTCCTCGAGCATGCCTTGGGTCAGCCCCACCAGGGTGAGAATCAGCGTCACCGGCACGCCGATCAGCAGGATGCTCAACAGCGATCGCATGGGGCGGTGCTTGAGGTTTTCGAGTACCAGTTTACCGGTCACTAACGGTCGATCTTTCCTTCGGCCTTTGCCGGAGGCACGGCAGGCTGAGCCGGAGTTTCACCGACGGTCCGCAGCGTGGTTCCCGCCGGCTGCTCCAATACAAATTTATCATCCGATACACCCTTATTGATGTCCATTTTCACCAGATCGATGACCACACCGTATTCGTCCTGGGGGCGATTGATTTCGATATGTTTGGGGAAAGGCACATTGTCGTAGAGTTTCCACTCCGAATAGCGGGCGTCGGTCAGGATGTTTCCCTTGTCGTCGAAGATCAACTGGCGCGAGATGTGCAGGTTGGTGCGATTGAACCAGACGGTGCGGAGAAGCTGGAGTTGCTGGTTTTGCTCGTGGATCACATGGATGATGTAAGTGGCCTGATCTTCGTCGGTCAGATTCTCCAATAATACTCTTTCCGTCTTCAGATCCACCGGGCGCACCAGCAGCGCGTCGACGAAGTGCTGGGGGCGCAGGTTTTCGAGCTTGTTGGGCGAAGGCTGAACGATATCGTTCTTCCCCATCACGAAGGCATTTCGCGAGGGAACATACAGTTTGAATGCGGCGCCATCGCTGGTCATGTCGAAAGCCTTGCTGCGAACCACCGGATAGAGACCGATGATCCGGATGAATCCCGGCTTGCGAAAAAGAATATAGGCGCGGACGTCTTTATACTCCGTGATGTGGTTCTTTTCCGCAGTGCCGAGAGCCGGCACCATGTCTACCGTGGCGCTGAAGTCGTGGACGGCCCGGTATTCGCGGGCGATGGTCTCGAGCAGGATGGACTCGCCGGCAACCTGCAGCTTCTGAGCGGGGTTGCCACCCTGGCGCGAGATGACGCGGCGCCGGATGGCACACGAGGATCCGGAAAAAAGGAGACCGAATACGAGAAAGCTCAACCAAATCGCGTTCCGGGCGGGCCGAAAGGGCATCGTTCCATTGTAGGTGGCGCAGGAATGGGCCTGTCAATCGGTGTACGATCCGCGGAAGGTCAACCTGCTACAATCGAAGGTCCCGCTGCAGGAAATCAATTGCGGAGTTGGTTGGAGAGGATAGATGGGTGAAGCGTTAGGCATGATTGAAACCCGCGGGCTGGTGGCCATGATCGAGGCCGCCGACGCGATGGTGAAGGCCGCCAAGGTGACCTTGGTGGGCTGGGAAAAGATCGGATCCGGGTATGTGACCGCGATGGTGCGCGGGGATGTGGCTGCCGTTCGCGCGGCCACGGACGCCGGCGCCGCCGCTGCCCGCCGGGTGGGCGAACTGATCGCCGTGCATGTGATTCCGCGCCCGCACCAGAGCCTGGAAGACGTGCTGCCGATCGGCAAGTCTGCAAAATAACCGGACTTAAGGAATCGCCATGATTCTGGCCCGCGTTGTGGGCACGGTGGTCGCCACCCGGAAAGATCCGCGGCTGGAAGGTAAGAAGCTTCTCATCCTGAAGCCGGTTTCGCCCGAGGGCGCCGACGAAGCCGGTTATGTGGTCGCCGTCGATACGGTGAGCGCCGGCTTCCGCGAACGCGTCATCGCGGTGTCGGGCAGCTCGGCCCGCATGGCGGAAGGCTGCAAAGACACCCCGGTCGACACGGCCATCGTCGGCATTGTGGACGAGGTGCAACTGGACTGAATGCTATGTACCTCGGCCGAGTGGTGGGACGCGTCTGGTCTACGGTGAAGAACGAGAGCCTTCGCGGGCAGCGCTTCCTGATCGTGCAGCCCCTTACCCCGGATCTCGAAAACACGGGCCGGCGCCTGGTGTGCACCGATTCGACCGGCGCCGGCTCGGGTGAGATCGTCTATTGGGTGCGCGGCAGGGAGGCCAGTTTCCCGTTCCTCCCCACCGAAACGCCCGTCGACACCACCATTGTAGGCATTGTCGACTCCGTTCACCTGGCGAAAACTCAGCCCGCTGGGGATCCGAGCAGAGGCCAGTCATGCTGATTGCGCGCGTCGTCGGCGAATTGGTAGCCACTCAGAAGCATGCGAGCCACAAAGGCCGGAAGTTGCTCCTGGTGCAGCCGCTCAATCTCGACGGCAGCGACCGCGGGCAAGCCGTAGTGGCCCTGGATGCGGTGGACGCCGGGGTGGGCGATAAGGTCCTGCTGGCGACCGAGGGCTTCAGCGCCATGACGGCGGTGGGAAGGCCGCAATCACCCATCGACATGGCCGTAATCGGCTTTATCGATCACGTGGACCTGCTCCCAGGGGTCGCGTAGACGGCGGGGGCCTCCGGACAGCAGTACGGCGGCGAGCATGCAGCCGGCTCCCAACTTCACCAATTCCGCCATTCGATAGGTATTGTGGACCACCCAGTATGCGTTGCGCTCGCCGGAGTGCAAGTCGGGGCGGACAAAATCGATCATTCTTCCCAGGCCGATCATCGGTTGGGATAGCAGGAATCGTTCCGCCAGAACGATTAGGAGCATCCCCAAAGCGAGACCGAGGGCCATTTTCCCTTCTCGCGTACCGAACAGCAGGAAGCCGAAGAAAATCGCTCCGCCAAATACCTGCGCGTCTTCCCACACAAGCTGGTACCAGCGGGCTTGTTCATTGGCCTGGTAGGCCAAGAGCATGCGGGCGTCCTCCGGCGCCAAGGCTTTCAAACGCATGGTGGCCGCGGGGTTGGCGCCGTTCAATACCGTCTCGACCGCGCGCGCCCGCCCCCAATCGACCCAAGTCATCAATACGATGCCCGCCAACCACATACCGAGCAGCAGACAGGCAAACCGTCGCGAGAGCATGGCAACCCTCGATTCTAGCAGTCCCCGGTACGCCTGGTCTGCCGCCTCCAAGTCGCGTACCCGCCTCGACGGACCCGATACTCGATTTTGTGCCCGCCTGGGGCATTTCACCCACGCGTGCTTCGTCCAAGCAGGCAAGTCCCTGAAAAGACTAGCCCGATCTTTGGCAGGCGGGGTGCACACAATATCCCTTACTACGCGCCATGCCTCGATTCGATCAACTCATCCGCCGCGATATGATCGTTCGCGATGTGAAGCAGCGTCACCCCGCAACCGCGCCGTTATTTGACGCGCTCCGGTTCCACTCGAGCTGCGACGATTGCTCGATCGAAACCGTAGCGCGGAAGAACGGTCTTGCCATTGGGGACGTGCTGGACTCCCTGAACCAAGCCGCGTTCCCACCCCAAAAGGATTCTGACAATGCTCGCAACGAAGACTAACAAGAAGATGCGCCGGCCCAGTGCCAGGCCGTTGGACGTATTCTTTTCCCCCAAGACAGTGGCCGTGATTGGCGCCACGGAAAACCCCAACACGGTTGGCCGGACGCTGCTGTGGAACCTGCTGACCAGCCCCTTCGGCGGCACTGTCTACCCGGTCAATCCCAAGCGGCCCAACGTACTGGGAGTGAAGGCTTACCCTTCGGTGGGCGATATACCGGAAGACGTCGATCTGGCGGTAATCGTGACGCCGCCGCCTTCGATACCGGGCATCATTTGCCAGTGCGGCGACGCGGGCGTGCGCGGCGCCATCGTAATTTCGGCCGGTTTCAAAGAAGTGGGCGTGGAGGGTGCGGCTCTGGAACGCCAGGTTCTGGAAGAAGCGCGCAAGGCCCGCATCCGCGTGATCGGGCCCAACTGCCTGGGCGTGATGAGCCCGCTGACGGGCATGAATGCCACCTTCGCCACCACCATCGCGCGGCCCGGCTCGGTCGGCTTCATCAGCCAGAGCGGCGCGCTCTGCACGGCCGTGCTGGACTGGAGTTTGAAGGAGATGGTGGGCTTCAGCGCCTTCGTATCTATCGGATCCATGGTGGACGTGGGATGGGGAGACTTGATCGATCATCTGGGGAACGATCCCAAAACCAAGTCCATCGTCATCTACATGGAATCCATCGGCGACGCGCGCGCGTTCCTTTCCGCCGCGCGCGAAGTGGCGTTGAATAAGCCGATTATCGTCATCAAGCCGGGACGCTCGGCAGCCGCCGCCAAGGCCGCCGCCTCCCACACCGGCTCGCTCACCGGCAGCGACGAAGTGCTGGAAGCCGCCTTTCGCCGTAGCGGCGTGCTGCGCGTCAACAATATCGCCGACCTGTTCTACATGGCCGAAGTGCTCTCCAAGCAGCCCAGACCGGAGGGCCCGCGGCTGATCATCGTGACCAATGCCGGCGGTCCCGGCGTGCTGGCGACCGATGCCCTCATCATGGGCGGCGGCGAGCTGGCCGAACTCACACCCGAGACGATGGAGGCCTACAACGCCGTTCTGCCCGCCACCTGGAGCCACAACAACCCCGTCGATATTATCGGCGACGCCTCCCCCGAGCGTTACGCCAAGGCCCTCGATATCGCCGCCAAGAACCCCAATTCCGACGGCATGCTGGTGATTCTCACGCCGCAATCCATGACCGATCCCACCCGCATCGCCGAGGAATTGAAACCGCTCGCCCGCCAGGAAGGCAAGCCCGTGCTGGCAAGCTGGATGGGCGGGGTGGACGTGGCCGCCGGCGAAGAAATTCTGAACCGCGCCAACATCCCCACCTTCCCTTATCCCGATACCGCCGCCCGCGCCTTCAACTACATGTGGCAGTACAGTTACAACCAGAAAGCTCTCTATGAGACCCCGGCCATGCCCGAAGAGTCCGCCGAGTGGAGCCCGGATCGCCGGTTGGTGGAAGAAATCATCGGGCGCGCCCGCGGCGAAGACCGCGAAATTCTCACCGAGTTCGAATCCAAGCAGGTACTGGCGGCGTACGGGATACCGGTTGCCAAGACCATCATCGCGACGGATCCCGCCGCTGCCGTCCAGGCCGCGGGCGAAATCGGCTACCCGGTAGTTCTGAAGCTGTATTCGGAAACCATCAGCCACAAGACCGACGTGGGCGGTGTGCAGTTGAACCTCGGCGACGCCGCGGCCGTGGATGGCGCGTTCCATGCCATCCGTACCTCGGTGACGGAAAAAGCCGGCGCGCAGCACTTCCAGGGCGTCACCGTGCAACCCATGGTGAAGTTGAAGGATGCGTACGAGCTGATTATCGGTTCCAGCCTCGACCCGCAGTTCGGCCCCGTGCTGCTGTTCGGCACCGGCGGGCAACTGGTGGAAGTTTTCGAAGACCGTTCCCTGGCGCTGCCCCCGCTCAACAGCACGCTGGCCCGCCGCATGATGGAACAAACCAAGATCTACAAGGCGCTAAAAGGCGTGCGCGGGCGCAAGCCGGTGGACATGGCGGCGCTCGAAATCCTGCTGGTGCGCTTCAGCGCGCTGGTAGCGGAGCAGCGCTGGATCAAGGAAATCGATATCAACCCGCTGCTGGCTTCACCCGACGGCCTGATCGCGCTCGATGCCCGCGTGGTGGTGCATGGCGCGAAGGTGGAGGAGGCGAGCTTCCCGCGCGCCGCCATCCGGCCGTATCCCACCCGCTATACCGGCGAATTCAAGATGAAAGACGGAACCGAGATCACCATCCGCGCCATTCGCCCGGAGGATGAACCCAACATGGTGAAGTTTCACCAATCTCTCTCCGAACGCTCCGTCTACCTGCGCTTTTTCCACCTCCTGAACCTGGAACAGCGCACCAAGCACGAACGCCTGATGCGCACCTGCTTCATCGATTACGACCGCGAAGTGGCGCTGATCGGCCAGCGCCGGAATCCGCAAACCGGCGAGATCGAAATTCTTGGCGTGAGCCGTATGACCAAGGTCCACGGCTTCAATGAGGCCGAGGTGGCCGTGGTGGTGACCGATGAATGGCAGGGCCGCGGGCTCGGCACCGAACTGCTCTCCCGCCTGTTGGTGGTAGGCGCCGACGAGAAACTCGCCAAGATCACCGCCAATATCCTGCCCGACAATCGCGATATGATCCGCATCTGCGAAAAAGCCGGCTTCAAGCTCCGCCATTCGCCGGAAGACGAGATGGTCATCGGCGAGATGGTGTTTTAGGCCGCAGGGCTCGTGGCGCGGGCTGTCAAACCTAATGCCGCATCCTTTTGTGTCCGTGACACGCCCGCATAAGTTGTAGGGCGGACCCCTGGGCGGACCCCCTGGTCCGCCGCCGGCCCCGCCGCCGGCTCTTCGCCGGTGTCGGAGACTTGGTGCATAGGGAAAGAGCGGGACGAGGGCGTCCCGCGCGGACCAGGGGGTCCGCCCTACTAATGATGCCGTGCCGGCTCCTTGCGAAAAGTATGTGGCATTAGCCTGTCAAGCCTGCTGAGCCGAGGCCTTTCTTGTTGTCCGTCTCTTTCGGCGCGCGTCGGACCGTTATCACTGTGTCCGCGCTTCCGCCTCCGCCAGCCATCCGCGCCGTAACTGTTCCGGCGAGACATTCGAGAGGTACGGTTTGATATCGAGAATCGGTGTGCCGTCGAGCATATCGATTCCACGGACGTGTAGCCGCGGACCCTCCCGGCGGAGAAGTTCGACGACCGTCAAACCGATCGGATTCGGACGCCTCGGCGATCGCGTGGCGAATACGCCATGCGCGCGGTTATCGCTGGGCGGTGTGCCGACAAGGTCGAATCCTTCGGAACGGTCGAATGCCCAGATCACAAACAGGTGAGAAAAGCCTTCGATGTCGGTGAGCCCGAGCTCAAGCTCGTGGTTGATTTCGAGAGTCCCCTCCGCTTCGTGTTGCGCGCCCAGTCCCTTGGGTATGTCTCGGGTGTCCTTATACGGGCTTCTCACGTATCCGACAGGTTGCATGGAGATCATCGCTCCGTTATCATTCCTTCCAGTTCAAATTTAACCAAGTAACATCCTCGCCCCACCCCGCTCCATGGCGATATGCTGGCGGCTATTACTACGAAGCCCGAAGGGCGTGCGGTCAAAAGTAGTGCGCGATTGCGGACCCGGAGACCCTGGCGATTGGGCGGGGCAGCGGCGCAGCGAAGTGACGTCATCTGACCATTTGTTACGCGGTCAGTTTCAATAACTGGTCTATCCGCGCCCTGTCAATTTTATCGGTCTGCAACAGGCGCTCAAGCTGCTCGGCGATCTGACTGCCACCGCTGTTACGGAGCTGAGAAGCCAACTCCGGCCTAGACGCTGGATAGACGCCCCGGTCCAGAAGCTCCGCTCGAGCAAGCTGGGTCAGATAACCAATAGCCTGCTCGTGTACGGCGTCCGTATCGCCGGACTGCAAGACCTTAACTAAGCGTTCGTGGGCGGCTATCGCCCGTTGGCGCGCAACCGCGGCCGGAGGCACCGGGAGCCGGTCCTGCCAATCGTCCACGGTCCTGTCCCAATAGTGGTCCCGCTGAAAAAGAGCCTCGCCGAATTTGATGGCCCAGCCCAGGAGATCGTGGCCGCCACCGATCTTGGCATCGATGGTGCCCACGGAATAAATACGCAAATCGATCTCCATCGGAGGTGAGATGTGAAGAGGCGTCGCCTCGGCGGAAATTACGATCAGGTCTAGATCGGCACTAATGACGCCAGGCCGGACTGCCGATCCAATCGCGACGACCGCCAGGAGGTTCGTGTTATTTACCGCGGAGTTTAGAAAGGCACAGGTCCATTTCCGAGCCCTTTCGGTGGGCCAGCGAACCTGTGACCGAGAACCGCCGGGTGGGGGCCGGAGGTTACGCGCCATTGCCGGGACCTCCTTCGATAAGCTCCGCCACGGAATCCACGTACGCCTCGATCTGGGATGCAACGTCCTCTGCATTCAGGTCAGGCGTCGGGACATCCCCGTAAGCCGCCGATTTGCGGGCGTCGTTAAGATCGTGAAGCAGTTGTTCGATATCGGGCAGTCCGTGCTTCTTGTGAAGCTCTCCCGCGACGTCAACCTTCTCCCAATGCTTCCTCGACGTTGCTATTCCAACGCGTGCCGCGGCTGCTTCGACCGCAGCCTCCAGACAATAGAAGCCGTAAAGGGACATGTCGTCCCAGTCGGTTGGATCGTCCCATGCGCCAAGCACCCGCTTCAGGTGATGCCGTGCCAGCGCCAACTTGTCGCGGCTTTTTGCATCGTCTGCCACAAACTAGTTATACCTTTTCACCGTCCGGGAGGCCAGAGGGCCATCCGCTGAAAGGCCCGAAGGGCGGCCCCCGGCTTATTCCGCCCGCAGCGCCCGCATCGGGTCCACCCTGGCGGCTCGCCGCGCTGGAATGTAGCAGGCCAGCAGCGATACCGCCGCCAGCAAACCAGTTACCGCCATATACGTCGCTGTGTCCGTTGGGGTCACACCAAACAAAAAGCTTCGAAAGACCCTACCAGCGGCGGCGCTAAGCGCCAGACCGATTCCGACGCCGACCGTCGTCAGCGCCAGGCCCTCTTTCAGCACTTCTTCCACGGTCCGGCGCGGCGAGGAGCCGAGCGCCATCCGAATGCCGAATTCCCGCGTTCGCCGCGCCGTGTAGAAAGCCGCGACGGCGTAAAGCCCGATGGCAGCGAGCAGAAGCGAACCGCTGCCGAACAGCCCCAGCAAATCCGTGATGAAATGCACCGGCCCGAGAAACTCGTCCCACTCATCTTCCATGGTGCGCAATCCGAAAACGGCGGCGCGCGGTTCGGCCTCGCGCAAGGCTGCGCGAATCGAGGGCGATATCGTGCCCAAGCTACCGGCGTAGCGAAGGTGAAGCACGTATCGTCCCGGCGCGGCGGGGCCATCAAGCAGCGGCAGAAATACGAAATTGCCCCGATCCTCCTGCCGTAAACTGACGCCGCCGCCCGGACCGATCGCCGAGAAAGCGCCATTGGGCACCACGCCAGCAACCACAAACTCCGCGCCCGCGATTGTCAGCATGCGTCCCACCGCGCTTTCTCCGTGCCATAGCGCTTGCGCGAGTTTCTGATTGATGACCGCGCTCGAAGTTTCGCCTTCACTCAGTCCGCGCCCGGCCAATATCGGCACACCAAGTGCCCGCAGATAATCCGGCCCTACGAAGTTGCCGTCCGTCGCGAACAACTTCGTCGCCCCGGCGGCCGTTACCGGCAGCCCATTCCAGGCGCGCGGCGGCGCGTTCTGCGCATAGGAAACGGTGACCAAGCCTGGCACAGCCAGCAGACGCTGGCGCAGGTGCTCGAGCACGGTAAGATTCTGCGCTCCGGTAACGGCAGCCCCGCTGGTATCGACTCCCGCCAGCACAAGGTGATTCTTATCGAAAGACAGGCCCGTAGCATCCATCAGCCGCGCGGAGCGCCATGCCAGGCCAGCGCCGGTCAGCAGCAGAACGCAAAGCGCGAGCTGTGCCACCACCAGCACGTTCGCCAGGCGCGAACGGCCCTCGATGACGCAGTGCTCTCCGGCTTTGAGGTACGGCAGCAATTCCTGGCGCCAGCCGCGCGCCGCCGGCGCCACCGTAAACGCGACC
>JBEKYD010000284.1:0-9974 GCA_049511335.1 Bryobacteraceae bacterium | reverse complement strand
GTTTGCTCTTCACCGGTTTCAGGTTTCACCACATCAGGCCGGCTAACCAGCACCATTTGCGTAACGAGGCCGAATCAGATTCGCTTGCGCTGCGGCTCGCAGGTTCGCATTTCGAGGCTTCGCCCTGCGGATTGCTCCGCACGGCGCTCGATAGCTACATGTCGAACGGATAATTCACATGGCGAGCTCCTTTCAGCTCACTAGATCAGCCAGGCTTCTCCTGGCGCACCCGATGAACGCCGATGAACACCGATAACTTCATGGTTTTCTTTATCGGCGTTTATCGGCGTTCATCGGCGGCTATATTCCTTTACACGTTCGCAGGGAGCGGTTGCCTGAGTATGTGACCGTAATTGCCAAACTGAGTGGTTGCTTTTTGCGAGCCGTCACGGCGCGATTCGTAGGGCGGACCCCCTGGTCCGCACGGGACGCCCTCGTCCCGTTGTTCTTTCCGAGAATCCGGTCCGCGAAAGCAGCGAATAGCCGGCCAGTGCCCGCCACGCCGCAACCGCACCCGCTACCGGATCCACCGGTTCGCGGCCAGCACAATGCCGAGGCCCACGAACGCGGCCAGGATCTTCATGGCGGTCCAGGAGCGCATGGTTTGCGGCACCGTCATGCCGAAATACTGGTTCACCAGCCAGAAGCCCGAGTCGTTGACATGCGAGACGGCCGAGCCGCCGCAAGCCAGCGCCAGCATGATCGCATCCGGGCTGTATCCTGGAATGCCTTTGACGATCGGCGCCACGATGCCCGCGGCGGTGATGATCGCCACCGTGGCCGAGCCCTGCGCAATGCGGATCGCAAGGGCGATCAGAAACACCACGATCAAAGGTGAAATGGAAGACGTGGCCAGCATTTTGCCCGCCACCGCGCCAACTCCGGAATCGACGATCACCTGCTTGAACGCTCCGCCCCCGCCCATCATCAAAATGAGCGACCCCATGGGAGCCATCGACTCGGCGGCCATGCGCGCCGCGCGATCGCGCGTCAAGCCGCGGCGCATACCGAAGAAATAGAGTGCCAGAAGCGTGGTGACGGTCAGGGCCGTGAACGGATGCCCCAGAAAAACCGCTACCCCGCGAAACGGGATATTGTTCAAACTGGCTACGGTAGCGGCAAAGATCAGCAGCACGGGCAACAGCAGCATCAGCACCACCATGCCGACCGCCGGCGGCGCGGCCTCGCTTTGGGACGCTTCGGCGGCTTCGACCGCTTCCGGCAAGGGCACATACATCCGCCGCGCGATCCAGCCGCCGTAGACGATACCCGAAACGATCGCGAGCGGAATCGAAAGCGCGATGCCGTAAAGGATCGCGCGCCCCAGATCCGCGCCCAGCAGTTGCGCCGCAGCCGCGGGCGCCGGATGCGGCGGCACCAGCGAGTGCGTGATGGTGAGCGACGCCGCCATGGGCAAACCGTAAAACAGCAGCGAACGCTTGGTTTCCCGCGTCAGGTTGAAGACCAGAGGGGCCATGATCACGAACCCTACCTCGAAAAAGATGGGCAGCCCCACCAGCAGCGACGCCACCAGCATGGCCCAAGCGGCGCGTTCCATGCCGAACTTCTCCAATAGCCAATCGGCCAGCACCCGCCCGCCGCCCGAGTACTCCAGATACCGCCCGATCATCGCTCCCAGCCCGACCACCACGGCCACGAACCCCAGCGCGTCGCCAAAGCCGAATTGAATCGATTTCAGCACCTTGTCCGGCGGCATGCCGGCCGCCAACCCGAGCGCCATGCTCGAAATCAGCAGCGCCACGAAAGCATGCAGCTTGAGGAGCAGAATCAGAGCCAGCAGCAGACCGATGGAGAGAACCGTGACCAGAATCAAAGACGCGGCATGGTCGGGCATGAAGCGGCTATTGTACCTCCGGAGGGAGGTAGCGCCCGGAAGACAGAAAACCACGCCGCAGGTGCCGATGAGAGCTTCTTCTCTAAAAGGTGACGGCCCTCGGCCGTTTATGCTAAAGTCTGTGCCACCATGCTGAAGCCTGTCCCACCATGCTGCCACAAGGCCCCAATCTCCGGTGGCACACGCTTTAGCCTGTGGTCTTCCGGTGGGCCAGAATGCAGACAGGCCGGGAGGCCTGTCCCACAGTGAGACTCGCCTACACCATCGCTACCTGGTTTGGCTGCGGCCGCTCGCCCTGGGCGCCGGGCACGGCGGGTTCGGCGGCCGCGATTGCGATCGCCTTGGCCCTCCATCGCTATGCCGGCCTCGCGCCGTGGCATTTCGCTCTGTTGGCCGCGGCGCTGGCTGGGCCGGCGGTTTGGGCCGCCGGTGCGGTGGCGCGCGATAGCGGCATCGAAGATCCGGGATTCGTGGTGGTGGACGAAGTCGTCGGCCAGTGGATCGCCTTGGCCGGCATGGCGCGCTGGGATCCGTTCGGCCTTTCCGCGGCATTTGTGCTGTTTCGCCTGTTCGATATCTGGAAGCCTTTTCCGGTGCGCCAACTGGAGCGCCTTCCCGGCGGCGCCGGCATCAACGCCGACGATGCCATGGCCGGGATTTATGCGGCACTTGTGTTATGGCTGGCGGGATGTTTCAATCTTAAGTAAATATGGCCCTCCGCAAACCGTCCGATGCGCGCCCCCAAATTGCCGCTGTCACACCGCCAGCCGCCATCGCCGGCGGCGAGCTGCAGATTCGGGGCAAGGGCTTCGCCAAGGCCGAACGGCCCCGCGTCACCATCGGCGAAGTGGGCGCACCCATTGTGATCGGCTCCGATTCATTTCTGATCGCCCGCGTGCCGGAAGGCGCCATGGCGGGCGAGCTGGTGGTCGAGAGCGGCCAGCAATCGAGCGAAACGTGGTCGTGCGATATCGGGGTGCAGATTGCCGACGGCCTGCACCCGGTAGCCAACCCCGCGGTGGACGCGCTCGGCAACATCTATACCACCTTCAGCGGTTCGCGCGGCCAGAAAGTGCCGGTCGCGGTTTATCGTATCGACCTGAACTTCAATATGAAGCCGTTCATCAACGAGCTGATGAACGCCACCAGTCTGGCTTTCGACGACCAGGGCCTGCTGTACATTTCGAGCCGTTACGAAGGCTACGTGTATCAGGCGACCCCGAACGGCAGCATGTCCGTTTATGTGGAAGGCATGGGCGTCGCCACCGGGATCGCCTTCGACCACGAACACAATCTTTACGTGGGCGACCGCAGCGGCACGGTTTTCAAGATCAGCCCCAATCGCCAAATATTCGTCTTCGCCACCTTGGAACCTTCGCTCGCCGCCTATCACCTGGCGTTTGGGCCGGATGGCTGGTTGTACGTGACCGGCCCCACCACTTCGAGCTTCGATGCCATTCACCGCATCTCGTCTCATGGCGAGGTCGAGGTTTTCTACCGCGGCCTGGGCCGGCCGCAAGGGTTGGCGTTCGATGAAGAAGGGCGGCTATACGCAGCCGCGTCGATCGGCGGCCGCCGCGGCGTGGTGCGGATCACGCCGCAACGCGAGGCGCAATTGTTCCTATCCGGGCCAGGCATCGTCGGTCTGGCGTTCAGCCCCTCGCGCGCTATGATCGTGGCCACCACCAACGCGCTCTTTCGCGTCGACGTGGGCATCAAGGGGCGCACCCTCATCGGATGAACGCCGAGATTATCGCAGTCGGTTCGGAAATGCTCACGCCCGAGCGGGTGGATACCAACTCGCTCTACCTGACCGCGGAGCTCAATAAACTGGGCGTCGAGGTGGTCGCGAAGAGCGTCATTGGCGACGACCGCGACCGCCTGGCCGATGCCGTCGCCCATGCCTTGCGCCGCTCGCCGGTGCTGATTCTTTCCGGCGGTCTGGGCCCCACCGAAGACGATGTCACGCGCGAAGCGGTGGCGCAGGCGCTCGACCGCAAGCTGGTCTTCGATTCCGAGATTGCCGCCGCGCTGGAGCGGCGTTTCGCCCAGTTCAAGCGGAAAATGGCGGAGAACAACCGGCGCCAGGCTTTCGTGATCGAAGGCGCCGACGTGCTGGCGAACGAGCGCGGCACCGCGCCCGGGCAATGGCTGGAGGAATCCGGAAGCGTGATGATGCTGCTCCCCGGACCGCCCTATGAGCTGCGGTCCGTGTTCGAGCGGCAATGCCTTCCGCGGCTAGCGCGCATCGTTCCGCCGCTCGCCATCCGCACCTGCGAAATGCGCGCGACGGGTATCACCGAATCGGAGCTGGATCAACTGATCGCGCCGGTATATAAGAAGTACGACAACCCCGCGACCACCATCCTGGCCAGCGACGGCACCATTCAGATCCACTTGCGCGCCCGCTGTTCCACCGCCGCCGATGCCGATCGGCTCCTGGCCGAAGTGGCCGGGCCGATTCAATTGCTGCTGGGGCATCGCATGTATTCGACGAACGGCGATTCCTTGGAGATGGTGGTCGGCGCGCTGCTGGTGAAGGCGCACGCCACCCTGGCCGTGGCGGAGAGCTGCACCGGCGGAATGTTGGGCGAACGCATCACTTCGGCCGCCGGCAGCTCGCGGTATTTCCTGGGCGGTTTTGTGACCTATCAGAATGCCATGAAGGTGGAGTTGCTGGCGATGAGCCGAGAAACTCTGGAGCGCTTCGGACCGGTCAGCGCCGAGACCGCCGCGGCAATGGCTGCCTGCGCCGCCCGGCGCACCGGCGCCACTTACGGCGTTGCCATCACCGGCGTTGCAGGCCCAGATCCGGTAGCCGCGCCGGACGGACAACTCCTGCCCGCCGGCGCCGTCTACGTCGGCATCGCCGGCCCCGAAGGCGTGCGCGCCGTCCATCGCCAATTCCCCGGCGACCGGAAGCGCGTCCGGGTGTTCAGCACGCAATTGGCGCTGGATCTGCTGCGGCGGCAACTGCTGGGCAAGCCGTAGTCGGCGGACGGAGCCACAAGGAACACCTCGATAACCGAATCACCCGATTGGAACGTTAACTCCGTCCTTAGCCACGGATGAACACGGATAAAACCCATTAAGTCCTTATCGTTTTCATCCGTGTCGATCCGTGTTCATCCGTGGCCTATTCTTCGCCGCCGTAACCAGAACGCACCTCGCCACATCGTTCCCCAACCGCACGGAGCCGCGCCGAGCTCCGATCGTTACCGCCAGCGACCCCGCCGCGTTGCTTTGTTCCACCGTCACGCCGACGCCGGGCATCAATCCCAGCCGTTCCAGTTCCCGCAGCGCGGCGGGATCGCGGTCGGAAACACTGCCGATCACCGCCGGGGTGTGAAGCGGCCATGCGGCCAGCGGCACTTCGGCCCGGTATGGCCCGGCTTCGTATTTCTGGGGGATGACGTGGCCGTGCGGATCGATTTCCGGATCGCCCAAAATTGCCGCGACACGATCTTCGAAGCGCTCGGAAATGAAGTGTTCCAGGCGTTCGGCTTCCTCGTGAACCTCATCCCACGAATACTTCAGAACGTCGTGCAGAAACAATTCCAGCAGGCGGTGATGCCGAACCAGCTCCCAAGCTCTGCGTTTGCCGCTCGCCGTAAGCCGGACGCCGCGGTACCGCTCATAGCGAACCAGCGGCGCATGCTGCGCGGCCAGCTTCTGCAACATCCCGGTCACGGACGGGGTGCGAACTCCCAGTCTTTCGGCCAAGGCATTGGTGGTCACGCGGGAATCCTCGGCGCCACCCAACTCCAGAATCGCTTTCAAATAGTCGCCCACCGCCTGGGACGTTTCCGGTATCGATGATTTAGCAGGCACTAACAATATGATAGGGCGTAGCAACGCCGGTAGGCAATCGGACGGCTTGGCCGGCCAATCCGAGCCGCGACCGTAAGGGAGCGGTTGCCTCGCACAGTTGCGAGCGCCGTCTGACTCGATTAATATTTAGGTATGCCTAAATTCAGGAGGGGGATCCCGCTCGTGCCGTTGCTCGCCTGTCTGGGAACTTGGGGCTCGTTTCCGGATCGCCTTCACGCGCAGGGCGAAACCACCAGCTCGATCGTGGGCACGGTCGGCGATCGCAGCGGAGGCGCCATCGCCGCCGCCACCGTAACCATCGTCAACGCCGAAACCGGGGCGAAGCGGAGCGAGAAAACCGACGGCGCCGGACGCTTCAACTTCCCCCAATTGAAGCCGGGCTCATACACCGTCACCGCCGTGGCGGAAGGTTTCGCGGCGCAGACTCAAAACTCGGTTTTCTCGGGATTGGGGCAGAAGCAGGCGGTCAGCTTCGTCCTAAGCGTCGCCGCCCAAAAGGGAGACATCGTTGTCACCGGCGAAGCTCCGCTGGTGAATCTGGAAAATCCGAACACGGCGACCACCCTGAACGCGAGGGCACTCGAGGATCTGCCCAACCCCGGCGGCGACATGACCTATCCCTTGCAGTTCGCGCCGGGCGCCCTGATGAACACCGCGGGCAGCGGCAACGACTTCGTCGGCGGCGCCAACGGTTACGGCAACGTGCAATTTAACGGTCTGCCCTCGCTCGCGAACGGCTACATCGTCGACGGCCTCGAAACCAACGATCCGCTCACCAACCTCAACAGCGGCCTCTCGACGAACCTTGTGCTGGGCCTCAATTCCATCGCGGAGGTCACGGTGAACACGCTCTCCTACACCGTGGACCAAGGACGCTACGGAGCGTCGCAAGTCAATTACGTCACCAAATCCGGCGGGAACCGGTTTCACGGGAACCTCTACGAGCTTTGGAACGGGTCGAAGTTCAACGCGGCCGATTTCTTCACCAACGCCACCGAGGGCAATCGGAAGCCGCGCTCCACGGTGAACCACTTCGGCGGAAGCTTGGGAGGGCCGATCCACCGCAATCGGCTGTTCTTCTTTTTCGACAGCGAATGGGTGCGGATCGCCCTGCCGATCGTCACCGCCGCCACGGTACCTACGGCGGCATTCCAGAGCTACGTTCTCGAACAACTGCCGCTCGGCGGCACGGATCCCGTCACCGGTTCCACCTACCGGCCGGCGCCGCAGCTTGTGCCGTTCTATCGGAAAATGTTCGGCCTTTTTGCGAACACCGCCGGAACGGCGCTGGCAGTTCCCGGTTGCCCCTTCAATCGCGACGGAAGCCAGGCCGTGGGCACTCCCGCGGACGGAAACGGTTGCGCCAATCGGCAGAGCGTCTCGCACTCGAGCGACGATGGCGAGCAGGTCCAGACCGCGCGCATCGATTACAACATCGATGAAGCGAACGTCACCTGGTACCGGTTCCAGTCCGACACCGGATTGCAAGCGGCCTACACCGACCCCATCAATCCCTTGTTCGATTCGCTTTCGCCGCAACCGCTCTACTCGTTTGCGGCCGGCTACACCCATATCTTTTCTCCGAAGCTGGTGAATTATTTCAATCCGGCGTTCTCCTGGTACGAAAGCCTCTTCGGTCCCAGCGATCTTGCCAAGACCTTGTCGGCCTTCCCTATCGTGCTCCAGGGCAACGGCGTGAACGCGCCCTTTAGCACTATCGGCGGGCTGGATAACACCTGGGTGCAAGGGCGGCGGGCGAGCCGTCTGTTCCTCAACGACAACCTGGCATGGACCCTGGGTGCGCACGAGCTTCGCTTCGGAACCAACACCAGAATCTTCCGGCTGAACGATTATGACTTCGGCGAAGGCACGGTGCCGCTGGTCACCTACACCACGCTGGCGCAGTTCATCTACGGTGTGGCTTCGACGGCGTCCCAAACATTTCCTGTGGCCGATTCCGAGCCATACAATTTCTTGAACGTCGATCTCTACGCGCAGGACACTTGGAAGGTGAGTTCTAAGCTGACGTGGACATTCGGAGTCCGCGCGACTCACAATTCGAACCCGGTGAATCCGCATGATGCCGTGGCGCGGCTGCCGGGTTCTTTTGGCGCCATCTCGCATAACGTGAACCAGCCGCTGAGCGCGGCGCTCCAAACCGGATTGGGCAACGTCTTCGATTCCACTCCGCTGGCCATCTGGCAACCGCGAACGGCAATCGCCTGGCAAGCCGCGCCCCGAACCGTTCTGCGGAGCGGCTTCGGACTATTCAGCGACCTGCTGCCCGGCAGCGTGGTCGACCTGGTGGGCGTGAATCCTCCCTATTCCGAGACGTTCCAGGGCGGCCTGTTGGGGACCGTCGGCGGCACGGCCATCGCTCCGGGTGTATCCGCGAGCGCTATCGACGCCACGACCGCCGCCAATCGGACATTCAATGCCGGTTTCGCCTCGGGGCAGCTTTCTTGCGCATCGCCGCTTTCGAATCCGGGAACCTGTTTACAACCCGTGGCCATCACCGCCGTGCCGGATGGAAAGCTCCGCGCGCCTTATTTCATGCAGTGGAGCTTGGCTGTCGAACATGAAATCGGCGCCACTATCCATCTTCGCGTGCAATACGTGGGCACGCGCGCGGTGAACCAGCCCTATACCACTCAAGTGAATGGCTACCAGACGGTTTGCCAGGGCTGTTTCGCCCCGTTCCCTTACGCGACGCCGGCCGACCCAAGGTTCGCCGCCGTGACGCAACTCTCGACCGGCGCCAACAGCCACTACAACGGCCTGCAAACCACCGCCGAAAAGCGCATGGGACATGGGCTGCAATTACAGGCAAACTACACTTTCAGCCGCTGCATCGACACGGTTTCGAACGGCGGGTTCCTGCCGTTTTCCGCCGGAGGAATCCTCTCACCGATTCCCGGCGATCTGGGGCGCGACCGCGGCCCGTGCGATTACGATGTGCGCCATAACCTCACCGCGAACTACGTCTACGAGCTGCCGATCGAATTGCGAGGGTTGCTCGGCCGGGCGCTGAACGGATGGCAAATTTCCGGATCGGCATTTTGGCACAGCGGGATTCCCTTCTCGGTTCTGAGCGCGCCGTATTCCGCCAGCGGCAATGGCATCGTGAACGGCAGCGGTCCACAGTTCGCCAGCGTGGCGCCCGGCGTGCCGCTATACGCCCCCCACGCGATCTCCGGCGTCACCCAGCCGGGTACGATGCAGTGGCTGAATCCGGATGCCTTCGTCTCCACCGTCGATCCGAGCACCGGCGCCTGCGCCGGAGGCGACACGCCACAGAACTGCCAGTTTGGCGATCTCGGACGCAACGCTCTGCGCGGGCCCGATTTCGCCTGGAGCGACCTGTACCTTACCAAATGGTTCCGGCTGAACGAACTGGTGAAGCTGCGCTTGGAAGGCCAGTTGTTCAACCTTTTCAATCACCCGAACTTCGGATTGCCGGTGCTCGGTTACGCCGGCATTCCGGGCAAACCGTCGACCCAAACCGGTTTTGGCGCCATGACGTTCACCACGTCGCCGCCCACGGGCCTGCTTGGCGTGGGCCTCGGCGGCGACAGTTCCCCGCGCATGATCGCATTCGAGGCGCGGCTGGAATTCTGAACGGCGTCTTGCGGCAATTCTTCCCTGCCGCGTGTTACCCTCAGCGTTCCCAATACTCCTATGTCTTACCTTTCGATTCGCGATCTCGATCTGAACGGCAAACGCGTCTTCATTCGGGTGGATTTCAATGTCCCGCTGGTTAAGAACGACCGCGGCGAGATGGAAATCTCCAGCGACAAGCGCATCAAGGCGTCGCTGCCCACCATTCAATATGCCCTCGAGCACGGCGCCGGCGTCATCCTGGCGTCGCACCTGGGGCGTCCCAAGGGTAAACCGAATCCGGAAATGAGCCTGAAGCCGGTGGGGGCGCGGCTGCAGGAATTGCTCGGCCGTCCGGTGAAGATGGCCGCCGATTGCATCGGTCCGGAAGTGGAAGCTCAACGGCCCGCGCCCGGAGAGGTGCTGCTGCTCGAAAACCTGCGCTTCCACCCGGAAGAAGAGAAGAACGATCCGGAGTTCGCCAAAAAGCTGGCGTCGCTGTGCGATGTCTACGTCAACGACGCCTTCGGCTCGGCGCATCGCGCGCATGCCTCCACCGAAGGCATGGTCCGGTTCGTTCCCAAGGCCGCCGCCGGTCTGCTGATGGAGACCGAATTGAAGTACCTGGGAATGGTCACCACCAACCCGGCTCGCCCGTCGGTCGCAATTCTGGGCGGCGCGAAGGTTTCCG
>JBEKYD010000283.1:0-9993 GCA_049511335.1 Bryobacteraceae bacterium | reverse complement strand
CGGTTCTTCGCCTCCGAGAGTCGCCACTGCTCCAGGATCTGGCCAACGGCATCCTGCGCAAGGTTAACCGACTGAAGCCGATTTAGGTTTGAAATCGCATTCTTCACGCCGGATTCAGGTAGGAGAGCCTGCATCTTCGCGGGTAGCGGCGCCTTCAAGAGGAGTTTTTGTACCCGCCAGGACTCGATTTCCGCTACGAAGATCTCGTTCGGGTTGCGGCAATCCATCATATGAACCACCTGGAATCCGCCGGGTTGCTTGCTGGCGTGGCCGAACCTGCCGACGATCGTCCCATCCAATTCCATCTTGTAGATCTCGCCGGTGTTGTCCCATGTCCCCGGCAAATTGCCGTTGGGGTTGGAGTTGGAGCTGAACAGGTACTGGTGTGGGCCCGGTGAAACGCAGACCGTCCAGGAATCGCCGATATTGTCGTAGCTTGCCTTGAAGCCCAGGTTGTTATCGAAAACCTGCAACCGGTGGTTGGAACGGTCCGCGACATATACGTTGCCTTTCGCATCCACCGCAATCCCGTGCGGCAAGTTGAGTTCCGTGGGTCCCCGCCCGGCTTTCTCGCTACCCACCTGCGTGATGAACCTGCCATTCTTGTCGTACTTCACCACTCTGTTATTGGTATACCCGTCCGATACAAAAATGTTCCCCTGCGGGTCCCAAGCCACATCCGTTGGACGGGCAAACAGGTATTTCTCGGCGGGTGGTGCCGGCCCGGTTGACGTCGCGACCGCGCCTGCGATCACTTCCGGTCTGCGTCCGAGCACCATCACCACCCGTCCCGCCGGATTGAACTTGATCACCATGTTCGTACCCTCATCCACGGCCCAGATATTGTCCTCCGCATCGACGCGAACTGAGTGTGCCAACTCGAAGCCGTAGTTTCCCGCACCGATCTCGCGCATATAGCTGCCGTTGTGATCGAACTCGAACAGGCGCGTGTTGGCGCTGCGCGTGAAGACAAAAAAATGGCCCTTGGAATTGGTCGCTACTCCCATGGCTTCGCCCAGGTACAAGCCCGCGGGGAGCTTGATCAAGTTCGGCACTGTGTCGTAGGGAATTTCAGGCACATTCTGCGCCTTGGCTTTAGTCTGGGCGAAGAGAGCGCCGGCGGACAGCAGTACGGGAACGAAATAAAACGTCAGGCATCGCCTCATGGGAACCTCCAAAACATTTCGACCTACCCAATGCAAGCCCTTATTATACGCTGCACGATCGACGCCCTCTGAAACAGTGGCGCGACGTAGATCGGGTGCTTGGTGCAGCGACTCTCCTCACGCACACCTCTCCAATGCCACCTCAGGCCGGATTCAGGTATAGAGTTAAGGATGGTGCAAGTCGTGCCGGCACGCCGCTGACGGCATTCCTCATCGTCAAGCAACCCGCGCATAAGGAGGCGCGCCCTTGTGTCTGACATCGGACTGATTCTTATGAACCCAATTGCTCGAAACCGTCGGCCGTCCAGAAGTGCTCGGATTCCAGGCGGACATGGCCCACACCATGCTGTTCGCCACGGCCTACAACGCCCCTGAAGACAGGGTGCCGCCTGAAGGTCACGATTGGGCCGATGGCGCGGCGGTGGATTCCGCGCTGAAGACAATTGCCAACGTCCTGCGGCCATGGACCATTGACTTTCACGTGGCACAGAACGATGGCGCCGTGAATTGCTTGCCGCACGACCCCAACGGCAAGCTCGACATCGTGAAGCACGCGCGTGATATCGGTAGCGCCCGGGCCGGCTCGGGTGCCTCTCATCCGACCGAAGGTGCTTTAAGCAATTTCCCAGATCGGTCTCGGGCGCTTCGCGGTGCCATCGATGACCGGAGGCTGAATCGCGTCAGCTTTCGTTTCTGCCAGCACTTGCAGGGCGACGGGTACCGGCCTCGAAGTCCGAGACCGCTTGAAACATAACCTGGACATTCCGATCAGGAGTCATGCCGTCCATGTTGATGCAGCAGACACCGACGTTGGCTGTCCGTCCACAGGCCTTCAGCGCGTCCCGCACCTCACTGTAAACCTGGCTTTCGGACAATTCCAGCAGATGCACGGGACTCATCCGCAGGTTGAGAAAGGCAGACGGGAAAAGCCTGCTGCACCTTTCGAGATCCGAGCCGAAACCGACATCAAGAAACTTGAGATCCACTTGGTTGTACTGATCTGCGTACTTCTGCAGATTGCCGCCGCAGTGATGAATACCAAAAGGTGCGAGTTCCTTCGCTACCTGCATCTCGTAAGGCAATATCCGTGATTCGTAAAGCGTGGGAGCGATCATACTCACCGAGCAATTACTCGTGAGATGGATCGAAGAGTCCACGCTCAGAATGGAACGATTGACGGCAATCGAGGTGGTACCTGTCCGTCGCCGTATGCATCGGCTCACAGTCACGATGGTCTCAGCGACGACCGCAAAAAGGTGATCCGTCAATTCTGGATCCTCCTTGAGATCGCAGAAAAGATCGTTTCCCCGCAATTCCATCGCGTTGTTGAAAAGTCCCCCGGTATTCAAGTCCCCCGTAACATGGCCGAACCTGAGTTCCAGCATTTCCATCTGCGTCATGAGTGCGTTCATAGGCCAGGTGCTCGTGACGTCTGGCGCACGAAGCTCCATCGCGCTGTCACGATCGAGGTTTCTAGGAACGGGCCACGCCGCCTGTCCCTCCTCAAACCGGATGTGGACACTCAGAAGCGCGGGCATGACGAATCCTCCCGCGATGTGGCGCGAGCCGATTACGGGACGCGGCTTCGGGTCTGGTGTTCCGATCCCAAATAGTTCGTAGAGCGCACGGCGCATTAAGAGATCGTTCGCGATTCTCGTCTCAAGATCCAGATAGAATGGCTCCTCGAACGAGATGCCGAAGCGCCGATTCCACCAGTCGGGGCTGAAGACTACGTTGACAGAAATCATACATCCATCGTCTGAGACAACAACAAACAGCGGAGCCCAACCGAAACGCTCTCGCTCTTTGAGCCTACACTATCGGTCGATCACTGTACAGGAGCGGCTTGGCCTTCACGGTTTGGCTCAGAAAAGGAACTCCGGATGGCGCGGTCATATGAGCGCTGCGAACTCTGACATGCGATAGGATTTACGCTCGCAGGTCTGCCCGACGACTGTGAGTTTGCCGCAAACGGCGTTCCCGGAAACACGTCTTCCCTGGTCGCGCAGTGTTTAACGATAGCTGGCGGCAACAGCCCATTAACAATCGAGCCGGCGGTGCGGAAACAGCACGTACCCGGATGCGGAGGGCGCACGGACAGATGGCGGAAACGCGGCGGGCATTTAGCGGGCTGGCGAGGGCGGATCAAACCTCATCTCCCAGAACGCGACTTAACCGGCTAATGTCTGCCCATTTTCATGACGTATGGAGCTTGCGCGCTTCAGCGACGATCTTGGTGAGGCAGTTTGAGAGCCGGCCGACACAACTGCGTGAGGCACCATGATGGTAACGGCGCTTCGGTCGTTCTTTCGCTATCTGCGAAACCGCGGAGCAATCGCTACCGATCTGGCTGGTTGCGTGCCCAGCGTTCCCAACTGGCCGCTTTCCACGCTTCCAAGGTTTCTTCCGGCTGCCGCGGTGGAACGTATGCTGAAGCGCTGCGATCGAAAGACGTCCGTTGGCCGGCGGAACCATGCGATCTTGTTGCGGCTCGCCAGGCTCGGCGTACGCGCCGGCGAAGTCGTTGGGCTGAGCTTAGACGACATCGATTGGAGCGCTGGTCAGATTACCATTCGCGGAAAGGGCGGGAAATCGGCCCAGCTACCGTTGGCCGCCGACGTTGGCGCGGCCCTGGCCACCTATTTGCGTCACGACCGCCCGCGTTCGGCCACTCGCCGAGTGTTCCTTCGTCACCGGGCTCCGTTAGTCGGCTTTGGAAATTCGCCGACGATTTCCTCGCTCGTCAGGCGCGCTCTGAAACATGCCGGCGTGGAATCGCCGCACACCGGCGCCCATGTGCTTCGGCACTCGCTAGCAGAACCTGCTTCGGCACGGAGGTTCGCTGGATGAAATTGGCGAGTTACTGCGGCATCAAAGCCCAAACACGACGGCGATTTACGCCAAGGTCGACGGGGCCGCCTTGCACACCTTGGCGTTGCCGTGGCCAGGGGGTGGTCGATGAATCGACTCCGAAAAGCTGTCCGAGACTACCTGGCGATGCGCCGCGGCCTGGGGTTCGGGCTGGTGAGACATGAGTCGGGGTTGCAGGAGTTCGTGTCATTCCTGGAGCGAAAACGCAGCCCACACATCACCGCCACCTGGGGGAAAACGCCGATTTGCTGGGAGCTGTCCGGCTCCCCAATACGGCGTTTCAGGCCAACGCAGGCACCAGCGTTACCGCCGATATTCTCTTTCTCCGCAAGCGCGAAGCCACGGCCCGACCGACAGGGCACGCGTGGGAAGACCTACGCCCGATTGAAACCGAAGACGGCCCCGCTTACATCAATGAGTATTTCGCGGCGCATCCCGAAATGATGTTAGGTGTGCCGTCCCTTGGCCAAGGCCAGTATGGACGTGAATTGGCGCTAGGCGCTTTCACGGCAGGGATGGGGCAGTATTCCGCCGCCCCGCAAGCGTCCATGCAAGCTTATGGGCTCCTGCACGGAATTCTGCTGCAGCAAGCCAACCTGGGCGCCTATGTGGACATGTTCCGCTGGACGGGGCTGATCATGGCGTGCTGTCTGCCAGGCGCGTGGTTATTGAAGAAGGTGATTAGCAAGGGAAAGGTGGCTTCGCACTGAGCGCCTTGCGCGCGCCGGCAGCCTCTGCAGCCCAATTGGGTAATCCGCTATGGCATGATATGCTTATGCCTATGACTCAGGTTTCTTCTCTCACGCCACAAGTTCACCCAGGAGCACTGCAAACTGGGGCTCTCTCACTTCGCCTTCTCTTAGGAATTTTGACCGTTATTGCGCTGGCGCAGCCTCGTCCGGCGAACGCGGAGGTCGTCGATGTGTCGTCGCAAGTGAAGGTGACCCACAGCGGCTTTGTGGTCAATCACGCGACGCATGTCTGGGCGGCGACGATGACCATTCAGAACACCGGAACCAGCAAGATCGCCGGGCCGATCCAGGTGGTGCTGACGAATCTGCCAGACGGCGTTTCGGTGTCCAACAATACGGGAACGCACAATGGCAGTCCGTACATCACGGTGTCGACCGGAGACTTGGCGCCGGGCGCATCGGTGAGCGTCCCGATTCAATTCACGAATGCGAATCGAGTGCCTATCGCGTTCACGCCGGTGACGGACTCGGGCACGTACTGAGCATTCGGTTTCGGCGGTGCGGGGTGGGACAGACCATCGTGTTTCGTGGTCTGTCAGGCCCTTGCGACGCCGCAGCCGCTCGACAGACGACGAAAAACGATCGTCTATCCCACCCGAGTCTCACGCTTCCTGGGAGCTGCCCATGGAGAGCAGTCCATTCAGGACCAGCGCCAGCAGTGTGCCGAACGCGATGCCGGCGATATTCACGCCGCCGACGGTAAGGCCTTTTACGCCGAGGCCGGTGGCGCTGATGAGGGAGGCTCCGGCCACCAGGAAGTTCTTGGGGCGGGAGAAATCCACTCTGGCATCGATCCAGATGCGCACACCCATTAGAGCGATCAGACCATAAAGGATCAGAGTGACGCCGCCGAGTACGGGGCTGGGAATCGACTGAATGACGGCGCCGAACTTGGGGCAGAGGCCCAGCAGGATGGCGATCGAAGCGGCCATGACGAAGTTGGAGATGCTGAAGACACCGGTCATGGCCATGACCCCCATGTTTTCCGCGTAGGTAGTTTGCGGCGTTCCGCCACCGGAGGCGGAAAGCAGGGTTGCCAGCGCGTCGCCCAGATAGGCGCGGCCGAGGTGCGGGTTCAGATCGCGGCCCATATAGCCGGAAATGGCCGCGAGGTGACCCTTGTTCTCCGCCAGGAGCACGATGAAGATCGGAGCGATGGCGGCCAAGGCGCCCAGGCTGAAGGCCGGCGTCTGGAACGGCGGCAGGCCGATCCAACCCGCCGCGGCGATTCTGGCCAAGCTGGCTGGATCGAGCACGCCCAGCGCGGCCGCCAGCGCGTATCCCACCATCACGCCGATGAGGATCGGCAAGAGCCGCAGGAAACCCTTCAGGTGAATGGAAACCAGCGCGGCGGCAAGGAAGGTGACTGCGGCGATCGCGAGACGAACGGCGTCCGCCTTGCCGGCGATGGTCATTTGGGCGTTGACCGCATCGGCCACCGCGGAAGATGCCAGGTTCAGGCCGATCAGGGCCACAACCGATCCGGTTACTACGGGCGGCATGAGCCGATCGATCCACGCGGACCCGCGGCGGATGGTGACCAGAGCGGCAGCGCCATAGAGAAAAGCGGCACCGGCGATGCCGCAAAGGGCAAAAGGAATCCTGGACGGGTCGCCGCGGGTGACGGCCAGCACGGAGCCGATGAAGGCGAAGCTCGACCCCAGATAGCTTGGCACCTTGGAGCGGGTGATGGCGATGAAAATGAGCGTTCCGACACCGGAGAAGAACAGCGCCACTTGCGGGTTAAACCCCATCAGCAGGGGTGCCAGCACGGTGGCGCCGAACATAGCGATGACGTGCTGCAGGCCCATGGGCAGCAACCGCGCGAGAGGGATTTTATCTTCCGGATAGTAGATCTTGGTCAGGGGCATTCGGGACGCCTTGCGTTTAGCGCCATGGCGATCTTCTCCGCGGTGACCGGCATGGTATCGATGCGAACGCCGGTGGCGTCCGCGATGGCGTTGGCGGCCATGGCGGCGGCGGGGATCATGGTGTGCTCGCCCATGCCGCGGGCGCCGAAGGGGCCGTCCGCTTGAGCGGTCTCGACGATGATCGGGATTACCTCTTCGGGGATATCGAGAGCGGTGGGGATTTTGTAATCGGAAAAGTTCGGGTTGAGGAGACGGCCGGCGGCGTCGAAGCGCATGTCTTCATAAAGAACGGTGGCGAGACCTTGGAGAAGGCCGCCGGCGATCTGGCCGCGGACGAGATCGGGATTGATGGCGCGGCCCACGTCTACCGCCAGCGCCGCTTTGAGGACTTTGGTTTTGCCGGTTTCGCGGTCGACCTCCACCACGATGCCGCCCGCGCCGGTGGTGTAGTGCACGTTGGGATGACCGCCCTGGCCAGTTTCGGGATCGCTTTCAGCGGAGGAAAACTCCGGCATGAACACGCCGCGGCCCATGATGGGGCCTCCCTTGAAGGTTCGGTCCTGCACCTGGATGCCGGTGATGACAAAATCGCGGAGCGGCAGCGACCATTCGGGCCGGCCGTGGCACTTGACCTTTTCGTCTTCGAGGTAAAGCGAGGTTCGATCGAAGCCGAGCGCGCGCTCGACCAAGGCGAAGATTTGCTCGCGCGCATCGGTGGCGGCCTTCAGCACGGCATTGCCGCAACCCCAGGTGACGTGCGACGCGACGGTTTGCCACTCGTAAGGGTTGCGGTCGGTATCGGGGGTTTCCACTCGGATTTTGGAGACCGGCACGGTGAGGATCTCGGCAGCGATCTGCGCCATGACAGTCAATAAGCCCTGGCCGATATCCATGCCCGAAATCAGGATGTTCAGGCTGGCATCTTCGTTGAATTTCAGAAACGCCGAAGAGGCGGCGTTGGGCGGCATGGCGGGGGCTTTCCAAAACAGCACCAAGCTCTTGCCGATGGATTTGTGCGGGGCCGAAGCCGTTTCCATCTGGCCCCAGCGGATGGCTTCGGCGGTGCGATCGATTGCCTCGGCGAGGCCGTTCGCATTCATCGGGGCGCCGTAGGCCAGGGTATCGCCTTCGCGGATCATGTTGCGGCGCCGGAATGCGACCGGGTCGATGCCGAGCCGCTCGGCGGCGCGGGTGATGTGGGATTCCAGGCCGAAGAAGAATTCGGAGTAGCCGAAACCGCGATAGGGGCCGCCGGGGGGCAGGTTGGTGTACATGCAGATGGAATCGATTTTGACATTATCTACCCGATAGGGGCCGGTGGCGGAGAGGCCCACGGCATTCACCACGTTGGCGCCGTATTCCACGTAAGCGCCAGCATCCCAATACAGGGTGTGCTCGAGAGCGGTGATCGATCCGTCGCGTTTTACGCCGAGCTTCACATTGGCGACCAGTCCCTGGCGCTGGTAGGTGTTGTAGAACTCTTGCGCGCGGGACCACATCAGCTTGACCGGCTGGCCTTTGACGGCTGTAGCCAAGGCGGCGGCGATGATTTCGCATGAGACGCCGGCCTTGCCGCCGAACCCACCGCCCACCGAAGGAGCGATCACGCGGATGTCTTTGTGCGAGAGGCCGAGCGGAGCCAGCGCCTCGGCGAATACGTGGCGCTGGGTGAAGGGAGACTGGGATGCCGTCCACATGGTGAGGCGGCCGGCGGCGTCCAACAAACCGACCATGCCGTGCGGCTCGATGGCGCAGTGGGCGTAGCGCGGCACGCGATAGGTATCTTCGAGGATCAGGTCGGCGGCGCTAAAGCCCGCTTCCACATCGCCTTTTCGGATCTTGCGCCAATGCGCCACGTTGCTCCCCGGCTGCGGAAAAAACCATGGCACGTGACGATAGCCGCCGAGATCCGGATGCAGGAGCGGCGCGCTTTCTTCGAGCGCGGCGACGGGATCGAGCACGGCGGGCAGCAGTTCGTATTCCACCCGGACCAGGGCCGCGGCGCGGGCGGCGGTTTTGGCGTCGCGGGCGATGACCGCGGCAACCTGCTCGCCCACAAAGCGCACCCGATCCTGCGCGAACACGTATCGGTCCTGCATGTAAAGACCGAACTTGAAGGGGAAATCCCGCCCGGTAACCACCTTGACGACGCCGGGGATCTCTTCGGCCGCCTTGGTATCGATGCGCACGACGCGCGCGTGGGCATGGGGGCTTTCCACCACGCAAGCATGCAGCAACGCCGGACCGAATTCCAGATCGTCCACGAATCTTGCCGCGGCGGTGATCTTCTCCCAGCCGTCGATCCGTTCCACCGGCTGGCCGACGACCTTGGTTTCCTGGCGCAGGGAACGTTCTGGTTCGACTTCGATCATGGCTCCCTCCCGGCGGCGGCTTCGATGGCTTCGACGATGGGCGTGTAGCCGGTGCAGCGGCACAGATTGCCGCCGATGGCTTCCTGGATCTGCGCCCGCGTGGGATGGTGGTTGCGCGCGAGCAGCTCGGTAGCGGAAAGCACCAGGCCGGGCGCGCAGAACCCGCACTGGAAGGAGTTGTGCCGGGCCAATTCCTCCTGCAAAGCGGTGGGATGCGCGGAAATCCCCTCCAGGGTCAGGATCTCGCAACCATCGGCTTCGGCTGCCAGCACCAGGCAACTGCGCACACTCCGGCCGTTCAGCAGCACCGTACAGGAGCCGCAATCGCCGCGGTCGCAGCCGGTTTTGGGACTCTTGATGCCGAGCCCGTCGCGCAGCATCTCGAGCAGTGTGTCGTTGGGCTCGACCTCCACCGACCGCGCCATGCCGTTCAACTGGAACCGAATGGGGATTCTCATAGGACGCTTTCTCCTAAAGGCGGACCTTCGCCGGCCCTGCGCGCCACGGCGGCATCGAGAGCGCGCGCCAACATGATTCGCGCCATGTGCATTCGATACTCCTTTGAACCCCGGATATCGGTGATGGGACGGATCTCCTCGGGCAGCAGGTCCTGCGCCGCGCGGACTCGTTCCGCGTGGAGTGGATGCCCATTGAGTAGCGCTTCGATTTTGAGGGCCCGCGCGGGCACCGGCCCCACGGCGCAAAACGCGACGCGATACTCGTCGCCTTCAAGAGCCAAGACGCCGACGCCAACCTGCGCCAGGTCCTCGCCGCGATAACGGCCAAGCTTCGCGTAGCAGGCGCCATGCTTGCGGGCGGGCAGCGGGATGCGGATTCCGGCCACCAGCTCGCCCGGCCGGATGGCGGTCCGCCGCGGCCCTAGAAACCAGTCGGTCACCGGGATTTCTCGCGGGCCATCCGCACTTTCGACCAGCACGTCCGCTCCATAATTCAACAGAGC
>JBEKYD010000282.1:0-15065 GCA_049511335.1 Bryobacteraceae bacterium | reverse complement strand
CACCTCCGCCGGCTCCGCGCCGGCTGCCTACCCCGGCGCCGCTGCCCCCATCCGCCCACGGAACCCTGTCGCCATGCCACCTGAAAGAGAACTCTGCGCCCTCCCCGCTCCCGCCTCTCTGCCCGCCGTCCCCGAGCAGATGACCATCTACCCGCCCTACGCTTACACCGAGCCTCCCGAAGAGCAAACCGTCCCCCTCTCCCACTACCTCTGGATCCTCAAACGTCACCGCTGGAAGATCATCGGTTTCGTCCTCACCTCGGTCATCGCCACCATCATCGTCTCCTCCCGCCTCACCCCTATCTATGAGGCCGTCGCCACCATCGACATCGACCGCCAGGCCCCCTCCGGCGTCATCGGCCAGGATGCCACCCGCGCCGCCCCCAACGACGCCGACCAGTTCCTCGCCACCCAGGTCAAGCTCGTCCAGTCCGATTCCGTCCTCCGCCCCGTCGTCCAGCGCTTCCACGTTCCCGTCACCGAAGTCGCCCCGCTCGACCCCCAGCTCCCCTCGGTCCGCGCGGCCGACGCTCCGGTCACGTTGAAGCACCTCCGCGTCACCCGGCCCCCCAATACCTACCTCCTCCTCATCGCCTACCGGTCGCCCGACCCCACCCTCGCCGCCAACATGGCCAACGCCATCGCCCACTCCTACATCGAGCACACCTACGACATCCGCTTCACTGCCGCCGCCGAGCTCTCCGATTTCATGGGTAAACAGCTCGAAGAGCTCCGCGCCAAACGCGAACGCTCCGCCCAAGCCCTCGCCGCCTTCGAAAAGGAGCTCGACGTCATCAACCCCGAGCAGAAGACCTCCATCATCTCCTCCCGCCTCCTCCAGCTCAATACCGATTACACCGCCGCCCAGTCCGACCGCATGGCCAAACAGGCCGCTCTCGACGCCGTCAAGGGCGGCAACCTCGCCGCCGTCCAGGCCTCCGCCCAGGGCGAACAGCTCCGTAAGCTCGCCGACCGCCTCGATGAAGCCCAGGAAAACTTCGCCGTCGTCTCCACCTCCTACGGCCCCGCCCATCCCAATTACAAAAAGGCCGCCAACCAGGTCGCCGAGCTCCGCCGCCAGCTCGACTCCCTCAAATCCAACATCGCCCAGCGCGTCGACACCGAATACCAGCAGGCCGCCAGCCGCGAAGCCATGCTCAAATCCGCCGTCGCCGAAACCAAGGTTGAATTCGACCAGCTCAACGCCCGCTCCTTCCAATACACCGCCCTCAAACAGGCCGCCGACGCCGATCGCGAGCTCTACGACGAGCTCATGCGCAAAATCAAGGAGGCCGGCATCAACTCCTCCTTCCAGAACAGCTCCATCCGCCTCGCCGACCCCGCCCGCACCGCCCTCAAGCCCGTCTTCCCCGATACCCGCCTCAACGCCATCCTCGCCCTCCTCTTCTCCACCATGCTGGCCTGCGGCGCCGCCGTCCTCTCCGATACCCTCGACACCACCATCCGCGACCCCGAGCACATCCGCAAAGTCCTCGGTACCGACGTCCTCGGCTCTCTCCCCGTCGTCAAATCCTGGCGCGGCCGCATCGCCATCGCCCAGCCCTATATGGCCTCCGCCGCCTTCAGCGGCAATGGCAACGGCGGTCACGCTGACCTCAAACCCGGCACCGGCCTGCTCAAGTCCTCCCGCCTCAGCGCCCAGGTCTCCGCCTTCGAGGAAGCCATCCGCACCCTCCGCGATTCCATCCTCCTCTCCGATATCGCCCGCCGCCCCCGCAGCTTGCTCATCACTTCCGCCACCCCCCGCGAGGGCAAAACCACCTCCGCCCTCCACCTCGCCATCGCCCACAGCCTCCAGGGCCGCAAAACCCTCCTCGTCGACGCCGACCTCCGCCGCCCCGGCATCCACCCCAAGCTCGGACTCCCCGGCGGCCCCGGCCTCGCCGCCGTCGTCAATGAAGGAACCCCCTGGCGCGAGGTCCTCCAGAAACCCGAGGGCTTCCCCGACCTCCACGTCCTCACCGCCGGCGATTCCTCCCGCCGCGCCGCCGATCGCCTCGGCGCCGTCCTCGCCCACCTCCTCGACGAAGCCCGCAAGGATTACGACCTCGTCATCATCGACGCCCCTCCCATGCTCGGTTTCGCCGAACCCCTCCAGATGGCCGCCATCGTCGACGGCGTCGTAGTCATGACCCTGGCCGGACAAACCAATAAGCAGGCCGTAGCCACCGTCCTCACCAGTCTCAAACGCCTGAAAGCCAACGTAATCGGCGTAGCCCTAAACGAGGTCCGCGAGGACACCAGCGACCGCTACTATTACTACGGCTATTACGGCAAGTACTATTCGAGATATTACAAGCAGCCGAAGGAGTAGGCGGCACAAGTGGAAAGTTTGGGGACACATGAGTCAATGCGGGTCAAGGATTTCTGAGTGACTCCTTTAGTTCCTACGGTCGAAGGCCCCACAAAAGCCCGTGGGAATCTTGATGCCCAAGTTGACACGATCAGTGTCTTGTTCCAAGAGACAGCGCGGAATTTGGAACTGGTTTCGAAAGACTCCTACGTTGGCGAGATCCATCGAGCTATTGAATTGCTCTTGTCGTGCTTCAGTGCAGGTGGCAAACTTCTCGTCTTCGGCAATGGCGGATCTTCCGCTGATGCCCAGCATATTTGTGCCGAACTGGTAGGGCGATTCATGCATGAGCGAAGGGCGCTACCCGCGATTGCACTATCGGCAAACCAGGCAGTCCTCACAGCCTGGAGTAACGACTACGGTTTTGATACGGTCTTCTCACGGCAGGTCGAGGCGTTTGGCCACCCCGGCGACATTGCTTGGGGAATCTCAACCAGCGGCAATTCTCCCAACGTTGTCGAGGCACTGAAAGTGGCGCGTGAGCGTGGGCTCTCCACTATCGGGCTCACGGGAAAGGGCGGCGGACGGATGGCGCCTTGGTGTGATGTACTCATGGCGGTGCCCCTCACGGAGACGCCGCGCATTCAAGAGATCCATGTGATCACCTATCACGCGATTTGTGCCACTGTCGAAAGCCACTTATTTTTTAGAATTCCCGCTATCTATACCCGCGTGAATTGGTCGGTGTCAGGCAAGCCCTGTTCGCATGACCGATGTCCCTTAGATCCTGGGTAGACCGAGATCGCAACAATGGGTGTGCAAAGGTGACCGCCGAGAGCGCAGTAACGCCGCTGATCGAGAAGTTCCGTGAGTGCTGGCCATTAATCCAGAGGCACCGGGCCGCAGACCTAGCCGGCCCTCAATCAGGTCGCGAACTAATTACGACTCGTCCCCTTCTGCCAGCAGCCACGTCGGCCCAAACCATCGCCTCGGCAACTTCTCAGGTGTAGCTAATGCAAGTTGAGAGGTAGGCTGCAACCGGGCGCGCGGGATTCGACCGGCGCACCTACCTTGCGCAGACCATGCCCCAACAACCCATAAGTACCAGCACAATCTCTCACAACCGGCCCGCGCCAGGAGACCCCGCACTAAGGATCAACGTCGGATGTTGTACGAATCCGACAATCGGTTGGCTTAACTTCGACAATTCCCCCACCGTGCTCCTGTCGAAGTGCCCTGGTCTTATGCGAATTCTTCTCGCTCTGCGCCTAGTGACGCAGCAACAATCACAATTCGCCAAGGTGGTACGTGAACAGGGAATTAAATGGTCCAACGCGGCACGCAACATCCCCCTTCCAGACAACACCGTAGAGGTTGTGTATGCTTCGCATGTCTTCGAGCATCTCGATCCGACCCGCGAGGTGATAGGATTTCTAAGTGAGGCGAGACGCGTATTAGTGTCGGGTGGAGTGCTCCGCCTTGTTGTCCCCGACCTCAGGCGGCGCGCACAGCACTACCTGGAGACTGGAAATGCAGACGAATTCATCGCTTCACTAAACATGGCTATGGGGAGGACACGAGGTTTTCTCGCGATCACCAGGCACCTGCTGGTCGGTTTTCGCGATCATTGTTGGATGTATGACGCCCCATCCCTGTGCCGACTCCTAGAAGGAGAGGGCTTCGACGACGCACGCGAGCTGCAGCCTGGTCAGACCACCATACGCGAGCCTGGCACCCTTGATCTAAGAGAGAGAGAAAATGACAGCGTGTACGTCGAGGCGCGGCTTAAGTGAATTGTTGGGAATTGTATTGACACCTGCCGCTTACAGCGCCTTGCCGATCATGGTTATTCTTCAAGGCAAACGCGACCGTGCCACTGATTGGCTCGAAAGGGTTTCCGCCACTACTGCTGCCCTTGTCATTGATAGGGCGCTCTTCAGGCGGCACTCGACATCCAATATCCTTGCGCTCAGGCTCTGCTGGACTTTGAGTCGGAATCTGCAACGAGGACCGACTGATCGCGTGTCTGTTGGGAATCGCCTAGCGAAACGGGCGGATCAGGTGTCACCGGAATGCCGAGAACTTGGGAATGCCCAGAAATCTCAACAACGGCATTCAACTGACCACGACGCTGATCTACGGTTTCACGGTGCTGAAGGAATGGACGGCAGTGTTGGACCGCGTCTAGCGGAGTATTCGCTTTCCATCAGTACCGGGAATTTGAAGAAAAGGGCCGCGTCCGGAACGATCTGTCGGAGAAACTTCCCGCAAGTGTTATGGGTCCGGCAGGTGCTAGAGGTCTGACTGCCCCGGTTTGGGGAACCGTCATGGCACGACGTTCAGTATGTGAGAAGGCACGTTTCGACAGCCAGTTGGGGTTTCTGTCCTACGTCGCCATGCGGCTCCGAGTCGCCCAAGAGCATGACGAGGTGCATGTCCCTGAGTCGCTCATCATACTGCCCAGCCGTCACGCGCTGCCGAGGACGGTGAGGGTCTTGCGGGAGGATAAAATTGTCGGATTTTGTCTCCTATTTCTGGGAAAGGCGTCAATCCTGCGGCACCCCCAGGCCACAAGATGAAAGACAACGCGGCACCAGAATCCGAAAGGAAAGCCGTGGATGGCACAAGGGCGGGTGCCATGTTTCGCCTTGCGGTCGTAACATCTCACCCGGTACAGTACCAGGCTCCACTCTTTCAGGAATTGGCACGCCATCCCGCGATTGAGGCGACCGTCTACTACGGCCACGATGACGGTTGCTGGAGGGTTATAGATTTCGATTTTTGACGCGCGGGACCGCTGTTTTGAAAGTGAGCCGCACCTTCGCGAACTTGCCTATCGTCTGGGAGCTGTGGCGTCAACGCTACGATGCTGTACTTATTCACGGTTATGCCACCGCGCTCTCACTCTTTGCATACGTGGGTGCCTGGGCTAGCGGCACACCAGTGCTGCTTCGCACGGAATCCGAGCTGTTACGGCCTCGGAAACGCTGGATTAGGTGGGCCAAGAGAGCCATTCTATACGTTCTGTTTCGGCACACTGCCGCTTTTCTGTGTATTGGCAATGCAAACCGGGACTTCTTTCGACACTACGGGGTCGCCAACCGGAAGCTGTTTCAAACGCCCTACTGCGTGGACAATGGATTTTTCACGCCATCGCCTTCCTGGCGGAAGCAGGAGAAGCCGGAAATGAAGAAGTCGCTGGGCCTCCGCCCAGACCCGCCGGTGATCGTATTTTCAGGCAAGTTGATTGATCGAAAACGCCCACTGGATTTGGCGGAAGCGTACGCCCGAGTTGTAGGTTGTGGCATTGACGCGACCCTCCTGTACATTGGTGAAGGCGTGCTTCGGCGGGACCTAGAGGCGTTCTTCACCAGCCGCGAACTGACTCACGTGCTCCTGGCCGGCTTTCAGAATCAGACACAATTGCCGAAATACTATGGCTGCGGCGACGTTTTCGTCTTGCCGGCGCAGTTTGAGTCATGGGGCTTGGTTGTGAATGAGGCTATGCTCTTTGGCATGCCAGCCATCGTCACCGACATGGTCGGTGCGGGTTACGATTTAGTTGAGCCTGGAATGACCGGCTACGTGTACAAGGTTGGGGACATCGAACAGCTCACACTGTACTTGTCAGAACTCCTCTCAAATCCAGGAAAGCGCGCCGCAATGGGGAACGCCGCACAAACCAGGGTGTGCTCCTATTCTTACGAGGCCTGCGTCCAGGGGATTGTGCGAGCGGTTGAGGTCGCGGGGCGGCGGCATTAAGAAAAGAAAATCTATCGAAGCCTGCAATACACCCTTTTGCGGCCAGGGTCCCGAGGAATGCGAAATAACACCCCGGGTTTCTACGCCGGCATTTGAAGCTAAGCTAGGTAAACCCAGTGCACCAGTTTTGGCACAGCCGTGAGTAATGAAAGTCGCTTCGTCGAATTCTAGCGAGGGTCAAATCCCCAGCATGGCGCATCTTGCTCCGGGTTCTCGCGACTCTACCGTCCTCCAGACAGTTGGGCCGAACGCCTTAGTCGCCTCAAAGTCGAATTCCACCGGCGAATGCCTTAGTTTAGAGAGGAGTGCGACATCAAGAGCGCGGAATACGAGGAGCTGAAGGGAGCCTCGAAGATCTCAGTGCGATACGCGTCAACAGTGTTTCTAGCGACTCACGGTCCTGCTGTTTGTGTTCGTTGTCGCCAACTTCTGCGTAGCACTGCAATAGGGCTTGTAGCCACTGGATGCTGCCCTCATGCTCAGGCGGACGTGATACTTGCCGTGAGGCACCGTCGATGAGGAGAGATCGAGCCATTTTCGGCCTGAGGCCGCGCAACTTGTGCAGTCCTGCCGTGAGCGGAGGAAAATGCGCGTACTCTTAGCAGGCTGCGGGGCAACCGGGCATGTGGGCGGTTTCTTCCTCAAGGCACTGCAAGAACTCGGGCACGACCACCGTTTTATTGAGTTGTCTCCGCCGCAGCGTTTTCCGATCGTTCACAAGGTTGCTTCCCGGGTTATCGGACGCCGGCCGCTGGCGTACTGGAAGATAAACTGGGAGATGTGCAAAACCGTCAAGGAGTTCTCGCCGCAGGTTGTCATCATCAGCATGGGGAATTGGATTTCATCTGACACACTCCGGGAAATTCGGGCACCGGAACGCTGTATAGTCAATTTTGCGACGGACGACCCCTTCAATCCAGTCGTCTCTCGCCCTTCGACTGCCGAGAACATACCGTTGTACGATCTGTATGCGTGTACCAAACGGGCCATCATGGAAGATGTGCGGCAGGCTGGTTGCGGGCATGTTGTTTTCCTTCCGTTCGGTTATGAACCATCCCTGCACTTCTTCGAGCCGGCCAGTGTGTACGATTCATCGCGGTATGCAAGCGGAGTGGCGTTCGTGGGTGGAGCTGACCAGGATCGGCGCCCTATGTTTCGAAGGCTGCACCGCGCGGTGGGCGGAGAATTGGCCCTGTACGGCGGCTTTTGGAACAGGGATCCCGTGCTCCGAAAATACTATCGCGGTTTTGCGGTCGGTCGCGCTTACCGACTTGCGCTGTGCGGCGCGAAGATCGGCCTCGGCCTTGTGCGTAGGGCTAATCGGGATGGCCACAGCATGCGTACATTCGAGATCCCGGCGTGCGGCACCTTCATGCTTGCTGAGCGCACTGAGGAGCACGCTGAATTGTTTGAAGAGGACCGCGATGTAGCGTACTTCGGTTCGGACGAGGAACTGGTCGACAAGGTTCGGTTCTACCTCGGCCATGAGGAGGAGCGAGTTCGTATGGCCCGCGCGGCCTACGAGCGCGTCGTGGCTGGCTGCCACACGTACACGGACCGAATGCGTGCAATTCTGAAGCTTGCAGCCGAATTCCTGTGAGCCCGGCGACCAACAACGAAGTGGAGTAGTTGGGAGCAAGCGGCGCAGCAAGCATGGTCGTCAATGACCACCACGATTGGGGTTCCTAAGGATGTGTACAATCGGCTGGCTCGCGGCCTCGGCGCCACGGCTTTTGGCCCCGTGGTAACTGCGGTCATACAGTTGGGGACCGTGCCACTGTATTTGCATGCATGGGGTGCTTCGCGTTACGGAGATTGGTTGCTCCTGTTCGCCATTCCAAGCTACTTTTCGCTTAGCAATCTCGGGCTAGGCGATGCGTCGGCAAGTGACATGAGCATGCGCGTGTCAGCTAACGACAAAGACGGAGCCTTGGAGACCTTCCAGAGCTGCTGGGTCCTCGTTACCGGAATTTGCACGCTCCTTTTGCTCATCGTTACCGCGTTTGCCTGGTCCATCCGATGGCAGCACTGGCTCAGGCTTTCGAGCCTTAATGGCTCCCAGGCCGCCACTATCGTACTCGTTCTCAGCGCCTATGTTATTGTCGGCCAGCAGAACAGCCTTACCGAGAGCGGCTTCAGATGTGACGGGAATTTCGCGCTAGGGACGTTTTGGATTAATGTCGTCCGACTCATGGAAGCTGTCCTGGCCGCAACTGTCGCCGCATTCGGCGGGGGACTGCTCGCTGCGGCGATGGCTTACTTGTTGGTGCGGACGGCTGGCAGCATAGGCTATGCTTGCTTGCTCCGGCATAAGAGCCCATGGCTCGAACTGGGAGTCCGTCACGCGCGGCTGCTGAGGATCAGGGAACTCGTAGCACCGGCGCTGGGATTTATTGCGTTTCCAATGGCCCAGTCCCTTTGTGTCCAGGGGTTTACGATCCTGGTTGGAGTGGCTCTGGGACCGCTCGCTGTGGTGTCGTTCTCCACCCTCAGGACGCTGACTCGATTCAATTTCCAAGTCCTCAACGTAATCGGGGTTGGCGTTTGGCCGGAGTTGTCCTCCGCCTTCGGCGCAGGGAAGCTCGCCCTGGCTCGCACGCTGCACCGACATGCGGTCCGAGCTGCCCTGGTGCTCTCAATGGTGTGCGGCCTGGCACTTTCCGCCGCCGGGCCGTATATTTATCGTATCTGGATTCACGGGTCCGTTCAATTCGACGCACCTTGCTTCTATGTTCTTCTACTGGTCACTCTTGCAAACTCGACGTGGTACGTCAGCTCGGTGGTGCCCATGGCTGCCAACTCTCACCATCGAATGGCATTTCTCTACTTGGCGCTGACCCTAGCCTCACTTTGCTGCGCGTGGTCGCTGGTTCATCGGTACGGGACCCTGGGCGCCGCACTTGCGCTTCTCCTGATCGATCTGGGGATGCTATGGGTTGTGCTTCGCGCTGCGCTTGACCAGCTACAAGATACAACGGCCGATTTTGCCCGTGCGATATTCTTATGTACATAGCTGGGGCAGGTCCAGAGCTAGGCCGGGCAGGGGCACACCTAGCTCGCGGTCGGTAGTGGCAACGCCCTCACTTGCCTCCCGGACAAATCTGACCGCGGCGGCGACATTGGAGTTGAAGAGTGCCGGACGGGCCGAGAGGCATTGACGTGACTGGTAACGGCTCTGGCCAGGATTTAGGTAATTTGGCGCCGGGGCCGACCCTGCGAATTGCGATTTCCGCAATCGGTCGGTTCCACATGTTCGATCTGGCCCGGCAGATGATACGGCTTGGCCAGAGAGTGGATATGTTCACCGGGAATCCGCGAACCCACGTCGATCCCGATCTTCGGCCCTTCACCCACACGCACCCGACGCTTCACGTTCTTGATGTATTGAGTCATCGAATGCGGCTCCCTGGCGCCTCTCGGCTGCGTGACCTGGATTTACGTAGCCTGGGAAGGTGGCTGGCGCGCTCGGTCGATCCTGAAACCACAGATCTGCTGGATGCCCTTGACGGCCCTGGTCCGGAAGCGGGGCGCCTCATGAGGCAACATGGGGGAGTCTGGGTTTGTAATCGCGGTTCGACGCACATCCTGACCCAAAAGGAACTTCTGGAGGAGGAATACCCGCGCTGGGGCGCACGCCCGCCGGTCTTTACCGCGGAACATGTTGACCGGTGCCTGGCCGAATACGCGGAAGCAAATGCGGTGGTTGTGCCGTCTACGTTCGCGCGCCGGTCATTTCTGGAGCATGGCCACAGTGCTGAAAAGGTGCTCGTATGTCCGTATGGCGTGAACTTGTCGGAATTTCATCCGGGGGAAAAAGAGGATTCCGCCTTTCGGATCGTTTTTGTTGGGCAGATCTCGATACGAAAAGGTATAGGGTATCTCTTGGAGGCGGCGGGTCCGCTTGTTGCGGCAAAGCACTGTGAGCTATGGCTAATCGGGCTGATCGACGCCTCGGCGGAACCTGTCCTGGAGAAACACCGGAATTCGTTTGAATACAAGGGCGCTCGCCCGAGATCAGCGCTGTGGCGGCACTACTCTCAGTCTTCCGTGCTAGTTCTGCCGTCGATCGAGGAGGGGCTCGCCATGGTCCAGGCGCAGGCATTAGCGTGTGGTGTTCCCGTGATCGCAACCACTAACACCGGAGCGGAGGATCTCTTCACGGATGGTGTCGAGGGATTCATCGTTCCCATCAGAGACGTCCCTGCGATTCGTGACAGATTACAGTGGATGATTGCAAACCCTGGCTTACGCCGCAGCATGGCCGAGGCCGCACTTCACCGCGTCAATTCCATAGGCGGCTGGGACAGTTATGGGGAGCGCTGCCTGAACGTCTATTGGAACCTGCTTCACGGACACCGAGACGCGGTGGCAGCCGCCCGCGTCCGATGAGCCGTCAACGCATGCCATGCCGCTAACTGCCGCACTAGCCGAATTCTACTGGTCGCAGTTGCCGGCAGCGACCCGAGTCCTGGATCTCGGGTGTGGCAGCGGAGACCTCGGTCGGTTTAAGCCTCCAGGCACACATGTGTACGGACTTGACCACAACGCAGCTGCCCTCAAGTCCGCTGAGAACTGGGAGACAGTGAAACGATGGGACCTGGACTCACAACTGACGCTTCCGTTTGACGAGGGATACTTCGATGCGGTAGTGGCGCGCGATATCCTGGAGCATCTGCAGAAGCCGTGGAACATGGTGGCTGAGCTAAGACGTGTGACTCGCGTTGGGGGATGCGTGCTCGCCTCGGTGATCTGCGAGAGGGGGCGTCGCACCTGGAGCGACTATACCCACGTTAGGGGCTTCACGCAGTCCTCCGCTGGGCAGATGTTCGAAGATGGCGGGTTCAAGGTTGTTGGCACGTGGCGAATGGGACCCGTGCCGCTAAGTTCCAGGGCGCGGATGATTCGCTTCGTTCCGTACCTACTGTGGCTACCACCGTTTGGCTGGCTCTGGACAAGCTCCTACGAGGTCAAGGCGATAAGGACTCCATGAATCGAGGGCCGACCCCAATTGAGGTCAGGAGCCCGCTCGGGATGCCAAGAGCGGGTGTCGATGGCTTGCCGCAGCTTCGGGTACCCGTTAAGCAAGCGCCCCCGAGATCACACAGCGGCTTTGATGCCCTGTCACCGCCCTCGTTCCTCGGTGCAATGTACCTCCTACTGTTCGGCCTCGGTGCGGTGGATGTGGTTATCGAGCAATCCTTCCCAGATCTGTTCCAGGCCCGCTTGAGGAGGAGCTTCCTGGATTTCGGAGGGCTATCGGTCGCACCTCTAGCCGCTCTTCTGGTAGGTTATCTGCTTTTTGTGATCGGATACAAATGGCAGGCAGGGCGGACCCTGGCCAGGCTACTGCCATTCGCACCGGGCAAGCTGGCGCCTTGGCGGTGCATGGCCATTTGCACAGTTGTATTTGTGGCGACCTTTGGTGTGCTCGTGGCATACACGAACCAAGTCGGGTACGGACGGTTCAAAGGGACGTCACCGGTCGAGAGCAGCCTGAGCAGATTGAGCATCCTGGGAGAACTGTCGCTGATCCCATACACGTTTGTCGCTTGGTACTACATGCGAACAAAGGCAGAGCACCGAGGGGCGCTAAAGAAGCGAATAGCGTTGTCACTCTTTGTGGTGATGGGCTCCCTACAGCTTGCGATAAGCACAGTGGCAGGCATGCGATCGAGGGTAGTCAGCGTGATCCTAATTGCCTTAGGAGCACGGCACTACGCACTAAGGCCCATCCGAACACGTACGTTTTTGGCATTCGCCTGTTTCAATTTCGTGGTGTTACTGCCAGCACTGGACGTGCTGAGGGGGTCAACAGAGGCGCCTTTCAGCATTCCGATGATCTGGGATTCTGTCATGAGCCGAACATCAGCCCTGGAGGGTTACACGGTAACATTCGATGGGCTGGAGAGTGCGCCTAGGCCAGATCCGCTTTGGCTGGTGGTCGTGAGCGGGCTCGTGCCACATGTCATATGGGAGGGTAAGCCGCTATCCAGAAACAGTGACGAATTTAGCTTGTGGGCCAGCAGCGACTCCCAAGCTCAGCTTGCGCCGACGCTTCCTGGGGAGCTTCTTATGCATTTTGGGCGTATCGGCGGACTCGTCGCGATGTTCGCGTTGGGAGTTTTCTGGCGCTGTCTTTTTGAGATATTCATTGGGACAGAGCGCCGACGACGGACCTGGGGTTTTGTATATATCACGGTCGTGCCAACATTTCTGACAACGGAGGCGGGTTTTGTGCTCCCATACGCATTCCTGGTGCGGTTCCTGGCGGTGTCGATCTGTATGTTTCTCATGGTTCGGACTCGGGGGCGCTCCGCGTTGGCACCTTCTCAGTAGTCGTTGTCTTTCTGCCCGGGGTGGAGTGGGCTTGGCCGCGATGGGAGGACAAGTGAAGGTGACGGTCTTCGGCGACTTCGCTGAGGATTACCGGCTTAGTATGGATGTGTACGCGGCCGGTCTGGCTGCGTCTCTTCGGCGCCTAACGCCAGCACCCTACGAGGTGGAGGAGTACCACCCGCGCAGACTGCCGGTTGGCGGCTGCGGGCCGGTGCGAATGCGAATAGCCAGGTATGCGGAGTATCCGCTCTCCAGCATCCGGCACGCTGGCGCACTCAACCATATCATAGATCAGGGCTATGCACACCTAATCTATGGATTAGGCAGGGGCCGGACCGTAGTCACTGTCCATGACATTATCCCGATGGTGCGGTTCATGGGTCGAATCAGCGGGCTCGCGCCTGGTCGGAAGCCCGCACTGAATTTGTTTTCCTTCCGTGCCCTGCGTCTCGCTGCGCACATAGTCGCGGATAGTGAGAATACGAAGCGAGATTTAATTTGTCTGTGCGGTTGTTCCGCCTCGATGATAACGGTGGTACACCCTGGGGTCGATCAGCTGTTCCGAAGGTACTCCCGCGAGGAAGCGCTTCGCGCCCGCAGAACGCTGGGATTCGGGGGCGGCGTGTATGTCCTTGTTTCCGGTTCGGGCGAGTATAAGAACCATGTTGGGGCTTTGAGAGCGTTCGCGCTGGTACGTTCAAAATTGCGGAGACCTTGCTACCTGGTGAAAACGGGTGGCGCGACGCCGGAGTGGGCGCGGACGGTCGCTGAGCTGGGTCTGGGTGGGAGCGTTTTGTGCCTGGGCACTGTTCCAAGGGAGAGTCTGGTGGACCTTTACAACTCCGTCGACTGCCTGCTTTTCCCCTCTTTTTACGAGGGCTTTGGTTGGCCTCCGTTGGAGGCGATGGCTTGCGGAACGCCAGTTGTGACCTCGGATGCTGCGTCTCTTCCGGAGGTCGTGGGAGAGGCGGGGATTATGGTGTCACCAACGGACTTGGCGGCGATTGCGGACGCGCTGAACCGCGTTTTGACTGATGAGGTCCTGCGTGACTGCTTGGTGAGAAAAGGGTTGGAGCGGGTGCGTGGGTTCAGTTGGGATCTCACCGCACAGGCGGTTGGGCGTGTGTACGAGCGGGTTCTCGCTACGCACTGATACGGGGCGACTCTCTTGAACATCATTAACTTCGCCGAAGGCGCGATGCCGCGGAAGGGCGGGATTGGGATCGTCGGAATCCCGGTGATTATGGGCAGCACGGCGGCGACGGGGCACCGGGTTATCGTGCTGCTGGCCGGGCCGCCGATTCCGGGCCGGGAGGAGTTTGTGTGTCCCGGCGCCGAGGAGGCGTTGTGCCGGTCGCAGGGCAAAGGCACCTTCGGGATGGTTCTGAGCAAGGCGTTTGGCATGTGGGCATTCGCGCCGATGCTGCCGCTGAAGGCCCTTCCTCTGCTTTGGAGCTGCGATTTTATCGGGCTGCACTCGCTGTACTCATTTCCGGTGTTGATGGGATATCTGCTGGCGCGGCTCTGCGGCAAGCCTTATGGGGTCTGGCTGCACGGGGTGCTGGCGCCTTGCCAGCGAAGGGTCAGTTTCAGAAAGAAGTGGTTATACGGCAAGCTGTTCGCAAACCGGATTCTGGCGAACGCTGCGGTGATCTTCTTTACCGCGCAAGGGGAGCGCGATGAGACGCGCTGCCTGAATTTGACCGCGCCCTCGGTTGTGATTCCCACCGGCTTTATCGCGGAGGAATTCGCGGATTTGCCGGCGAGGGGGGCATTCCGGAAGCGGTATCTGGGCGGGCACGAAGGGCCGCTGGTGCTGTTTTTGGCGCGGCTGAACGCGAAGAAGGGGATCGACCTGCTGGCTGAGGCGATGGCGATAGTTGCGGCGCGGCGGCCGGACGCGCGACTGGCGATCGTCGGTCCGCCGGATCCCCCGTCGTACGGACAGAAGGTTCGCGATTGGGTGCGCAGCAACGGGATCGAGGGGTGTACGGTGATGACGGGGGGCATCGACCCGGCGACGAAGTTGGAGGCGCTTGCGGACGCCGACGTGCTGGTAATGCCGTCCGAGGCGGAGAACTTCGGCTTCTCCGTTTTCGAGGCGATGTCCAGCCGCATGCCGGTGGTTGTCAGCAACACGTTGAATTATGCGGGTGAGATCGCGGGGTCGGGCGCGGGCTTTTCGGTCGATCGGCGGCCGGATGCAGTTGCGGACGCGATCCTGCGGCTGGTGGAGAATCCGGTTCTGCGGCAGCAGATGGGAGCGAACGGCCTGATGGTGGCCAGCAAGTATTCCTGGCACAAGACCGGAGAGAAGGTGGATCGGGTGATCCGCAGCATTGTGGACAAGCGTTCGCTTCCAGCAGACCTTGTGGGCCGACCGGCCGTATGAACAAACGGCTGAAGGCAACGATACGGACGGCGTTGCCGCGGGGGATTCGTCGGCACCGGATCCTGGCTGGGCCGCTGCGCGGGCAGGCGATCATGACCTCCTGGCACGACTATCCCGCGGCGATTCTGGGGCGAACCGAGCGGCCACTGCTCGGGTGGTTCGAGAGGAACGTCGGGGCGGGGGAGACGTGGCTCGATATCGGGGCGCATTACGGGTACACGGCGATTGCGCTTTGCCGGCTGGTGGGGGTCGGGGGGCGGG